>NZ_CP150274.1:5826403-6168538 GCF_037977055.1 Paenibacillus sp. FSL K6-1096 | reverse complement strand
GTTCTTCAGGAACTGCTGGGCAAGGCGTTGAATGTTAGGAGGCATTGTAGCCGAGAAGAGCATGGTCTGACGTTCTTCAGGTACAAGCTTGAGGATGGTCTGGATATCCTCCATGAAGCCCATGTCAAGCATTTCATCAGCTTCGTCAAGTACAACGGTCTGAACATCATCCAGGCGGATGGTCTTGCGGTTGATGTGGTCCAGGAGACGTCCCGGAGTACCAATAATGATCTGAGGTTTCTTCTTAAGTCCGCGGATTTGGCGGCCGATATCCTGCCCGCCGTAGATTGCCAGTGAACGGAGTCCCTTGAAGCGGGTCAGCTTGCCGATTTCCTCAGCCACCTGAATGGCCAGCTCGCGTGTCGGTGTCATAACCAATGCAAGGATCTTATCCTCTTCCCGTGTGATCTTGGAGATGAGGGGAATCCCGAAGGCTGCAGTCTTACCTGTTCCCGTCTGTGCCTGTCCGATCAGGTCTGATCCGGTCAGCGCAAGCGGGATTGCCTGCTCCTGGATTGGTGTTGCCTCCTCAAATCCTAGCTCTGTAATTGCCTGAAGCACCTTTGGCTCCAAGCCGAATTCTGCGAATGTTTTCAAATTATTCATGCTCCTTCTATACAGTGGACATTCCACATGCTTGTCTGTATTCTTAAGTAGCGGTAAACACATTTATAGGCTGTCCAATCATGCCGTATTTCCTGCATGGTTTAGTCGCGTATGGGGACACAAAATATGCCCTATGATCAGGCCGCTACATGCACCTGACAATTGTAGCTTCGCATTCTAAGCAATGCAAAAATACCATTGTAACGTCCTACTCAAGAATATCCTATACATTATATCACAAACCTCATTGGGAATACCAGTGTATTCCTTACTTTCATTACTTACATTTAACCACAACACTTACAATACAATCAGAGGTGAATTTGCTTGGTGAAATTAAGATTATTCGGGAGCGTCCTGGCCGTGCTGTTCGGATCAGCAATGATTGCGTGCGGCTTCAACCTGTTCCTGATCCCCCACAGACTGTTAAGCGGAGGCGTATCCGGTCTGGCCATGCTGGTCGGTTACTTCACTCCCTTCAACATCAGTCTGCTGTACCTGCTCTTCAATGTGCCGCTGCTGGTTGCCGGCTGGTTCCAGCTTGGCCGCAGATTTATTATTTTCAGTATGGTCTCTGTCGGAGCCACCACCTGGCTGATGACCGTAGTCCCGGTCAAACAAGTGGCCTCAGATATGCTGCTGGCCTCCGTCTTCGGGGGCGTACTGGTCGGCGTTGGCGCGGGTGTATCCTTCCGTGTAGGCGGGTCATCCGGCGGATTCGATATTCTGGGCTCCATTATCACGCGCTACCGCGATTTCCCGGTCGGCAATGTGCTGGTCGGCCTCAACGGGCTGGTCATTCTGGCGGCGGCTTACTTTGATAAAAATTGGAACCTCGCACTGGCCTCGATGGTCTCCATTTACGTCACCGGCAAGGTTGTGGACCTGATTCATATCAGCCACATCAAGGTCACCGTCTATATCATCACCAACAAGACAGATGAACTGCTGCAGCAATTGCTGGGGCTTCAGCGCGGCGTGACCAAATTCAAGACCGAAGGCGCTTATTCTCACGTAGAACGGGACATGCTAATGACTGTAACCACACGTTACGAGCTGGCCGAGCTGAAGCGCATCATCAAGACAAGCGACCCGCAGGCTTTTGTAAATATTGTTGAAACCGTAGGGGTTATGGGCTCATTCCGCAAAAGATAAGCTGTCAGAAATGCTAAATGATCAAATTTGTGGTATATTATTAATACGCAGGACCTCAACAATTTCATGAAGATTGTGATTTACCCTCTTTTTTCCAGGCACTTCGTTTTTCCGGGTGGACCCTGAATTCTCATTCAGTTCGATTCGAAAAAGGAAAGGGTGATTTTTGTGGAAATGGAAACGGTAAAACTGTCAGCAATCGTCATGAAGTGGTATCCGGATATGATACCGTTTCTCAAGCAGGACGAACTCAATTCCGTAATCGTTCTGCGTGACGGCCTGAATATTTTGGAGCCTGCAGATGCCATGGATATCATCCACTACAGCATTTGCGAACACCAGAATTCTGCGTATCTTCATTAAGTATTGGAGCAAGCTGCTTTAAGAGCAAGTTGTAATAGCTGCCGCCTGGGAGTTGGCCTTATGTGCCGTTCCGGGGCGGCATTACTTTTTACATCTGCGGTTCAAAATCTGTACTTCCCGTTTATTAACAACAAGAGCGGAATTCACACGTCAAAAATAACGGGTATTGTTACAAGTCTGTTCTTTTTGCGTGCATCCGTTACTTTATACTTTATAGGGAATGTACATAAAGGGAGCGAATCAGAACATGAATATCACCTGGGCATTACTGATGATGGCCCTGGGAGGCGTCGGTGTTCCGAACCAGGGACATGAGGCAGATGTTGCAGCCGTCCTGCAGAACGCCGCGAATCCCCCCATCGTCGCAGAACACACCACGAATCCGGATGGAACGGCAGTAACACCGAATGGAGGAGGCGTTGCCTCTCCTGCACCTTCACCAAGTGCCGCACCGGACACGGCGCTACATACTGACCCGCAGCCGGATGCTCCCAAGGTCAAAGGCATCTACGTCACCGCCTACAGCGCAGGGGGGGCCCGGATGGAGAACCTGCTTGCCCTGCTCGACAAGACCGAGCTGAACTCTATGGTCATCGACATCAAGGATGACGCCGGATATATCACTTATAAGACGGATAACCCTGAGCTGCAGCGCATGGGCCATCCCCAGCCGTTCATTGGCGACATCAACAAGCTGATGACCCGCCTGAAGGAGCATGAGGTCTATCCGATTGCCCGCATCGTTGTCTTCAAGGATTCTGTGCTGGCCAAGAAGAACAAGGAATTGTCCTTCGTCAATGCCGACGGCTCCGTGTGGGCGAACAAGGGCGGAGACAGCTTCGTGAATCCTTATAATGAAGCGGTCTGGAAATACAATGTGGATATTGCCAAGGAGGCGGTTAAGCTCGGCTTCAAGGAGATCCAGTTCGACTACGTGCGCTTCCCCGAAGGCTTCGAGAAGCGTGCCGACAAGCTCAAATACACGAAGAGCGACAGACCGCGCGTGGAGATCATCGCCGACTTTGTCAAATATGCCCGTAAAGAGCTGGGACCGCTTGGCGTCCGGGTATCTGTTGATATCTTCGGTTATGCTGCTTCAGTGCCTGCTGCCGAAGGCATCGGCCAGGACTTCGTGAAGATCTCGAAGAACGTCGATGTCATCAGCCCTATGGTCTATCCGAGCCATTATTCCACCGGCTGGTTCGATGTGAAGGACCCGGACAAGGACCCGTATGCGACAATCAAGGGCTCAATGGTCGATACTCACAAAAAGCTTGATCCGCTCGGCAGCTACAAGCCGGTGATCCGTCCCTGGATTCAGGATTTCACCGCAAGCTGGCTGGGCAGCGGCCACTATATCAAGTATGGCAAGAAGCAAGTCGAAGATCAGATCCGGGCCTTAAAGGATCAGAATATTGACGAGTTCCTGCTCTGGAATGCCAATAACCGCTATACGTCCGATGTGAAGTACGAACAATAAACCTTACCGCACTCAGCAATCATCAGATGCATCCATCGGCAATACAACTGAGCCCGGCAGCTGCCGGGTTCTTTTGCTGGAATTCTTCAGAAGGTTCCACACATCTACCAAATTAATTATAACGGAGCAATAACACAATGAACCAGACTTCTACTATTAAACAAAAGGCCGGGCAGTTCCTGCATATCCTGCTTCCCATTCTGATTACGCAGATCGCCCTGTCCGCCATCACCTTCTTCGATACCAATATGTCCGGCAAATTCGGCACGAATGACCTCGCCGGTGTCGCGATCGGCACAAGCCTGTGGATTCCTGTCCAGACCGGTCTCAGCGGGATTCTCATGGGGATTACCCCCATTGTCTCCCATCTTATCGGCAGCAGACGGGACAACGAGGTAGCCAACCAGGTGATGCAGGGCATCTGGCTGTCGCTGATCGTCTCTGTGCTGGTGCTGGTGCTGGGGGGCTTCGCAATCTCGCCGGTTCTGAACTTCATGAGCCTGGACCCTGCGGTCCACGATATCGCGAAGCATTTCCTGGGCGCTATCTCCTTTGGCATCATCCCGCTGTTTGGTTATACCGTCGTCCGCAGCTGTATTGATGCCCTGGGGCAGACCCGTGTATCGATGTTCATCACCCTGATTGCGCTGCCGGTCAATGTGGGGCTGAACTACCTGCTAATCTTCGGGAATTTCGGCTTCCCCCGTCTGGGCGGAGTGGGTGCTGGTGTAGCTTCTGCCATCACTTACTGGGTGATCTTCCTGATTGCCCTGCTCCTGATCTATCGCACCGAGCCCTTCAAGAGCCTGAGAATCTTCCGCAGATTCTATGCAGTGTCTCTATCAAGCATTAAGGAGCTGCTGAAAATCGGGGTGCCGATCGGCTTCTCGATCTTTTTTGAGACTGCGGTATTCTCGGCTGTAACCCTGCTGATGAGCCGCTTCGATACGGTAACGATTGCTGCCCATCAGGCGGCTATTAACTTCGCCTCCACCCTGTACATGATCCCGCTGAGCATCTGCATGAGCCTGACCATTCTGGTCGGCTTCGAGAGCGGCTCGGGCCGGCTGAAGGATGCCCGCCAGTACAGCATCATGGGAATCGGGACGGCTGCATTCCTGTCCCTGCTGACAGCCCTGGTGCTGCTGTTTGCCGGTAACCACGTCGCCGGACTGTACTCGGATGAGCCGGAGGTCATCTCGCTGATCCAGCATTTCCTGATCTATGCGATCTTCTTCCAGATCTCCGATGCCATCGCTACCCCGACTCAAGGTGTGCTGCGGGGCTACAAGGATGTGAATCCGGCGTTCGTCATCTGCTTCATCGCTTATTGGGTGATCGGCCTGCCGGTAGGCTATCTGCTCGCTACTTACAGCAGTCTGGGCGCTTACGGCTATTGGATCGGACTTATTACCGGCCTGGGCATAGGTGCAATCCTGCTGTTGGCCCGGCTCGTTAGAGTCCAACGCAGATTCCGGCCGGAGCAGGCATAGAGCAGCCCCACAAACTTACAACAAAAACAGCCACAGACACCCGGGAGACCCTCCCTTTCGTCTGTGGCTGTTCTGCGGTTAACGGCTCTTCACAAGCAGCGCGACCGCTTCCTTAATCACTTGCTCGGGAGAATTCCCCTGGGCCAGCTCATCCTGAATGCAGTGCTCCAGATTATCACCGATGACTGCACCGACAGTACGGTCTACGGCAGTGCGGATGGCTGTCAGCTGAGTGACAATCTCCCGGCAATCCTTCCCTTCCTCGAGCATCCCCAGCACGCCGCGCACTTGTCCTTCTATGCGCTTCAGCCGGTTGATAATTGCTTTGTCATACTCCATCGTTCCTTCGCCCCCTTTAGATGAACAGATTCACACCTGAATCCTCGGCGGCTCCCAGATAGCTGGCAACACCGCCAAAATCTACCCCTTCAATTAATTCTTCCTGGCGGATGCCCATAATATCCATACTCATCGTGCAGGCCATCAGCTTAACCCCGGCCTTGAGTGCGCCTTGCATCAGATTCTCCAGAGATTCCACATTCTTGCGCCGCATAGTATAGCGGATCAGCTTCGCGCCAAGCCCGCCCATATTCATTCTGGACAACGGCAGCTTCCGCGTCCCCTTAGGCATCATGCTGCTGAACATCCTGTCGAGTCCGCCCTTCTTCACCCGTGGCGCCTGATCACGGCGCAGCACATTCAGCCCCCAGAAGGTGAAGAACATCGTTACCTGCTTGCCCATTGCCGCAGCGCCTGTCGCGATGATGAAGGAGGCAATAGTTTTGTCCAGATCACCGCTGAATACAATCATGGTTGTCCCTTCAAGGGGCACGGCCTGTGCAGTTTGTGCGGTCTGAAGGGCCGCACCTGCTTCCCCGGATTGTCCCTTGCGCACTCTGGCCCGCACCTTGCCGCCGGTGATGTCCACTGCTTCAAGCGTGTTATGCGTCTTGCTGCACCACTGCCTGATGTCAGCAGCAAAGCCGAAATCGGTCGCGGTAATCTCCACCTGCTGTCCCTCTTCCATCGCTTGCAGCGTCTCATACACTTTGAGTATAGGGCCCGGGCACTGTAAACCGCAAGCATCCAGCACAAGAGGCTGCCTGACAGAAGGCTGCTCCAGGTGCTGTATTGGCTGAACGGTCTGCTCTGACAGCACAGGCCGCTCTGCTGACTGCACCTGCTGCCGCTCTGACGGTTCCGGCGTCTCCTCAGCCATGGCTGCGTATGTCTTGTAGCCTCCATCCACATTGCGCACCTGGTATCCGTGTTGGCTCAACATTCTGGCAGCAATATAGCCGCGCAGCCCGACCTGGCAGGACACTGCTATCTCCCCGCCGCGCGGAATTTCAGCCAGCCGGTCTCTCAGCTCAGGCAGAGGTATATTAACCGAACCCGGAATATAGCCCGCCAGCCGCTCCGCTGCATCCCGGACATCAATGATAAGTCCTCCGCCGCCTGCAAAAGCATCCACTTCATGCCACTGCAGATTGCGGACCAGCCCCTCCATAACGTTCGAGGCCACATATCCGGCCATATTCACCGGGTCCTTGGCTGAGGAATATGGCGGGGCATACGCCAGCTCCAGGTCAGCAAGCTCTCCGGCCTTCAGCCCGCTGCGGATAGCGGTGGCAATAACATCGATTCTTTTGTCTGCACCGGAGCTGCCTACCGCCTGTGCTCCATAGATTTCACCAGTTTGCGGATTGAACAGGAGCTTCAAGGCAATTGGAGCCGCACCTGGATAATACCCGGCGTGAGAATTGGGATGGATATGCACAGCTTCATAAGGAACGCCCAGGCGCCGCAGTGTCTGCTCATTATTGCCGGTCAGGGCGGCGGTCAGATCAAAAATTTTGATAATTGCCGTTCCAAGCGCCCCGGTGTAAGAAGCTTCGCGCCCGTTAATATGGTCTGCGGCCAGACGGCCCTGCCGGTTCGCGCCCCAGGCCAAGGATACCATGGTATCGAAGCCCTGGACACGGTCCTTCACCTCAATGACATCTCCGACAGCATAGATAGCCGGATCACTGGTCTGCAGCGAGTTATTAACCTTCACTGCCCCCCGTACACCAAGCTCCAGACCGCTGCTGCGGGCGAGATCACTCTCCGGGCTGACCCCTATCGCCAGAATAATCATATCCGTTCTCAGCTCACTGCCGGAGGATAGACGAAGGAGCCGGCCCTGCTCTTCAATAGCTTCAACCCCCTCGTGGAGCCGCAGCTCCACCCCATGCAGCCGCATATGGGCTTCCAGCGGGCGGACCATCTCCACATCAAGCGGACTTAAGATCTGCCCGCCCCGGTCTATGACGGTGACGTCAAGCCCCCGCTCCCGCAGATTCTCCGCCATCTCAAGACCAATGAATCCTGCACCGATTACCGTAGCATGTGCAGGCTGACGGTTATCGACATAAGCCTTAATCCGGTCCGTATCCGGGATGTTCCGCAGCGTGAACAGATTCTCCGCCGCTGCCAGGCCCGGAATCGGTGGAACAACCGGCTTCGCTCCTGGCGAGAGGACAACGATGTCATACGGAATCCGCATAACCTCTCCGGTGGTAACATTACGGCAATGGACTTCCTTGCGTTCGCGGTCAATCGCTGTTGCTTCCGTGAGAACATTCACTTCAATATTGAAGCGCGCCCGGATACCGGCCGGTGTCTGCAGGAACAGCTTCTCTCTGGCATCAATGCTCTCACCGATGTAATAAGGCAGTCCGCAGTTGGCAAAAGAAACATGCTCGCCCCGCTCCAGAATAACAATCCGGTCCTCTTCATTTAATCTTCTTAAGCGTGCAGCCGCCGAAGCTCCTCCGGCAACGCCGCCTATAATGACTATAGTTCTGCCCATCTGTATTTTCCTCCTCGTTTTGTATACCCCTATGGGTATTATTATATACGGGCGGGGGTATATGTCAAGGCAGAAAAAAGCGGACCTCTCTTTGCGAAAAGAGCAGGTCCGCCCATAATGGTCCGAAGTGCTATAATTCCGTTAATTTTATTGGGACAGCCGGGAAGCCAGTTCGTACAGCTCCAGATTGAAATCTTTCTTCGTATTAACAACTTTATCAATGTCCGTAAGGACAAGCTCGCCTTTGATGATTCCGCAGGCCTTGTCGGATTCGCCTTCAATGAGCTTGCGTACCGCGAAGTCGGCCAGACGGCTGGCCAGGTTGCGGTCACCCGGTGTTGGCGTACCACCGCGCTGAATATGACCCAGTACGGTTACACGGGCATCCAGAGAAGCATGGCGGTCCTTAAGGGCTTGGGCAACGTCCTCACCCTTGCCTACGCCTTCAGCCACAATGACGATACTGTGACGCTTGCCGCGGGCGAAATTATCCTTCATCCGGTCAGCCACTTCATTCAGGTCATACGGCATCTCCGGCACGAGGATGGTCTCCGCTCCGGAAGCCAGGCCGGCATGAAGTGCGATGTCGCCGCAGTGGCGTCCCATGACCTCAACGATGGAGGAACGCTCATGGGAAGACATGGTATCGCGCAATTTGTTGATGGCATCGACTACCACCCCAACAGCGGTATCGAAGCCAATTGTATAATCCGTAAACGAAATATCATTATCAATTGTACCCGGCAGAGCCATAGTCTTGATGCCCAGCTTGCTGAGCTTGTTGGCCCCTTGATAAGAGCCGTCGCCGCCGATAACGACCAGGCCGTCGATGCCCAGCTCGTTAAGAATGTCGGCCCCCTTCTGCTGGCCTTCAGGCTTCAAGAACTCCAGACAGCGTGCCGATTGCAGAATCGTACCTCCGCGCTGGATGATGTCGCCGACACTGCGCAGATCCATCGGGAAAATATCACGGTTCAGCAGGCCCTGATAGCCGCGCTGGATGCCGAACACTTCAATCCCGAAGTAGATCGCGCTGCGGACTACTGCACGCACAGCGGCGTTCATGCCCTGGGAGTCGCCTCCGCTGGTTAGTACTGCAATTTTTTTGACGTTTGACATTCTGTAAGTTCCTCCTTAAAATTGCGCCGGTTCTCTCCTGGAGGGAGCATGTTCCGGCTGCATCTGAATCCAATTAATACATGTGTTTGCGTATCCACCGGCTGTTGACGAAGAAGAACAGCCGGGTCAGCGGGCTTCTTCTCATCAGCCGCCGGGACACCAGACGGACCTCCCGCTGTTCCCTGACCTTCGGATCGGATAAATAAAGTGCCAGAAGCCCTTCGATGACCATACGGTGCATAGAGGTCTCGGGAAGATCAGCGACATCCCGGCGGGCCCACTCCACGATGGAAGCTATCCGGTTCAGCATCGTCTCCGTATCGTCATAATAATTGCAGAAATTGAGATCTCCGCCTGCCCGGTCTTCGTCCTGGTCAATCAGGTAATCCAGCATAATGTGCAGTCC
Source organism: Paenibacillus sp. FSL K6-1096 (assembly GCF_037977055.1). NCBI lineage: Bacteria > Bacillati > Bacillota > Bacilli > Caryophanales > Paenibacillaceae > Paenibacillus > Paenibacillus sp. FSL K6-1096. The sequence continues at coordinate 6,159,062 of NZ_CP150274.1, read as the reverse complement.
GCACACATGCGGGAAGTAGGCAGCACGAATGGAAGCCGCTGCAGAGAGGCTCAGCCCCGGATCGCAGGAAGCCAGAAAAAGCATGAATACGCCAAGGGTTGAACCGGTTGCGGCCGCGAACTCGTTCCACTGGAGATGAGGCGCGAGATGGCCCTCCTTCTCCCACCATTCCTTCAGAGCAGCTTCCCTCAGCTCCGGGTGGATGTGCTTGTAGACCTGGAGATCGGTGTATAATACGGCCAGATGACGAATCTCTTCAGCAGCCGCACCATATCCGGGAAGCTTGGCGGTCATCTCCTGGCAGGTCAGCACCAGTCTGTGCAGATATCCGCCGTCATTCTGCTCGGTGCGCAGCGCGTAATAATTCACCAGCTCTGCCCCGGGGGTAATTGCATCCAGCATGGACTGGTGCAGCAGCCGGAAATCGGCAGGATCAAGCGAAGTACTGCGGTCGCACAGGTTGTCCAAATAATCACTGATCGTCTGATAAGCAACAATTAGCGGAATCAGTATATGTCTCATCGACAAATTGCCGGCGGCATAGATTCCGCCGCCCTCGCAATGAAACTGCTTCGTTTCAATGCTGGCAAGCGCTTGCTTGCGGAGCTCGGGATCAGGAATCCCTGCTGCATCCTTGCGCCAGAAATCGAGACATGATCGCACTTCCGGCAGCACGTACTTGTAGACCCTGTTCATCAGTCCAATCGGACCGCGCGGACTCAGGTAACGGCCTTGCTCAAATTCATTCAATGACAGTGCCTCCACATTGTTGTCTCCTTATCCAAATCATCATTATTATAATATGCAGAGCGTATTTGTACAAACAACAAAATCACTTTCGCAAAAGCTTGAAAGATTCAGAAAAATGATATTTAACAAGGCCCATGGCCCTCTTGTTATGTGTTATACTATTAGCCATTCGGCCTGACAAAGGTTAAAATTCAACTATTGCTGTATCCGGAGGAGTGCAATTCATGAATACAGGACATCGCAGCGGCCAGTACAGCGACCAGAACTGGCTGCGGTCCTTTATGTTTACGCTGTACGGCACCAGTGTGCTGGTTGTGTCTTATTTCCCCTTATTCTATGCGCATTTAGGCTTCAGCAGTCCGCAGATGGGTCTGCTCTACTCCGTAGGCCCGCTAATCTCCATTCTCTCGAATCTCTTCTGGAGTATGATGAGTGACCGGCTCGGTACGGTACGTAAGATTATGGCTCTGCTGCTTGGCGGGCAGCTCGTAACCGCGATTATTCTGTTCCAGGCCACCAGTTTCTCCGGCGTACTGCTTATCTTATCCTGTTTCTATTTCTTCTATTACCCTGTATTTCCGCTTGCAGATACGATGGCAATCCGAATCGCCCAGCGGCACGGACGCAACTTCATCGCCATCCGTGTGTTCGGCTCTCTGGGATATTCGTTCTTCGCCCTGACCATCGGCTATGTGCTCAGAGCTCTGGGTCCTGAGTACAGCGTGGCGATCTGTATTGTAATCGTTGTAACTGCGCTGCTGATTACATTGGGACTTAAGGATGTGAAACGCAGCGAGCCCTCGGGGACTGTGACACCGGACGATGAAGCTCCAGACCCGGACCAGCCGCTTAAGGGAGCCGGACTCCGGCAGATTCTGCTGCAAAAGGAAGTGCTGTGGTTCTTCGGCTCCGTCTTCCTGCTTGCCATCGGCTACCGGATGAACGAGGCCTTCCTGACCATCAGCCTCAAGGGGATGAATGCGGGCGATGAGATTGTGGGCTGGGCGCTCCTGGCCTCTGCGCTCAGCGAAATCCCGGTCTTCTTCCTGCTCAGCAAATACGGCGACAGGTTCAAGGAGCTGCCGCTGCTCGCTTTTGCCAGCCTGATGTTCACGCTACGCTTCCTGTTGATGGCGCTGGTCCAGGAGCCGGGTATGGTTGTGGCCATACAGGCGATGCACAGCGTCTCGTTCGGCATCTATTATGTCACTGCCGTGCGCTACATCACACGGATGATCCCCGATCATCTCCGGGCAACGGGCATGGCGCTGTTCACGGTGGTCTGGTCCAGCGGAGCAGGGCTGCTCAGTGGCACCTTCGGCGGAATCGTCTACCAGGATGCCGGGCGGGTTATCTTCTATGTAGTGGCCACCGGCTTCTCCATCCTGGCCTTCGCCGGCTTCCTGCTCCGGCATCTGCTGGATACCGGCGGCGGTATATCCCGGCCGCTGCGGAACAAGTCCAAAACTTCATTGTAGTTTATGTTGCCCGGACCGGGTGAGAGCCTGGCCGGGCAAGCCCATGTGGTTGGTTTTTCGACTACATCCGCCCCTCACACCATCGCGATCCATAACAATAAAAAAACACAGCCCCCGAAGGAACTGTGCTGCTTAAGTTGCCTGATGCTACTCATGCCAGTGCGTGCTGCATCAAATATATATATTGCGGCTGACAGAAGCTCTGTCTGCGCCGAATCTTATAATTTAACTACGTTCGCTGCCTGTGGACCGCGATTGCCTTCAGTTACATCGAATTCTACCGCTTGGCCTTCATCCAATGTCTTGAAGCCTTCGCCTTGAATAGCTGAGAAGTGAACGAATACATCTTCGCCGCCTTCTACTTGAAGGAAACCATAACCTTTTTCTGCGTTAAACCATTTTACTGTACCTTTCAAATGAACAACCTCCTAAAAATACCGCCATATATGGCGAATATCTATATTATACTCTATCTATACCTGTAAAGCAATCCATCATTTCCCTGAATTCTTGATTTCATTTGCTTTTCCCTTCTCCGGTGCGTTATCATTGAGCCAAAAGCCAAAAATCGCCAGGGTGGTAATGAAAATGATCAAAAAACATGAAATATACAAAACAGACAAGTGGAACATGATGACGGTCGAGGTTCAGGGACGTTACATTATCCTCCGCGAAATATCCGATCAGTGGGGCGAAGAGACGCATACCTTCATGAGCCGTCCGGCCATGATGCAGTGGGTGAACAACCGCTTCAATAAAGAGTCCTACAAGGATAATGAGGAAGAATACCATAATATTATCGCCGCCTTCAAACAGGTGTAGGCAGATATGAATAACGAGAGTCTTGTTATCTATATCATCGCTGTTCTGTGTCTGGGCGCTGTACTGATTATGAGCAAGGACAGAATGCCCCAGCGGTTCAAACGCGGCATGGCGCTAACCGCAGTGATTATGATTGCGCTGGCTTTTGTCTTCATTATTTACAGTCTGCTGGCCTGACACCGCCGGGCAGACCGGATTTTTCATAAAGAGGAATTGGCTGGACATACTAAGCGGACCTATGAATACAGGAGGCTGCCGCCATGTCCGTTATTGCCAAATCTCTCCCGCTTCTGCTGGCGCTCAGTCTGCTGCAGGGGAATCTGCCGCCGGCAGCCCCGCAGCTGCTGAGCAGGCCAGCCGCATCCCAACAACCGAGGAGGATTTCCATGGAACAATTACCTAAGAGAAGTGAAGTGCCCGCCGAGAACCGCTGGAAGCTTGAAGATATGTTTGCTTCAGAGGAGCAGTGGGATGCCGAATATAAGGAAGTCAAAGAGCTGATTGCCAGCGCCGCCGCCTTCCAGGGTAAGCTGGATTCGGCCGATACCCTCAAGAAGTGCTTCGAGCTGGACGACAAAATGTCGCTCCTGACTGAACGCCTCTATGTCTATGCGCATATGCGCCAGGATGAGGACACAGCCGCTCCGAAGTATCAGGCGCTCTCCCAGAAGGCCAAGAAGCTGGGCGTGGAAGCCGGAGAAGCCCTTTCTTTTGTGACACCGGAGATTCTGGCCCTGCCTGACGCAACACTGGACCAGTTCATCGCTGATCCTTCCCTGTCTGATTACACCTTCACACTGACGGAAATGAAGCGCGAGAAGGCGCATGTGCTGTCCAAGGCGGAGGAAGCCCTGCTCGCTCAGGTCGGTACGCTGGCCCAGGCCCCGCAGACCGTGTTCGGCATGCTGAACAATGCGGACCTGAAGTTCCCGAAGATCAAGAACGAAGAAGGCAAGGAAGTCGAGCTGACCCATGGCAGCTATATTCAGTTCCTTGAAAGTCCGGACCGTGAGGTGCGCAAGAATGCCTTCAAGGCGGTCTACGACACTTACGCCAAGCAGAAGAACACCATTGCCGCCACGCTGAGCGCGAATGTGAACAAGAACGTGTTCTACTCCCGTGTCCGCAAATACCCTTCCGTGCTGGAAATGTCCCTCTATGGCGACAATATTCCGAAGGAAGTCTACACGAACCTGATTGATACCATCCATGAGAGCCTGCCGCTGATGCACCGTTATATGAAGCTGCGCCAGAAGCTGCTGGGTGTGGATGAGCTACATATGTATGATCTGTTCGCTCCGCTCGTGGACGAATACAAGCTGGACATCACGTTCGATGAAGCCAAGAAGATCACCAAGGAAGGCCTTAAGCCGCTGGGCGAGGATTATCTGAGCGTACTGCAGCAAGGGTATGATAACGGCTGGATTGATGTGTATGAGAACGAGAACAAACGCACCGGCGCTTACAGCTGGGGAGCTTACGGCACCCACCCGTACGTGCTGCTGAACCACAACGATAACCTGAACAGCATGTTCACGCTGGCCCATGAGATGGGTCATGCCCTGCATTCGTACTATTCGGACACGGCGCTGAAGTACCGGGATGCGCAATACACGATTTTCCTGGCGGAGGTGGCTTCCACGACCAACGAGGCCCTGCTGATGGATTATCTGCTGAAGAAGTCTACCGATCCGAAGGAGAAAATGTACCTGCTCACCTATTACGCCGACCAGTTCCGCACCACGGTGTTCCGGCAGACGATGTTCGCTGAATTCGAGAAGATTATCCACCAGCGTGCCGAGGATGGCGAAGCGCTGACTCCGCAGGATCTGTCCGCCATTTACTACGACCTGAACGTCAAGTATTACGGCAAGGATATGGTGGTCGATAAGGACATCGAGATGGAATGGGCGCGGATTCCGCATTTCTATAACAGCTTCTATGTCTATAAATATGCTACCGGCTTCTCGGCGGCGACGAGCTTCTCCAAACAGATTCTGGAGGAGGGCAAACCGGCGGTGGACCGTTACCTCGGCTTCCTGAAGAGCGGCGGCAGTGATTATTCGATCAATATCCTGGCCAAGGCCGGCGTTGACATGTCCTCGCCTGAACCGATACGCGAAGCGATGAGCGTCTTCGAGAATGTAATTGAGCAGATGGAGCAGTTGACCAAATAAGCCGGAGCGCTTAGGATAACAGTAATCCCTTGCCCTACCCGGGCAAGGGATTTAGTTTGTCACACCGAACCGAGGAGGAATTCATATGAGATTTCAGTGGTCGCTAATATTAGGTTTGATCTTTGCCCTGTTGACTGCAATATTCGCAGTAATGAACGTTGATCCGGTGCCGGTTAATTTCGGCTTCGATGTGGTCAGCATCCCGCTGATTCTGATAATTCTGGGCTGCGCGCTGATTGGCGGCGTGGTCGTCGGTTCTTACGGCATCTACCGCCAGTATAAGCTGCAGAAGGAAATTAAGAGCCTGAAGACAGAGCTGGCCAAGCTCAGTGATGCCGGTAATGTTATGGATGTGCCAGGCGTTCAGGATGACCCCCTCCAGACGGAGGAACCCGCTCAGAGATAACCCATATAACGAATAGGAGGAACCCCCTTGCTTACCATTCATCCCAACGAAGAATATATTCTTACCCTGCTCCAAAAGCTGCTTAACACGCCCAGTCCCAGCGGCTTCACCGCCCAGGCGATGGCCCTGGTCGCTGAAGAGGCGGCTGCACTGGACATTCCGCTAAGCTGGAACGAAAAAGGCGGCGCGATTCTCACTGTGCCCGGACTGGATCCTTCCCGCACTATCGGCATCAGCGCCCATGTGGATACGCTCGGCGCGATGGTCCGCTCTATTAAGCCTAATGGCACGCTCCGCCTGACCTCGGTAGGCGGGTTCAGCATGCACAGTATTGAGAATGAATACTGCATCATCCATACGCGCAGCGGATTAACCTATACCGGTACGATTCTTACCAGCCACCCTTCGGTGCATGTCTATGCCGATGCGCGTGAGTTCAAGCGTTCCGAAGAGAATATGGAGATCCGTATCGATGAACGGGTCTCGACCAAAGACGATGTGCTCAAGCTGGGCATTGCTGTCGGCGACTTCATCTCGTTCGATGCCCGTCCTGTGCTTACGCCAAGCGGATATATCAAATCCCGCCATCTGGACGACAAAGCCAGCGTAGCCGCCCTGTTCGGGCTGCTGGAGAGCATCCGCCGCGAAGGCTGGAAGCCGTTGCATAACCTGTCCCTGCTCATCTCCAATTATGAAGAGGTCGGGCACGGCGCAGCCTGGATTCCCGACGGAATCCACGAGATGATTGCCGTCGATATGGGCGCAATGGGCGATGACCTGAGCTGCAAGGAGACCGATGTCTCAATCTGCGCCAAGGATTCCTCCGGCCCGTATGACTATACGATGACCAGCCGGATGATTGAGCTGGCGAATGCTCTGGCGATTCCGTTCGCGGTAGACATCTATCCGCAGTACGGCTCAGACGCCTCTGCCGCCCTGCGCGGCGGCAACAACATCCGGGCCGCGCTGATCGGTCCAGGCGTCCATGCCTCCCATTCCATGGAGCGGACCCACAAAGATGCTGTGCTCAACACAGCCAAACTGCTGGCCGCTTATGTCGGCACGAACTGAGAGCTGGCGATAGCCAGGCATAAATAGAAATACAACAAAAAGAGCTGCACCGGCTCATGTGAATGGCTGGTGCAGCTCTTTTTCGGTTATATTGCGGTTAAGGCCATACCTGCTCAAGCTTATCTGCATAGAACATGATCGCCTTCTTGTAATCCTGGATGCCCGCATCGGCGGAGGAATCCGCAAGCAGCTTAAGCAGCAGCTCCATCGCCTCCGTGTGCGCACCGAGATTATGCAGGGCCATCGCCAGAAAAGCCTTAAATTCCGCACGCTGCGGGAATTCAAGGACACCCTGCTCCAGCAGCGCCCGGGACTCGGCATACTGCCCCAGCGTCCGGTAGGTGCTGCCCAGGCCCAGCATAGCCCCTGCCTTCTGCTCATCATCCGGCAGACCCAGAGCAAGGCTCTGCTCGTAATAGGGCACCGCCTCACGCTCCAGGCCCAGGACATCATGCGTCCACGCCAGCTGATAATGCAGCTCTGCATTGCTGCTATCTGCCGGCAGTAGCTGAAGCAGCATCGCCCTGGCCTCTTCCGCGCGGCCGGAGGAGCGCAGCGCCACAGCGGCTTCGATTGAATGGTTCACGGTTACTGGCTCCTTCCTTCTTATTTATCTCTCCCTTATGTTACTTCCCGGCGATCTTCTCAGCCAGCTCGTTCAGATAGGTCCAGCGCTCCATCAGCCGCTCCAGTTCAGCCTCTCCCTGCCGCTGCTGCTCTACCAGCTCCTGCAGCCTGCCGGAGTCAGCGAAGGCCGCCTCCATCTGTGCCGTAATGTCGGCCAGATGCTGCTCCGCCTGCTCGATCGCCTCATCGATTCCCTCATATTCGCGCTGCTCCTTGAAGGTGAACTTCAGCTTCTCGCGCGGCGCGGCGGCTGCCGGAGCCTGCCCGCCTTCCGGGGCGCCGGAGCCCGTGCGTCCGGAGCCGGTGTCTGCCTTGCCGGAGCTCCCGCCTACAGCGGACGGCACGTTCTTCGCCAGCCACTCTTCATATTCCGTATAGTCCCCGACATGCAGGCGGATCGTCCCTTCCTCGAAGGCAATCAGCTTATCCACCGTCCGGTCCAGGAAGTAGCGGTCATGCGATACGGTGAAGACGACGCCCGGGAATTCATCCAGGTAATCCTCCAGCACAGCAAGTGTGCCGATATCCAGATCATTTGTCGGCTCATCCAGCAGCAGCACGTTCGGGGCACCCATAAGGACGCGCAGCAGGTACAGACGTCTTTTCTCGCCGCCGGAGAGCTTGGAGATTGGGGTCCACTGCATGGCTGGCGGGAAAAGGAAGCGTTCAAGCATTTGCGCCGCAGTGATGACACTGCCGTCCGCCGTTCTGATGATCTCCGCCTCTTCCTTCACATATTCAATCGCCCGCAGGCTAAGGTCCATATCCTGATGCTCCTGAGTGAAGTAGCCGAGCTTGACGGTGGCCCCCAGCTCCACCTGGCCGCTGTCAGGCGTAAGCTTGCCCGCAATCAGGTTCAGCAGGGTCGATTTGCCGCTGCCGTTCTTGCCGACAATCCCGACCCGGTCCTGCGGCACAGCGATATAGGACAGATCCTTGATCAAGGTCCGGCCGTCCAGTGATTTTGTGAGATTCTGAATTTCGATGATTTTGCGGCCCAGTCTGGTGGAGGCCACGGAGATATCCAGCGAAGAGGAGGAAGCCCCGCCCACGCTAGCCTTCAGCTTCTCGAAGCGGTCAATCCGCGCCTTCTGCTTGGTTGAGCGGGCCTTGGCTCCGCGGCGGATCCAGGCCAGCTCGGTGCGCAGCAGATTCTTGCGCTTCTGCTCCTCCGAGGCCTCGCGTTCCTCGCGTTCCGCCTTCAGCTCCAGGAAGCGGGAATAGTTCGCTTCGTAGCGGTACAGATTCCCGCCGTCCAACTCCAGCATTACTCCCGCTACTCTCTCCAGGAAATACCGGTCATGCGTAACCATCAGCAGCGCGCCGCGCCGCTTCTGCAGATACTGCTCCAGCCAGGCTACGGAATCCGTATCAATATGGTTCGTAGGCTCATCCAGAATCAGCAGCTCCGAAGGTGTAATCAGCGCAGCTGCCAGTGCCACGCGCTTGCGCTGCCCGCCGGAGAGGCTCTCCATCCGCGCATCGAACCCGGTAATGCCGAGCTTCGTCAGGACGGTCTTGGCCTCGCTCTCCAGCTGCCAGGCACCGGCGGCATCTATAGTCTGGCTGGCTTTGACCAGCCTGCGCTCCAGCTCCGCATCTCCCGGCTGCTGCTCCAGCAGCGCGAGAATCTCCATATACTCCCGCATCGCGGCAAGCCCCGGGTCGTCTCCGGCGAATACCTGCTGCAATACGGTATTGTCAGGCTCATAAGGCGGGTTCTGGGCCAGATACTGCACGCGCACATCGTTGCCGATGGCAATCTGTCCTTCATCCGCAGTCTCCAGCCCGGCAATGATTTTCAGAAAGGTTGATTTCCCTGTGCCGTTGACCCCGATTACTCCAATCTTATCCCTGTCATCCATGCCGAAGGAGGCATCGCGGAACAGGGTCTTCTCCCCGTAGCTTTTGGAGAGATGTTCCACCGTCATAATATTCATCAGTTGTCCTCGCTTGCCTTATATTTTAAAGGGCGGAAGCTCTTCCGGCGCAGCATGGAGACTGCCCAGTGCCCCGGTCATGAAGAGCCCCGCCGCGAACTTCGCCCGCTTATCCGCATCCGCCTCCGCAAACCCGGGATTGAACAGGATATCCATCTTCAGACGGTCCAGAATCCCGATGTAGGACTGCGCCATCAGCTCCGGCTCGGTGGCTCCCCCCTCCAGCAGCACCTTCACCACTGCCTGCATGTAGGCTTCCATGAACTCGGCCATATAGGCTACCAGCTCAGGATTATTGTTGGGTGCGCGGAAGAACAGCTTCGTATGCTGCTTGCGTTCGTAATAATAGAACAGATGATGCCGGGCAATGACGGAGAGCTTCTCTGTCAATGTGGAGCAGGTGGCCAGCTTCTGTTCAAGCTGCTCCAGGAACCCTTCACAATCCCGGCGGGTGACGGCCATGAACAGCTCTTCCTTGCTTTTGAAATACAAATACACCGTTCCCTTGGCAATTCCGGCACCCTCTGCTACTTCCGACATCTTCGTTTCATAGAAACCGCTCGAACCGAAAAGCTCATAAGCGGCATCCAGAATCGCTTCATGTTTGTCTATAGATGCGCTGCTCAACGGTTCACCTCCCCGCAAAATAGAATGAACAATGTACTCCATATTATAACGCAGGCGGGAGTAATCCGCGCTGCCTTTATCCTATGTAACTCACCAGCAGCGCCACACCGCCGCCTATTACAGAACTTACCGCATTCACCGCATCATTGTCCATCCAGCGCCAGCCTCTGGCGAATACCGTCTGCTTCCCGCAATGGGACGAGGCTTCGACCTCGCGGCCGCAGACTGTGCAGCGGTTCATCCGCTGTACCGTGGCACCCAGAACCGAGTCGGCAAAAGCTCCCGCAAGCCCGCCCAGCAGTCCGGCAAGAACAAGCAGCAGCAGCGGATGGGGCGTCATGCCGGAGGCCAGCCGCAGCGCCCAGGAGGAAGCGCCGATCAGCGCCCCTCCTGCCGCTGCTGCAAGTGTACCCGGCAGGGATACACCGCCGGAGGTGCCCGCCTGCAGCACCTTCCCGTTCAGCACCGAGCGCGGCGGCCGCTTGGCCAGTGTTCCGATCTCTGTCGCCCACGTATCTGAGGTCACAGTCGCCATCACACCGATGAACAGGAAACCCCACATTTCCAGCGGATATATCGTGTTCAGCAGGACCAGCAGCATCCCCAGCCCGCCATTGGCGAAGACCTGGCCGGCGTCCCGGCGTCCGGTTTTGTCATAGGTAGCCTCCAGCTCCGCCTTATTCTCATGGTGCAGCTTCGACAATAAGGAGGAAGAGATGAAGAACACCAGCAGGATGCCGAACCAGAACAGATTGCCCGCACCAAAGTAGATTGTCCCCATCAGAACAGCGGCCAGCATTCCGGAGAAGCTGAGTGACTGCTTCCAGTACGCGGCCCCGGCGACCAGCAGCGCCCCGCAGCCCCCGATCAGCCATTGCAGCACTTCAAGTCCAGAGCGCATCGCCCTAACCGATCAGGCAGGTGCCCAGCAGCTTCCCGCCCCAGAACAGCTCGAACGAATCGCCGGTAACCACTGGACCTACGCCGGCGGGCGTTCCGGTGAAGATAATATCGTCCTTGCCGAGCCCGTAGCGGGCGGCGATGAAGTCGACGATTTTTTGCAATGAGAAAATCATGTTCTTCACGTTCCCCCGCTGAACCTCCACCCCGTTCTTAAGGACGGTGAAATCGGTGGCCTCCAGCTCCTCCTGCTCAGGCAGAGCGATATATGGCGTGAGCGGAGCCGCATTCTTGAAGCCCTTCGCGGGCGTCCAGGGCAGGCCTTTGCGCTGCAGGTCATTATGCACATCACGGAGCGTGAAGTCGAGGCCCAGCGCCATGACGTCCACCAGCTCCTGCACACTCATTCCCGGCACATAGTCACGCGCAATGCGCAGCACCAGCTCCCCTTCATAATGGATCAGGCCGGCATCCTTGGGCAGTTGGATAATCGCCTTATCCAGTGCTACTGCCGCATGGGACGGCTTCAGGAAGATCAGCGGCTCCGCCGGGACCTGATTGCCCAGCTCTTCTGCATGTAATCGGTAATTACGTCCCACACAGTATACATTTCTGACAGTGCCACTCATTGATCTTCAGCTCTCTTTCATTCATGAATTTGTAGGGGAACAAGCACAATTATAATTCGCTCAGGCCTTCAAAAAGATATCGCCCCAGATATCCGGCCGGTTCGTGCAGATCATAATATCGGAATGCATGGCGGACAGGCGGCGCATCTCCTTGCCTTTGTTCACGGTCCAGGCCATAATCTTCACACCCTGCTCCGCCAGCGTCTTCGCCAGCACCGGACTGAGCCGGCCTGAGCTGATCGATAACAGGGAGCAGCCCAGCTCATGCAGCTTCCCGGCGGGATCACCAGACCTGGAATCGTAGATCAGGCCTGTACGAAACCTGGGGTCCAGTTCCTTGATCCGCTGCAGAACCCCGGGGTCGAACGAAGTAAGCACCACATCCTCACGCATGCCCCTTGCGTTCACCAGATCAATCACCGCCTGCTCCAGACCGGGATACATCTCCCCCCGTGTCTTCAGTTCAATGTTCAGCCGCAGCCGCCCCGAGGCCAGGGCGAGAATCTCCTCTAAGGAAGGCACCCGCTCTCCGCGAAAAGCACGCCCCTTCCAGCTCCCCGCATCCAGCCGCCGCATGTGTTCATAATCCATATCCTTCACCTTGCCGTGTCCGTTCGTGGTGCGGTCGAGCGTGAAGTCATGGATGACGACCGGCACCCCATCCTTCGTCAGCTGCACATCAATCTCCATCCAGCGTACATACGGCAGAGCCAGCGCCATCCGGACGGCAGCCAGTGTATTCTCAGGGGCTTTGCCGGAAAAGCCGCGGTGGGCGACACACATATTGTTCATCATCACAAGCACCTCCGGCAGAAAAAGAATCTGTTCAGGTGTTCAGCTTGCCCGCCTATTTCACGGCTTGGACAACCGTGCCGTCATTGCGGACCCGGATCAGGCCGGAAGAGATGGATTGCATTCTGTGCAGCAGAAGCTGCCCGTCCGCTTCATTCATCGGCACCGGCTGGGCCAGCTCGGCATCCATCGGCTTCAAGGTGAGTGAGCATTGCCCCTGCTTGCTGCATTCCGCCTGGAATACCGCGGTCTCCCAAGTCGCCGGGACGGAACCGCGTGTGAAAATGAAATTGCCTGTGCTGTAGGCGATCCATTTGCCCTTGTACGGCTCGATTCCCTGCAAGACATGCGGATGGCCGCCCATCACCAGATCAGCTCCGGCATCGATGAAGCTGCGGCCCAGCCCCTGCTGGGTCTTGTCATATTGTTCCATGCGCTCCCGTCCCCAATGCACGACAACGACAACCAGATCAGCCTTCTGCTTCGCTGCGGCAATCGCCTTGAGGGCTTCCGCACTGTCGTACACCGAGGCCAGGCCCGGCTTGCCCGTTTCGGCCTTCCATTCAATCACCGGCATCACCCGGGTGAAGCCCAGCAGGGCAATCTTAATTCCCTTACGCTCAAAATACTGTGCTGAATACGCCTCCTGGCTGTTCTTCCCGGCCCCCACATGCGGGATGCCCCGGTCGTTCAGGTGCTTCAGGGTATCCAGCAGCCCTTCTTCCCCCTGGTCGAGCGTGTGGTTGTTCGCCAGATTAACCGCGTCGATTCCGGCCGCTTTGAGCGCATCCAGCGCCTTGGGCGGGCCCTTGAATACAAACTGCTTGTTCTTGGCTCCTACCCCGCGTGTAGTAATCGGAGTCTCCAGATTGACGACCGTCAGATCATCCTTCTTGAACATGCCGTCCAGTGCACTGTAAGAATAATCATAGCCCTTCTGCTCCAGCAGTGCGCCCGCTTTGCCGCTGAAGATAATATCTCCGGCGAAGCTCAGCTTCACTGTCTTGCCGGTGTTGTTCTCCGGTAACCCGGAGACCAGACCGCCGGGATTGCCCGCTGTTGCCGGTGTGGCCTGCGCTACCGGTGGTGTCTCGGACGCAGCTGCCTGCTCTGACGGAACCGGTGTAGCAGTGGCTTCCGCTGTTGGCTCTGGCGTTGCCTGGGCCGCAGGAGTCTCCGCTTGAGCAGGCTCTGGTGTAGATGGCTGCGGTGTGGCTGTCACTTCTGCTTCAGGTGTTGCCACTGCATCCGGTGCAGCGCCGGCATCAGCTTCCGGTGAAGACGCGGCTGCGGACGCTGCTGGCGGGGGAGCCGCGCTCCGCTGAGCTCTATCATCCATAAACAAATAGGCGAGCGCAGCGGTAATCATCAGCAGCAATGCTACGTTAATCCAGGCCCAAGCCCTTCTGCGCCGGCGCCTGCTGCTGCGTTTCTTGCCTTGTCTACTGCCTGATCTCGGCGGATACATGAGTCCAAGTAATCTCCTTTAACCATAAAGTGTTTCTATTATAGCATATCTATCAGGTACCGCTCCAAGGCCCGCCCCGCTGCAAGTGGAAACGGCTTTCCCGTCCTTTTAAAGGGCGGTTCCGTTTCAGCGAGAAATATAAGGATAAGTTATCGTGTGCAACATATAAATTCTTATATTTTAAAAAAAAGGTGAAGCGCTCCTGCTCCGCTTCACCCTTCCCTCACTTAGGCTATACCGTTGCTGCTGGTTCCGGCTGCTGCTTCAGCGCGGCTGCGGCCGCCTCCACGGTAAGCTTCGCCTGCTTGATGCAGTCCGGCATCCCTATACCATCATAGCCGGCACCAAAGGCATAGACCCCCGGCAGCTTCTGGGCCAGATCGCCGCGCAGAGCGGCAATCCGGCCCGGATGTCCGACCGGATATTGCGGCATGGACGACCTCAGCCGGGTAATCTCGGTGAACAGCGGTGCGGCGCTGATTCCCATGATCTCCTTCAAGTCCTTGCGCACCAGCCCGGCCAGCGCCTCATCCGGCAGATCCACATTCTGTTCATCGCCTGAACGTCCAACGTAACAGCGCAGCAGCACTTTATCCTCAGGGCTGGTGTGCAGCCACTTGGTAGAGGTCCACGTGCAGGCGGTGATGTTCCGCCCCTCCTTGCGCGGCACCAGGAAGCCTGAGCCGTCATACTCGGTATCAATATCCTTCTTATCGAAAGCCATAACTACATTAGCCACAGACACATAGTTCACTGCGTCCAGCGCCGATACATCCACATGCGGACGAAGCAGTTCGGCGGCAACGAAATTCTGTACAGTGATATAGATATCATCCGCCTCCAGCCGCTCGCCGTTCTCCAGCTCAATCTCATAGCGGGCCGGGGCGGAAGAAGCCTCTTCCCGGACACTAATGCTTACCGCTCCTGTGCCGGTGATCTGCCGGATATCCTGCAACTCCTCGATCAGGGCCTCTATCAGACTCTGCAGCCCGCCCCGGAAGGTGAGGAAGGCGCTCTTCTTAGTCCCCGTGTGAGTCTCCACCGGCTTCCTGCCCGTCGTCATCCCGCGGATAAGGCTGCCGTAATTGCGCTCCACCTCGCCGAACTGCGGAAAGGTCGCCTGGAGGCTGATTTTGCGCATATCGCCTGCATAGATGCCGGCGAGCAGCGGCTCTGTCATATTCTCCAGCACCTCAGTACCCAGCCGGCGCTCAATCAGATCGCCCAGCGCTTCATCCTCCGTGCTGCGGCGCGGCGGAATCACGAAATCCATCATCGCCCGCAGCTTGCCGCCGAAGGAGACGAGCCCGCTCTGCAGGAACGGCTTCAGCTCTGTAGGAATCCCCAGCACCAGTCCCGCAGGCATCGGATGAAGCTTGCCGCGCTGCAGGATATAGGTCTTCTTGGCATTCGGATTCGTCGTCACCAGCTCATCGCCCAGCCCCACTTCCTTGGCCAGATCGCTCATAGCGGTCTTGCGGGCCAGGAAGGAGTCGGGGCCCTTCTCGATGACGAAGCCTTCCTTGCGCAGCGTCTCAATTTTGCCGCCAAGAGCCTTGTCCTTCTCAATCACGGTGATCTCAGGCTGAACGCCGGCTTCACCGTACAATTTACGGACGTAGTGCGCCGCAGTGAGACCGCTGAGGCCGCCGCCGATGATCGCTATTCTGCGGGGAGTGCCCGTCATGGCTGCTTCACCTTCAGCTCTTGTGCCTTCTTGCGTACCACATCGGCAAGCACCGACATATAAGCCGGGTCGCTGTTCAGCGAATCAATCCGCAGCAGCCGCAGATCCAGCTCAGAGGCCAGAGCCTGCGCCTCGATGTCCAGATCGTACAGCACCTCCAGATGGTCGGAGACGAAGCCGATGGGAGCGGACAGCACATATTTCACCTGGGTCTCAGACAGCTCGCGGAGCGTATCCAGGATGTCCGGACCCAGCCACGGCTCCGCTGTCCGGCCCGCACTCTGCCAGGTGAACTGCCAGGATTCTACACCGGCCTGGGCGGCAATGGCCCGGGAAGTCTCCAGCAGCTGGTCACGGTACGGATCGCCCATGGACAGAATGCGCTCAGGCAGGCTGTGTGCACTGAACAGCACACGCACCTCATCGCGCACGGCACCCGTCTCCTCGAATTCATCCAGCTTGGCGGTCACTCTCCGGCTAAGCACATCGATCAGCTCGGGATGCAAATGGTAGCTCTCCACGAACTCCATATGAATGCCGCTGGCTTCAGCCTTCTCCTTGGCACGCTTAATGTAGGTGCCCACGCTCATGACCGAGTAATGCGGGGCCAGAACAATGCCGATGGCCTGCGTGATTCCGTCACGGACCATCGCCTCCACGCCATCCTCAATGAACGGTCTGGCATGCTTCAGCCCCTGGTAGCAGACATAACGGATCTGCCCGCTGTTCAGCTTGGCCTGCAACGCCTCCACCTGACGGTCTGTATTCTCCCTGAGCGGGAACACCCCGCCGACGATCGCCTTATAGCGGTCAGTCAGCTCCTTCAGCTGTTCCGGTGAGGGCGCATGTCCCCGGCGGATATGCGTATAATAAGCCTCGATATCCTCAAGACTCTCAGGCGTGCCGTACGACATCACGAGTACTCCAATTTTGGTGGTCACGGTGTCCATCCCCCTTTTCACTGTTTGAATTAGCTCTGCTTCATTGCCGCTGCCGAATATTCATGCACGTAATCCGTTAATTCCTTTAGCGTGTCCAGTGAGGCTTCCGGGAATAACCCGTGGCCCAGATTGAAAATATACCCCGGCTGCTGAATCCCTTCATCGATCAGTTCCCTGGCCCGCGCCTTCAGTACATCCATAGGTGCAGTCAGCAGATAAGGGTCCAGATTCCCCTGGACAGCAAAGCCCCCGCCGGTTCTGCGCCGTCCTTCAGTAATGCTTACCCGCCAGTCCAGTCCGATGACATCGGCCTGCAGCTCGGTCAGGCAGGGGAGCAGCTCCCCGGAGCTGACACCCGGGAAATAAATCTTTGGAACATCCAGATCAGACAGCTCGGAGAAAATCCGGGTGATCGTCGGCAGCACATACTGCTCGAAATCGCGCGGTGCCAGCGCCCCGACCCAGCTGTCGAACAACTGGAACGCCTTCCCGCCGCTGCGGACATGGGCGCGCAGATAGGCGATCACCATATCGCCCAGCTTGTCCATCAGCTTCTCCCATACCTTGGGCTGGCTGAACATCATCTCTTTAGTGCGGTGATAGCTCTTCGAGGGACGGCCCTCAATCAGATAACTGGCAATCGTGAACGGGGCTCCGGCAAAAGTAATCAGCGGCACCTCCAGCTCCCTGTCCAGCAGGGCGATTGTCTCCAGAATGTGGCCCAGATCGCCCTCCACATCAATGGGCTTCAGCAGGTCTACATCCTTGGCTGAGCGGATCGGGTTCTCAATGACCGGCCCGACATTCTTCACGATGTCGAAATCCACACCCAGCGAAGCTACCGGATTCATAATATCGGAATACAAAATCGCCGCATCCACCCCCAGCTTGCGCACAGGCATCAGGGTCACCTCGGCGGCAAGCTCGGGCTGTCTGCAGATTTCCAGCAGCGAGTATTTCTCTTTGATGGTACGGTAGTCGGGATCATACCGGCCGGCCTGCCGCATGTACCATACGGGGGTGTACTCTGTGTCCTGCCGTCTGCAGGCACGGATAAAAGTGTCGTTGTAGGTCATGATAAGATCTCCATTAGATTTGATAGAATGCTGTGATTAAACACATATCATTATTATGCCCCTTTTGAAAGCGGCTAACAACTCCCGGACGCTTCCGGGAATGACAATCCGATGACATAACTATGATAAGTGTTGCATTAACTCGCTGAAAAAATATGATATACTGATATAATGTCGACTTTTCGTGAAGTATTTTGCAAGAAATTTCAGAAAGGAAGTGAAAAGCACTTTGAAGAATTGGGAGACCTGGAAAATCAACCTCATGGTGCTTTGGTTTGGCCAATTTCTGGTAAATGCCGGGATGACTATGATTACCCCGTTTCTGTCCCTCTATCTCGCGAAAGACCTGGGGGTGACCGGCGACCGGGCCATCGGGATGTGGGCGGGGCTTATTTTTGCCGCCAACTTCCTGACCTCGTTCATCTTTCAGCCGCTGTGGGGCAAGCTCGCCGACAAATACGGCCGCAAAATTATGCTCCTGCGCTCCAGCTTCGGCATGGCGATTGTTATTGTGCTGATGGGCTTCGCCCAGTCCCCGCTGCAGCTGCTGCTGCTCCGGCTGCTGAACGGAACCATCTCCGGCTTCAATCCCGCCTCTGTCGCGCTGGTCTCAGGCACCACACCGAAACCGAAGATGGGCTTCGCGATGGGTCTGATGCAGTCCGGCGCGGTAGCCGGAACGATTCTCGGGCCGCTGATGGGCGGCTTACTGGCGGACTGGATCGGGTTCCGCCCGATTTTCTATGTGGTCGGTGCACTTCTGTTCGTTGCTTCACTGCTGGCATTATTCCTGGTCAAAGAGAAATTCGACCGCGTAGAAGCAGCACAGGTGCCCCAGGTATCCGTGCTGGAAGGCTTCAAGGAGCTGGCGAAGGTGCCGCAGCTTCCCGCCTTGTTCGGCGTAACTTTTCTGCTGCAATTCGCTATGGTCAGCCCGATGTCGCTGTTACCGCTCTATGTAGAAAAACTGCACGGCACTACTGTGGACCTTGCCTTCTGGGCAGGTATGGTCAGCGCCGTGACCGGTATCTCGAATATGCTCGCCTCGCCGCTGCTCGGCAAGCTCAGCGACAAGGTCGGGGCGCACCGGATATTGACCTACGCGCTGATCGGCGCGGCCCTGTTCCTGATCCCTCAAGCCTTCGTCACCAGCGTCTGGCAGCTGATCCTTGTGCGCTTCATGATGGGCGTCTTCATGGGCGGACTGCTGCCCAGCGTCAACGCCCTGATCCGCTCTTATACGCCTGACGGCAAGGAGAGCCGGGCGTTCGGCTTCAACAGCAGCACCCTTGCGCTCGGCAATATGCTTGGTGCATTGATCGGCGGCTTCCTGTCCGGCTATATCGGCATTGAAGGACTGTTCATTATCTCCGGCGCCTTTCTGCTGATCAATACAGTCTGGGTGCGGATCAAGCTATACAAGAAGACTGAACCCCGGCTATTCCGTTAGGGGGCTGCTTCTCTATAACAGGTGCGGCAAGGACAGGTGCTGCTGCGGGACAAGCTATTTCACCATCGCGAGTGCCAGTCCGTCATAGGCGGGCAGCAGAGTGCTGGTCAGGCGGGGATCGCCTGCGATCATCTCATTGAAGCGGCGCATCGCCTGCACCGCGGGTCCGTTCTTCTCCGGGTTAAGCGTCCGGCCGCGCAGGAAAATGTTATCCCCGGCAATGATCGCCCCCGGCGAAGCCAGCCGGATGGCATATTCCAGATAATTCGGATAGTTCTCCTTATCGGCATCGATGAAGAAGAAATCATACTTTTGGCCCTGTGCTTCCAGCAGCTTCAGGCTGTCCAGCGCAGGGCCAATCTTATACTCCACCCGGTCGCCGAAGCCTGCCTGCTGCAGATGGCGCTCTGCCAGCGCTGCATATTCTGCGCGGAGCTCCAGTGACGTGAGGCTGCCCTGCTGCTGGAGGCCGCGGCACAGACAGATTCCACTGTACCCGCCAAGCGCTCCGATCTCCAGCAGGCGGGTGGAACGGGAGAGGGCCACCAGCATCGTCAGCAGCCTGCCGTAGCCCGGAGCAATCGATACCTCCGGCATGCCGTTTGCGGCGATGGCTGCTTTGACCTGTAATAATAATTCATCCTCTGTATATAGCTGTTCGCTGTATTCTTCCTGATTCTGCATACTTGATTCTCCTTCAGGTATCATGTTGAGTCTTGCGGACGGGCATTGTGCAGAGCCCTTCATTCCCCTATACTGAGAACTGAACATTACAACGATTCAGCGGTTCATGGCGGGAACAGGCTTCCCCCATTGTACTGGCTATAAGGTTGTAACCACAAGTTAAACGGAGTTGAGCGCATTTGGGCAAATTGCAATTGATCGCCACCGCCCCCATGGGGCTGGAGGCTGTAGTGGCAAGAGAATTGAACGGACTGGGTTATGAGACCACCGTTGAGAATGGCAGAGTCCTGTTCTGCGGGGATTATATCGATATCTGCCGCTGCAATCTGTGGCTTCGTACCTCGGACCGGGTCCTGGTCAAGATGGGCCAGTTCCCGGCCAAGACCTTCGATGAGCTGTTTGAAGGCGTGAAGGCCATCAACTGGGAGGATTGGATTCCCGAGAACGGCGAATTCCCGGTTGAAGGACGCTCGCACAAATCCCAGCTGACCAGTGTCCCGGCCTGCCAGGGTATCGTCAAGAAGGCGATTGTCGAGAAGCTGAAGCAGTCGTACCGTACCGAATGGTTCCCTGAGAACGGTCCCCGGTATGTGATTGAGGTCATCCTGCTGAATGATATCGCGCTGATCACGCTGGATACAACCGGACCGGCGCTGCACAAGCGCGGCTACCGCCGTCATGCCACCGAAGCGCCGCTGAAGGAGACGATGGCGGCGGCACTGATCCAGCTCAGCCGCTGGAACGGCCAGCGTCCCCTGTTCGATCCCTGCTGCGGATCAGGCACGATCCTGATTGAGGCTGCGATGATCGCCTGGAATATTGCGCCGGGCCTGCGCCGCTCGTTCCCTTCCGAGCATTGGCCGGAGATTCCGCAGCGCCTCTGGGAGGAGGCCCGCGAGGAAGCGTTCGACGCCGTGCGCGACGACTATCCGCTGCAGCTGACCGGAACGGATATCGATCCGGCGGCGATTGAGATCGCGGAAGCAGCCGCGAAGAGCGCCGGGCTGTCCGGCGAGATCACCTTCAAGCATATGGCCGCCGCCAAGGCCCGCCCCGAAGGCGAATACGGCTGCATCATCACCAACCCGCCTTACGGCGAGCGGATCAGCAATGACAAGGAAGTAGAGAAGCTCACCCGCCAATTCGGCGAGATGATGCTCTACCTGCCGACCTGGTCCTTCTTCGCCATCAGCCCGTACAAGGAGTTCGAGCAATACTACGGCCGCAAGGCGGACAAGCGCCGCAAGCTGTACAACGGCCGGATCGAATGCCAGTACTATCAGTACCTGGGCCCGCTGCCTCCGCGCAAGTAGCGTGAACGGCGCAGGTTAGCTAGTTAGCTTGAACAACTATGGAACTGGACCGGTGACGGCTCGAACCCTCTCCGGCGTCTGCTGAACAGATTTAATTAAAGTAACTACGCCTTAAGAAGCCTTAAGTCCCCTGAAGCACTCTGTGCTGTGGATTTAAGGCTTTTTTCTCAATAAGCTGCTGCTGATGCATCATTTTCGCACCGACAGTTGGCCCGCTCACCCCCGTAGCTGCACATTGTATGTTGTTTTTCACATACATTCTCCACGCTCATCCCCGCAATTGCACATTGTATGTTGTTTTCCACATACATTCTCCACGCTCATCCCCGCAATTGCACATTGTATGTTGTTTTCCACATACATTCGCGGGTGGAATCAGACCTTAAACCAGATCTGGGCTTTGCAGCGAACCTATATACTCATAGTAAATAATTCGCTCTGATACTCCTCGAGCTACAGGGCGAAATTTACCTTTATCCACCAATATGCGGCTGTACTTAATGACTGTCGCGGTTTGCAGTTCAAGCTCTCTCGCAGCATTCCCCGGACGAAGAACACGATTGTAACGGATAGCTAATCGCATTAAATCCCGTTCAATTCTGGAATAAGCTTTTTCTGTACTCCGATTTGCAGGTTCAGCCGACAAATAAGGAAACAAAAGGTTCCGCAGTGCGGAAAGGATAAAAGATGGATTATCTTTCATCTCGTCCAGAGAGATATAGAGCACCATGCAATCTTGTGATTGCAGGAATAGACCCCGATTCAGGTCCATCCGGTATTTGCTCCGGTCCGTGCCATGCGACCCAAAATCCATAATCTCAAACGCAATGCGCGAAGATCCAACCTTCCATAGTAAATCGACAAAATAGGATCTGCCGCGCCAGTCCTTTACTTCGTATTCCGGATGCAGTCCGTGAAAATGTCCGGCAAGCGGCCACCATACACTTTCGACGAATAAGCGGTTCCCGTAGCCATGCCCCCGCTTCAGCGCATCTAGCCGCTCCCCCTTTCTTCGTTTGAGATGATTGCTTAACCATTGTTCATGCTCTCCAGCAAAGCCCATTTCAGTCCCCCCCACTTAGCATTGGAATTAATCTCACAACGCACAAAACCCCGCCTCCTTCTGAATAGAAGGGAGCGGGGCATTCTTTGCCGCGTTAAATTACACCTAAAATTAGTGTCCCACTTTTAGGCAACGAATGCAAGTTAAAAGTAGTAATATAGAGTTAGAAATTCCTCATCTATAAAAATCAACAAGTGCTTATTGGTATTTGGTGGACAAACCCCATTATTCATTTCTACCCCCTCGACTATAAAGAATGTATATTGTTTTCAGCATACATTTGCCACGCTCACCCTTGCAGCTACACATTGTATGTTGTTTTTGACATACATTTCCTCCGTTCACCCTCGTAGCAACACACTGTATATTGTTTTCCACATACATTGGCCACGCTCACCCCCGCAGCTACACATTGTATATTGTTTTCGACATACATTTGCCACGCTCACCCTTGCAGCTACACATTGTATGTTGTTTTTGACATACATTTCCTCCGTTCACCCTCGTAGCAACACACTGTATATTGTTTTCCACATACATTTGCCACGCTCACCCCCGCAGCTACACATTGTATGTTGTTTTCCACATACTTTGCCCCACTCACCCCCGCAGCTACACATTGTATGTTGTTTTCCGCATACATTCGACCCACGCTCCCCCACACCGCCCAATGTGTTCACTTTTCCGCATACATCCGCACAAACCAAAACAGCCCCCGCCAAAAAAGCGGGGGCTGCACGATGCAGATGCTGCCGGCGCAGCAGATCGGAATTACTTCTTCTCTGCCGGCTGTTTGACGAAGGCGGCCGCTTTGGCCAGCACCTCATCCTCGGACGGTCCGCTGATGTAGCGGCCGTTGATGTAGACAAACGGGCGTTTGCCGCATGGGCCGCAGTAGGAGATGCAGCCTGTCTTAATCTCGGCGTCCGGCGCCATTTTCATCAGCTTGGGCACGATGCTTTTCATTTTGATATGATTGCATTCGTCACAGATTCTAATATCGTTAGCCATGAAGCAACCCTTCTTTATGTCCGTAAAATACGGGCGAATCCATTAGTGATCGCCATGATTTCCTTTAGACGGATTAGTAATCACGAAGCCTTCTTCGGGGAAGTAGAGATAATCGATCTTCACGCCATCCAGCAGCGGCTGGTCCTTGTCCAGAATGACATCGATTTCCTTGTCGGTGGAGATCACGACATCGTTCTCCTTAGGCGTGTCCAAATCCAGGCCGTAGTGGGCATGGTCGCCATGGGCATGAGTAACCGCTACACGCAGTTTAAGCTCGCTGTTGCCTTCCAGCTCCATTGTTTTCTTTATCACTTTAGCCGCGTTGCGGGTAATTTTGACGTTCATCCTGTTCCATCTCCCAAGCATCTATAGTTTAAATACTCAATAATTCATTTTAAGGAATCGCGGCGGATAAAGCAACCATTAGCTACAGATCCCATCTAAATCCGCTCTGCTCTCCTGCAAATAGTCGCTAAAACGTCATCTTCCCTGCTTCACCGCCGCATATTTACGGTCCATCCGCGCAGTGAACCAGCCCATCAGCAGCATCGTCACCCCGATATCGTCAATCGGAACGAATGGCATGACATCCGGCAGCACCCAGTAGAGCAGCGCGGGGATAGTGAACAGCAGCTTATCAGCCAAGGCAACATTAGGGGAAACAAGATAATGCCAGGAGCTGCGGAATATATGAGACCATTGTTTGAGTGACAACAGTTTTCTGAATTTCACGATTAGCCCTCCCTGCTCATCATTCTAATTAGAAAAAGGGCACAGCCGCTCAACACCTGTCGAAGGATAGCGGCCGCACCCTTTGCTGTAGTTTACGCAATTGTGCAGGAAACGTTTCAGTTTTAAGCTAAAATTTGATCGATCGCATCGCCATAATACAAGCTTAATCGACAATCTACTCAGTCACCTTCACATCGTCGATCCGTGCGGTGCTGGAGTGCATCCGCAGCCCAATCAAGCCACCGGCCGGCTGTGCCGCCGGATCGGTCCACTCGATCAGCTGCACGCCGCCCGCCGATGCTGTAATCGTACTGTCGCTGACGCTCACCTTCAGCTCTGTCCACTGGCCGGGGATAACGGCAGTATTCGTGCTGCTGACCACGGTAAGCGTGCCGGCGGTTTTTTTGAGCAGCTCCGCCTTGTCGCCTGAATCATTCAGCCGAAACAGGTAGTAATTGGAAGCATCTGCATAACGGAACAGCAGCCCTACGTTGCCGAATGTATTCAGCAGCTTAACCCGGGCCGAATACGTGTAATTCCTCCAGGCCGCATCTCCAGTGTAAGCAAGCGCCTCACCGCTCCCGGAAGTCTGCGATAACGTGCGGGTCCCGTCTTCCGTCACGCTCCAGGCTCCCCCGGAGGTGGTCCAGCCGCTGTAATCATTATCCTCGAAGTCGTCCTGGAACAGCGTAGCCGGTGGTGTAATTGTCCCTTGGAACTCATAAGCCCCGATATCCGGCGCACCGTTATAGAGCGGATTCCCGAAATAGTCCAGACCACCATTGTCCGGGACAGATACACCTGCGTGGATCAGCGGGGAGGACGGGAGCAGCTTATAGCCGTCTGCCGATTCGCGTCCGGTTGCGGTGCCGGGGCTGGCGAGCCCGGGGTTGCCGGTGATTTTGTAGGGATCGCTTGGGACGCCCGCATTCGCGCCGTAGAAGCTGTTGTGGCTGTACGTCATTCTAGGGCTGTTCGTGTATTGTCCGCTGGCGGCATTATAGAAAATATTGTTCGTGTAGTAGACCATCCCTGTATTACTCGCATGGGTCAGCGCCCGGTTCTGCGTGCCGGAACGGTAGATGATATTGTTGTAGATGTGCAGATTGCCCCCGCCGCTCAGCAGATGGAACGCCCCGTTGCCGTCCAGGTCATTCTGGCTGATGTTGTAGCGGAAGATGTTGTTGTTCGTGTTGTTCATGACGAGCAGGGTGCCGCCTTCGTTGTTGTAGCTGTAATTGTACTGGTAAATGCTGTCATGCACCTCAACGTCGAAGTCCCACGGCTGGCCGTCCCCCTCCAGCATCCGGGTATCCGAAGCCTCATTGTACTGGAAAAGCGCGCCGGTCGTATAATAAGCCCACTGTGCCGCCACGACAGCAATGTTGTCCAGATAATTCACCACGGCAGGGTCAATGTCGCAAGCTTCGCCGATGGACTTCGTCTTGTTGTATTCGATCAGCGGGGACACAGCGGCTCTGACCAGGATACCGTCCCGGTGGATTCGCTCCACGGTATTGCCGCGGATGACCACACCCCGGAAGGCGTCAAATTTATGCGTCCAGGCATTGTTGAGAAAAGCATCCGTCATCGTCTGAATCCCCGTATCCGCCACGTTGATCACCGTATTGTTCTCGATCAGGATACCATCCCAGGTGCTCTCCGGCGCGGAGCCCGATCCGCGCGCATGGAAGTTAATGCCGCCTGTCCGGCGGTCTGTGCCGAAGATATCGTGGATATCGAGACCGCGGATTACAATATGCCGGAAATCCCCGGCTCCTGTGCCTTCACCAACGACCAGCACTCCGCTCCGGCGCATGTCGGTGGCGTGCTGCCCGCTTGTGATTTCCAGGTTGTTAATCTCCCAGTAGGAGACATTGCGCAGCCGGACACCGAAGCCTTCGCCGCCTGCGGCTGTGTTGCCGAAGTTAATCAGCGGCTTGGCGCCGCTGCCGTAGCGGTCCACCGTAATCGGACTGCCCTCTGTCCCGGAGCCGTGCAGGTCCAGATACTGGTCATTCCATACGCCGCCTGCCTTGAGCAGAATCCGGTCGCCCGGATTGAAGGTCATGCTGTTCACCTTGCCTAGCGTCTTCCAGGCCGCTGCTTCACTGGTGCCTGAGTAGCTGTCGCTGCCCTGGACGGCATCGACATAATAGGTGGTTCCGGCAGCGGAAGCAGCCGGTCCTGAAATGCCTGATCCGAGACCGAGCAGCAGCACGAAAATCATCACCAGCATGGGAAGCCTTCGCCGCCTGCCGGTATTGCGGGGAGAATAGCCGTTAGAGCCTGTCACATCCATCACTCTCCTGAAGGTAAGTTATAACGCAGCCAAGGCTTCGCCGAGCCAGGCTCCCTGCTCCATCAGCCTGCGCTGGAGCTGCGGAACATCCATGCTCCGGCTCCCGCCGCCCGCTGCTGCGGCCATTGCTGCGGCCATCCCGGCCGCCTGCCCCATGGCGAAGCAGTTGGGCATCACCCGCAGCGACCCTTGTACCACACGGTCCGAGGAGGCTGCGCGGCCCGCCACCCACACATTGTCCAAGCCAACCGGTAGCAGGCAACGGTAAGGAACGCCGTGCGACTTCCCGGGCGGCAGATGGTGAATATGCATCGCCCCGCTGCTGCGCGCCATATGAATATCAATGAAATAACTGTTGCGGGCAATATCGTCCGCGAAGGATACCATATTCATGAAATCCTCTTGCGTCAGCACATAGTCGCCCACAATCCGCCGGGTCTCGCGGATGCCGATCTGCTCGCCGGTGGAGACGAGATGGGCCTGCTCGAAGCCGGGAACATAGTCGCGGAAGAATTCAAGCTGGCGGAGGACCAGCTTACGCCCCTCTATCGCCCCGCGGGTCAGGTCCTCAGCACGGGAGCCGTCGATGCCGAACACATGGCCGAAGTTCACCCCGACCAGATAATCGGCCACCCAGGACAGGCCCGAGACGGAGTCCCGGCCCTGCGGCAGCTTCCCGTCCGCCTGGGCCTGCTGCACCGCCTGATGGATCTGGTCAGTGTCACCGCTTTCAATCCGGTATTGCTCGAACCGCCGGCGGTCCACATTCGCCAGCAGATAGCACATGGTCGCGGCTTGCAGGTCGCCGCCCTCCCCGCCCTTATGGAAGGGCGCACCGGCCAGGGCAGCCAGATCGGCATCGCCGGTCGTATCAATAACCGTTCCGGCGCGGATCAGGCTCCGTCCGGACTTGTTCACGATCACTACGCCGTCAATCCTTCTGCCGGTCTCATCCATCACGGTCTGGCTGGCGACAGTATGGAGCAGCACCTCTGCCCCGCTCTCCGCTACCGCCTCATCGTAGACACGCTTCAGTACCTCCGGGTCGATGGGCACCCAGTCCAGCTCATTTCCGAAGCGCTCGCGGAATTCCGGCTCACACCCGGCCTTCATCCGCTCCAGCAGCTCCAGGCCGATGCCGCGCACCACGGCTTTCTCCCCGTCACTGTAGGGACAGAAGGCCGGCACCAGGGCAACGGTCCCCATGCCGCCCAGGAAGCCGCGCTGCTCGATCAGCAGTGTCCGCGCCCCGCTACGGGCCGCAGCAATCGCCGCCGCCACGCCGGCAGGCCCGCCGCCGGCCACCAGCACATCCACCTCATAGGATACCGCGATCTCCTCCGCAGGCAGGGTAAATACAGTTCTGTTCATCATTGTTCCTCCTCCAAAATTCCACTTCGATGCTTATTGTTAATTCCTTTGCTCAGCAATAAGCTATATCTGTTCCCCACTATTATAGTGAGGCGGAGGCTTCGATAGCGTGCAGACTGATTGCTTGTGGCGGTGCACAGTTTTGACCTTTTGCGGCTGCGCGTCATTCAATTAGAGCATCGAAGCGACTATTCCGGGGAAGCGAACATTCTGCGATAGTTGTAATCTGTACTTTTAAAAACCTTGCAAAGGAAGGATTTTCTCTTCTAACTGTAGTCTGTACAACTATATTCGCCCAAACGAGAGAGAACCAGGGTGGAGGGGATAGTTTAAATGTACGTTTTACAGCTAAATGGATAATCGGTGGTAAATCAGATGTTTTAGTTGTACGGAATGCAATAAAGCTCTCCGCTTGCTCCTTATCTGGAACACGACTCCGCAACACGACGAACCTGTTAGCACGGCATCAGTTAAACCATTCTCACTAGTTCAAACCTGCTGCTCTACTGTTACGGCTCTGCACTATCCTGTTACGACTGTGCCTCATCCTATTCCGGTTCCACCTCATCCTGTCACCGCCCAGCCCGATCCTATTCCGGCCTGTCCCCATCCTCCTCCACCGGCCCCGCCTTATACTCGCTCGGGTTCCGGCCGCTGTATTTCTTGAACACCTTGGAGAAGTAGGCCCGGTCGGAGAAGCCGAGGGTGTAGGCGACATTCTCCACTGTTTCGTTCGGGCGGGCCAGCATGGCGATGGCCATCTTTATTTTGTACTGGTTGACGTAGTCGGTGAAATTAACGCCAGCCAGCTTCTTGAAGTAGCGGGAGAAATAGCTGGCATTCAGATGCAGATGCTCAGCCATATCCGTTGAGGTGACCATCCGGTCCGCGTGCTCCTCCAGGAACCGGTCCACCGCCTGAAGCCGGATATCCTTGGCTTCCGCCGCAGCCGGGGCCAGTGTGTGCTCCCGCCACAACCGCCGCAGCTCCCGCCGGGTCAGGCTGGCCGCTTCCTCAAGCTGTACCGTCTGCTCCAGCTGCGTGAAGAAGGCTTCCCCGGCCGCCTCCCCGGCCTCGTAAGCCATCTGGCGGACGAAGCTGCCGTAGGCCTCCTTCACCAGCCGGGGCAGCAGCCGCTCTGCCGCAGCCTGCTGCGTGTACTGGTTGACCGCGAGATCGATCCAGGCGGCCTGCTGCTCCGCCAGCGCCAGGGACAGCATCCCACGCTCCTTCTCTCCGCGCCACTCAATGGTCTGCGCGAAGTCTGCTTGCGCATCCAGCACAGCTACCGGCAGCGCCGGAGCATAGAAATTGTTCTCCCGGCTGCCGGTGAGCGTCCGGTATAACCCGTCGAAGCGATCCACCTTAGCGCAGGACTCTGAATAGAACCCGCGTACAGTAATCTTCAGATATTGCTCCACCTTCTCCTGCACCGCCTGCATGAATTCAGCCAGCCGGTTCCCCGCATTGCCGGGGTCGGCCACATTCCAGAGCAGATCCAGGTCAGCGTCCCTGCTCATGACGGGCGTAATGGAAGTATCCCCGCCAGCCAGCTCCAGTGCGATATTGTTCACCGCAAAATGAATCAGCGGGATATCCTGATACCGGTAGCGCTCCGTAACGGAAGCGGCATCCATATGAATAAATCCGTAGCGCAGATACGGATGCCTGAAGGAGATGCCCAGGCGTTCCCCGAACGCGAGGGTGCCCTCCTGAGCGGCTGTACCCGACAAAAGCTGCTTCAGGAAGCTCTGCTTCAGCACCTCCTTATTGCGCTCAATCGCCTGGCGGAAGGAGTAGCGCTCCAGCAGTTCCTCGCGGCCCTTGAAGCGGCTCATCGCCTTGGTGAGGCTGCTCTTCAGCTGCTCGGGCGAGAGCTCATCCTTGATGAGGTAATCATCCGCCTCAAGCTGAATGGCCCGCTTCGAGTAATGGAAATCCTCGTAGCAGGTCAGGAAAATCAGACGCACCTCCGGCTTCGTGCTGCGGAAGGCATCGGCCAGCTCCAGCCCGTCCATGCCCGGCAGCCCGATATCGACAATCACGATATCCGGCAGCACCGCATGGAACTGCTCCAGCGCATCTTCACTGCTATACGCCGAAGCCACCAGTTGCAGTTCCAGCCCGAGCGGCCCGAGCAGATATTCTACATATTCCAGCATCGGGACATCATCATCAATCAGCATCAGGGTCATCAAGGGCAGCCGCCTCCTTCTCTTGGTGTACAGGGATATATAGTGTGAACGTCATGCCTTCTTCCGGGCCTGCCTCCGCGCTCAGCCGCGCACGGTAACCGTACAGGACCTGCAGACGGCGGGCGGTGTTCACCAGCCCGACCCCTTTGTCCGGCCACAGCGCCGGGTCTTCATGGCCTTGCAGGCGGCGGTTCAGCCGCTGAAGCTTGTCCTCCGGCATCCCCCGGCCGTTGTCGCTGATGCTGATCTTCAGCAGGTCCTGCTCCATGACGGCTTCGAGCCGGATAGCCGGATGCTCCGGACGGGCCGAGAAGCCGTGGCTGATCGCATTCTCGACAATCGGCTGCAGCAGCAGGCGCGGCAGCATCACCTCTCCCTCCGCCTCGCCCACCGCACATTCAAAGGCAATATCCAGACGGTTGCGGATCTGCATCACCTGCACATAGCTGCCCAGCACCCTGCATTCCTCGGCCAGCTTTAGCGGCTTGTCGACATGAATGTATACACGCAGCAGCTTCATCAACGCATCGATCATGGCCCCGTGCGGCTCGTCACCGCTGAGCAGCAGATCCACTTTAATGGAGTTCAACGTATTCAGCAGAAAATGCGGCCGGATCTGCGCCGCCAGCGCCTGAAGCTCCAGCCGCCTTGTCTCCTCCTGCTCACTCTCAACCTGCTGCAGCAGCCCGTTCATATCGTCCAGCATCTGATTGAAGGCCCCCGACAGCACCGCGACTTCATCCTTGCCCTGCACCGGAATCCGCACCGCGCGGTTACCGCCGACATACTGCTTGACGCTGGCCCGCAGCAGGCTGATCGGCTTGTTAATATATCCGGCCCACAGCATGGACAGGAGCAGGAAGGCCAGGAAGAACAAGCCGATCAGCGAGATCGACACCAGAAACTCACGGTTAATGTGGCTGTCGATGGAGCTGCGTGGCGTCTTACCGGTAAGTAACCAGCCTACCTTAGGAATGCGGGTCTCACTGACCAGCATCGCTCCTTCATCGGTAAGCCCCGCTTCCCCCGTAACCGCGATATTCCTCCCCTGCTGATCCAACAGAGACAGCCGGCTCCCCGCATTGCCCGTATCCAGCAGGCTGCGGAAATAATGGCTCGGAATGCCCACATACAGCGTTGCCAGCTTGTCCTGATTAAGCGGGTCGGCAATGAAGCGTACCGCATAATAATAATCCGGTGCTGCGGGAGTGCCGCCGTAGGGGAACCATTGCAGCGACACTTTTTCCCGCTCATCCAGCCTGCCGCTCTCCTGAAGCAGCGCCTCCGGCAGCACCGAGAAAACCGGATACTCCTGGCTGCCGATCAGCACCCGGTTCTCCCGGTTGACCAGCATAATCTGCAGGTCCGCATCCAGCGACTGGACCGACAGAATATTCGCAGTAGTCCTAAGTTTGTTGTAATGGGTATACACGCGGTAATTGCCGAAGCTCGCGGTATCTTGTAAGTAACGCAGACTTTCCAGCACCGCCGGATCATACGCCTCGGAGAAATAGACGGAGACGAACGAGATGTTGTCCACCGTCTTCTCGATTTGGCTGCCAATCACCTTCAACGTCTCCTCATTGGAACGGGCGATCTTCTCACTCACATTCTCGCGGACAGAGGTATACGACCAGAAGGTTACAACAACGAAAGGCAGCAGGATCAGGATCAGGAACGTGAACTGCAGTCTGCGATGGAACGAAAAACGGCTTAACCATTTCATCCGGATTCCACCTTGCACTGTAATGTAACTTCAACGTCCCTATTATAATCCATAATCGCTGCCGCCTTTTGCCTAATCGTTATTTCTGGTTCGCCTGCACGACCTTCTCTACTTCCGCGGTCATCTCACCCTTGACTTCATCGAAGCTGCGGTTATCCAGGATGAAGCTGGCGAAGCCGTTCTCCACAATCGCTTTCAGCTCACTGCCATACGGTACACTGAAGGTGTCCGGCATTTTGATGTTGGGGTCGAACAGCGTCTTGGTCAGGGAGGCGGTATCGATCAGATCTGTATTTTCCCCGAAAAAGCCGTTGATCAGCTCCGCTCCGTCCACGCCCTTGAACGAAGGAATCTCCTTGGTGAACTTGTAGGATTCCTTGGACATCCAGCGGATGAAGTCATACGAGGCTTCCTTGTTCGCTGATTTCGCGCCCATCGCCAGGCCGCCGCCGGAAATATTCGTCATCCCCAGCTCCTTGCTGTCCACCGAACGGGGGAGCGGAGCATACATGCTCTGGAACTCATGCGGGAACTTCTCCTGATTCAGCGCCGCTCTGACGGCATAGCTCGGGACGGCCAGCATACTGGCATTTCCGGCAAAAAACTGCTGCAGCACATGATAATTCGAGGCCAGCACATCGGCATACGGCTCAACACTTTTATCCTCTTTCTCCATCGCACGGCGGAGGTTGAAGAAGTACTCGAAGGACGGATCGTCAAAAATCGGCTTCAGGTCCGCGCTAAGCTGCGGATGCGGCTTCTCGGTGTAAGCGATAATGTTCGGATATTCGCCCCAGGTGTGGAAGTAGGTTCCGTAATGTTCCGGGGTGGTCAGCTTCTTGGCATAGTCGCGGAAATCATCCCAGGTCCAGCCCATCTCCGGCAAGGAGAGGCCCGCCGCTTCCAGATGGTCCTTGTTGAAGACCGTCAGCCACTGCGTAGAGCTGGGCAGAATGCCGTAGACCTTGTCTTCCAGCTTCAGCAGCTTGGAATATTCATCCTCTGGAGTGATCTTTTCCTGTTCAAAAAAAGAATTAAGCGGTTCCACAACTCCCCGCGAAGCGCGCTCCAGCAGCTCATCCTCATTGCCGGTCATGAACACATCGACCACTTCGCCCCCGGCGACGAGAATATCCAGCTTTTTCATGAAATCGGTGCTGTCGCTGTTCTGAACCAGGGATTCATACTCCACTTCCACTTTATCCTGGGCTTCGTTATACGCCTGAACAGCCTGGTAGATCGGCTCCTCCGGCTTATCTGCTTTGAAGGTGTAGAATTTGATCTTGGCTTTGCCTGCCGCCCCCGGATCAGCTGACGCTGCCCCCGGTGCATCGGTGGCCGCTGAGCTGCCTGCCCCGTTCCCGCCGTTCCCGCCATTTCCGCCGCACGCGCTGACCGAGAGCATAAGCAGCATACTGGCGAGCATGATTGATAGTTTCTTCACAGCAATTCCCCCTAGATTTATGTTCTGCAAGCTCATTATACAATCGAAGGTCCGCGCATACCGTGTACAGGATTGCGGTATGCGCGTAGACTTTTTTGACCTCTAGCCTTTGACACCGCCGATGGCAATGCCGTTGATAACCTGCTTCTGGAGGACCAGGAACAGCACCAGCAGCGGCAGAACCGCAGCCACCGAGGCCATCATCATCACGGAGATTTGCGTGCCGAATTCCTCCTTGAAGAACTGCATCCCCAGCGGAATCGTGTACAGCTTGGTCGAATTGAGCATAATCAGCGGCCCCTGGTAATCGTTCCAGGTCCAGATGAACTTGATAATCCCCACCGTCGCCAGAATCGGGCGGCTCAGCGGCAGCACGACACTCCAGAAGATGCGGAAGAACCCGGCGCCGTCCAGCTCGGCCGCTTCCAGCATATCATTATGAATGCCGATCATGAACTGGCGCAGCAGGAAGGTGAAGTAGCTGGAGAACATCCCCATCAGAATAAGCGCTGCATGGGAGTCATAGAGTCCCAGCTCCTTAATCATAATATAGCGCGGCACCAGCGTCGCCTGCTCGGGAATCATCATGAAGGCCAGCATCAGGGTGAAGATCAGCGCCCGGCCCTTGAAATCCAGCTTGGCGAGCGCGTACCCGGCCATCGCGGAGATGACGATCGTGGCCAGGGTGGAGATCAGGGCGATTTTGAGTGAGTTCATATAGAATAACCCGAAGGCCACATCCCCCATCCACACCGCCTTGAAGTTGGCGGCCAGGTTCCAATCGGTAGGAATCCACTGAATCGGGAAGGTCCAGACCTCCTTCTCCGTCTTCGAGGCGGCCGACAGCATCCACACCAGCGGCATCAGGAAGAATACCGACAGCAGGGCGAACAGGACCGTGAAGATCAGATTGCCGGGCTTGAGTTTTTTCATTGTCATTGCCTTTCGTTCCTTTCGCCTTAGACTAGTAGTGGACTTTGCGGTTCTGCGTCATCCAGGTAATCGAGGTCACCAGCATGATGATGAGGAACAGCACCCAGGACATCGCGGAGGCGTAGCCCATTTTGAAGCGCTCGAACCCTTCTTCATAGATCTGGTACACGATAACGGTACTGGAATAGTTCGGCCCGCCGTTCGTCAGGAACTTGATCATGTCGAAGATTTTGAAGGAAGAGATCGTGCTCGTTATCGCCAGGAAAAAGGTAGTCGGTCCCAGCAGCGGCAGCGTAATCCGCCGGAATTGTCCGATCCCGCTGGCCCCGTCAATCGTCGCCGCCTCATATAGCTCCTCGGGAATGTTCGTCATCCCGGCCAGGAAGATAATCATCTGGTAGCCCAGCAGCTGCCAGACGTAGATGATCATAATCGCAATCAGCGAGAAGCTGGTATCGACCAGCCAGCGCGGCGGTTCGGACACCCCAAGCTGCATCAGGATCTGATTCACCGGCCCCTTGGACGGATGATAGAGCGCCTGCCAGACCGCCGCGATCGCTACCGTGGAACAGATATAAGGAACAAAGAAGGCGACCTTAAAAAAAGTCTTGGCGTACAGTTTCTTATGGATCAGCGCCGAGAGCACCACGCCCAGCAGCATCGTGACCGGCACGGTGCCGACGGTGAACAGCACATTATTCTTCAGCGCCAGCAGGAAACGGTTGTCCCTGAACAGCTCGATGAAGTTATCAAGGCCAACGAAGTGGATCGCCGACAAGCCGCCGACCAGGTTCCACTCCGTCAGGCTGAGGAACAGGCTGAACAGCAGCGGGAACACCGCGATGACCAGCATCCCGATGACCTCCGGCGCAATGAACAGCCAGCCGGCGAGCTGCTCCCGCCGCTTGCGCGTCCAGTACGTACGGGCAGCGGGCTTGTCCGCCGTCCGGGTAACCGCAGTCCCGCTCATCGCACGCTCACCTCTGCTGCTGCGCCGCAAAGGATAGTCAGCGGGCTTTTACAACTAATTAATGCAAATGTATCGTACTCCATCTCGCCCTCACTTTCCCGGCAGACACTTGAGGCTGGCTGTTGGCTCTTTGCTGTAGCCGTTTCCCGTCTGCCGCTTATCTATAAGCCCATTCTAGCAAGGGACCTATGGAAGTACGGTATAGCTTTCATACGGGTTGATGTGTATTATTTTGACCTTTGGGGGATGGAGCGGGTGGAAGGGGCACTTATGCCCTTCATCCCGCACCAAAAAAAGGATACAGCCGCAAAGCATGATTAGTCAGAATTGCGGCCGCACCCTTTGCTGTTATCTTACGCAAATTGCAGAGATTGTTTCATATTTATTTCAAATTGGACAGGATCGCCGCGAGAATCAGGCCGGTCTCCAGCGCCATGTCGTTGAAGTCCGCCATCGGCAGCGGGTTCTTGCCTATGCCCAGCTCCACCGTGAAGCCCGGCTTGCGGAAGCGCTGGATGAACCAGTCCTTGTAGCCGGCATCGCTGCCGGTCAGCTCCACCGCCCGGTAGCCGCTGGCCGCCGCCAGCCGGGCTGCCCACTGCCTGCTCTCCGGCGGCTCATAGCCCCGGTAGTTCCAGTAGATCTCCGCACCCTGGCTGTGCAGAGAGACGGCTGCATCGCCCGGAACGCGCTCGGCCAGCGCTGCCAGCGCCGCAGCCTCCGGCTCGCTGAGCGGCGCAGGGCCGCTGTAATCGCGCGGGGCCGGGCCGGGAACCTGCCGCCGGTCGCGTTCCTCCTCCCAGTGGGCGGGGAACTGGTCGCCCAGATCCACGCCGCGGATGTTGGCCTTCCAGTGCCGGAAGCTGCGGCGGCCGCTGTTCCATGCTATCAGCTCCCGGTAATAGGGGTGGTCCGCCAGCACTCCCTCCTGCACCAGCTGGACACCGTCAGGGTTCGCCATCGGCACCGCCCACAGCGTCCAGTCCCGGTGCCAGTCCGCCGGCCGGTGGCCGTGCCAGTCTGCGCCTGATGTGAAGGCAGCCGCATACTCTTCGATGAACCGCATCAGGCAGGGTGCGGTCAGCCATTCGTTGGCATGAAGCGCCGCATTCACATGCAGGTGGCGCGGACCGCTGCCGATCCGCAGCAGCGTAATCGGCTGGCCCAGCACACTGTGCCCGATCACTTCAGAATGGACACAGGCAGAATAATGAGCCGCCAGCCGTGCGGCATCCGCTTCCGCCTCCGCCGGCCCATATTCGCCGCGAAGGCAGACCCCGCTCCGGCGGCTCCCGGCCGGAATGACCAGAATCTTGCCCGGCTGGCAGTGGCGCCCGGAGCTGACGCCGGGGTTGAGCTGCTCCAGCTCATCGATGCCCACACCAAATAAAGACGCGATGCTGTACACGTCATCCCCCGCCTGCACCGCATAACGCTTGCGCGGGGCAGACGGCAGGAACAGCACCTGTCCCGGGTATAGATAGGGCTGGCTGCCAGCCCATGGATTCCCCTGTATGACATGCTCTGGTGTCAATCCGTGCCTTGCGGCGATACGGCTAACGGTATCTCCCCTGCAGGCAATGTATTGCTGCATATGCCTCATCCTCCCGGCCTGTTGAGCCGATTGTCCCTTGCTTCTCCCGCGAAAGAGATACGGAACACAGCCCTTAGCCTAATATATGAACGGCGGCAGCGGGTCATGTGGAAATGTCACAAGTGCACCGGTTCACACCAGCAGACACAGCAAGACCGGGAATTCCTCCCGGTCTCTTTACGCTGGACAACCCTTCAGGGTTTGTCCCTATTCAGTTCAACGCTCCATAGCCCAGAGGCTACATGGCGGACACTTGCCAGACGACAGGCGTCCGGCTGATCTGCTCTCCGAGCCAGTCCCGGGCGATCCGCTGGAACATCTCCGCGTCCCCGCTGCAGAAAAACTGGTGAATCGGGCTGTCATCCCCGCTGGCCAGCTGGCCTTTATCATAGAGAATCGTACTGATCTCCCGCGCGGTCTCATCCGCCGAGCTGATCAGCTTAACGCCCGGCCCCATCACCCTGCTGATCGGCTCAACCAGGAACGGATAATGGGTGCAGCCCAGGATCAGGGTATCTATCGGCTCGTATTTGATCCCGTTCAGGGATTCGGCTACAGCCAGGTGGCTCTCCACCGAGCGGAACATTCCATGCTCCACATAAGGGACAAGGGCCGGGCAGGCCTGGCTGACCACCTCAACGAAGGGCGATAGCTGCTTCAGCGCCGCCGTGTAGGCTCCGCTTGCAATGGTACCTATGGTGCCGATGACGCCGACCCGGCCGCTTTTGGATGCGCTGATGGCGGCGCGGGCACCGGGGTGAATGACGCCGATCACCGGAACGGCAACCTTGGCAGAAATATAATCAAGGGCGGCGGCGGTGGCGGTGTTGCAGGCAATGACAATCATTTTAGGATTAAATTGAATTAAGTAGTCCACGATTTGTTCGGTGAACAATTTCACTTCCTCAGTTGAACGGGGTCCGTACGGGGCTCTTGCTGTATCGCCGAAATAGATGATCTTCTCCCGGGGGAGCTGCCGCATCACTTCCTTGACCACGGTCAAGCCTCCCACTCCTGAGTCTAATATAGCTATGGCTTGCTGCACGAACACACCGCATCCTTTAACTTGTTTTGTGTAGCTTATGTAAGGCCGGAATAAAGTGTACCACTATTTTCAGCCCCAATTGCAGATAATACTCCATTTACCCGGTGAGTTCAAGTCAAGGATAAGGATGCTCTGCTCCGTTGCTAAGTAAGGTGCTTTATATGGATGTGGACTTGTAATTTTCTTGTAAAATTTGCTTGGCGATATAAAATATTTGCCCCATATGCTCCGAGTAATGTGCTCCGCATTGATGCAGCATATCCAGATTGGTTCTTTCCCGGCTTCTGACCCATTGTGTGTGCTCCAGCTCTTCATCGGTGATATTGGTTACCGTGCTGATCACCAGATCAAATCTGTCTTGAATTACTTTTTCCAGTTCCGACCTTGGAATATAGGTTTGTTTGAGTTCATCGTCACGGTTTCTCTGAATGTCCTGATGCAGGATTCCCTTTATAATTCTTTCTTGAATGTTGCCTTCAATATGCTTTATTAATGTCGATATGCTATGACTTGCAGGGTCAGGTCTCCAATTCACTTGTTCATCATTAAGCTGCCGCAGAGCTTTCAGTATACGGTCTCGAATCTCTGCAAACTTCTTTGACAGCCACTCCCTGTTGAAATCATAATTCATTAGATTCCCTCCCTTTTAAAAAGCCGCCCCCGCCTGCCGGCGGAGAGCGGCTCCCTATCTGTCAAGCGAAGCTTAGGACAGCTTCTCTGCGTTCTTCCCATCTTCAAGCGCCTCAGCTACGGCGGCATCTGTACCTGTCACATCGCTGATCTCCGCTTCAGCCACGGCGGCTTGCTCCGCAGCCTCATAAGCGGCAATCTCATCCTTCACAGCTTCCACGGCATCCGTAGCTTCCACAGCCTGCCCGGCAATGCCGCTTACTGTGGCCACATCCACATCTGCTTCTTCGACCGCACCCTTAACGGACTTGCTCCATTCCTTCACCTCATGGGCCACAGAGACTACTGCTTCCTTCGCCTTGCCGTAAATTTCCGTAGTCTTCTCGCTGGCCTGGCCGGCGATAGTCTGGACCTTATCCACCGCATCAGCCGTACCTTCGGCGATATCCTTACGCAGCTCCTTGCCCGGCTTGGGAGCGAACAGCAAGGCTGTCACCGTTCCCACCACGCTGCCGGCAAGCACACCCCAGAACAAGCTTTTGGTATCTTTTCTCATCATGCATCTCTCCTTCGGATTGTAAGTGCCTCTGCCCGGCCACCGGGCGATCGCCTAGTTCTGCTATATCATAAGCATAGAGAGGATGTCCTGTGACTGTTCAGCTCTTCATTTCGGAAGTTTTCTCCCTGGAGCCCGGGGTAATCGCATACCGGCAGCACTGGCCGCCCTCGGCCATACACTCACTGCGGATCACCTTGGCATCCAGCAGCTCCTCGAACAGATGCTGCTCGCACTCACAGGCCTTGCGGTACTCTGCCGCCACCTGGCGGATCGGACAATTATATTCACGCAGGACGTAGGAGCCGTCTTCCTCCTTGCTCCATTCCGCCATATACCCTCCGGCATTCTGAATCGAAGACAGCTCGGCGACCCGCTGCTCCAGATCACGGCCCTGCATCACTTTGCCGTACTGGGCCAGCATCCGCTTCCTGCGGCCTTCGAACAGCTGATTGACGGCTTCGCCGCCGCTCCCGTGGTCCAGCTCCCGCAGCAGCTCCAGCGCCAGATTGTGATAGCTTTTGGGAAAATGATCCTCCGCCCTCTCCGTCAGCGAATAGACATGGATGGGACGTCCCATCGCCTGGCGCACCACCCGGGTCTTGGCCAGTGACTCCTGCTCCAGCTGCAGCACATGGCGGCGGACACCCATCTCGGTAATCCCCAGTTCTTCTGCAAGCGCGCTGATCGTCAGCGGCCCCCGCATCTTCAGCAGCGTCATAATCATCCGCCGGGTAGAACCGCTCTCCTGACCTTTCTTCGCCATAGAGAATCTCCTTTCTGTCAGATTACTTATGGCCCTGCCTGGCTTATAGCCCCGCTGCCCAGCTCCTGGTCCAGATATCTGCGCACCTCGGCGGCGAACCGCTCAAGAATCTCCGGCAGCCCCGCTGTCATTGGATGCAGCGCCTGCCGGTTCCACACATAATAGTCCTGAACCAGCGGCTTGCGCAAGGCTACAAGGGAGGTCAGAGCTTCATAGATCCCGCTGTCGCCCAGCACCTGCTCATCATGAATAATGGAGATGATATCCTCGTAACTACCCGCATCGCGCATAATGAACCCGTCGATCAGGCAGCTGCCGACATCCGTGACCACCTCAACGGCCAGATGAAGGCAGCGTTCCTGCATAAGGCCCATCATCGTGCTTCCGTCCCAGGAAGCAGCCGCGTGGCGCAGACCTTCATTCAGATCAGGGATCTGTTCAAGAATCACTTCAATTTGCTTCCGGTTGACATAATACACAGCTGACCCTCCACCCTGCGGTATTTTGACTAAGCGGCCTGAGCCGTTCCCTTACTTCCCGCGCCTGCCCCGGCGCTTCAGCCAGAACAGCATGACCACACACGCCGCTACAAAAACAATCAGATACGTCAACGCTTCCATCGGATACTCCAGCTCGCGCATTTCCCTCACCGCTTTCTGTCCATAATGGGCTAGCGACTTACAGAATTGCCGTACACTCAGACCTCGTAGTCAACAGCTACAGACAGTTCCTTAACCTCGTTGATATGGGCGATGACTTCCTTGTGGGCCGGATGCACCTGATACGCCTGCAAATCCTCCAGCGAGGCCACCTCGGTAACCAGCGCAATATCGAATGAACGCTCGGAATGAATCACATCGGCGCCGACTTCAATGGACAGGAGCTGCGGAATGCGGCCTTCCATATTACGCAGCACGGCAACCGTCTCTGCGACCTTGTCCGGGGACCGGTCCTTTAATTTGAAAAATACAATATGCTTGATCATCGAAATCCCGCTCCCAGCTCTTAGATTATTGTAAATTAGATTACTAAAAATATATCATAAACCTCAGCATTACTGAAACAATCCCGGATCTTGAGCAAAACAGGAGCCTCGCCTCTGGACGAATGCCTTGATGAAATGTTAAAGTCATAACAGCTAAACTAGAACAACGACCACTTCATGAAATCAGTAAACCGGAGGAATTATGCCTAAGAATCAGCAAGAAACACATAAAATTCAGGCCTGGTCTCTGATCAACCGCAAATATCTTGGACAAGGTGTACGGGTCAAACGATTTCGCCGTCCCACACGCAGCCAGATCCGCAACCGCGTGCTGCTGGCCGTTCTGATGGCCAAGGACATGAAGCTCTCCCGGCTTGCCGAAGAGCTCTCCGTTTCCTCCCGCAGCGTAAGCGCTTGGGTATATGAAGGCCGCATTCCGTCCAGAACCAATCTGGACAAGGTCTGCCGCCATTTAGGCTATCCTCCGCATATCCTGTTCAATGAAGCTCTTGTGCGGCAGAGTCCGATTGTATGCCAGCCGACCCCTTCCCGCTTCATGAAAAGAACGCTTGCCCATTCACCGCAGCGCAATGCCATTCTGACCGGCCTCTGCATGGTGTATGACTTCTCGGTAACCGATGTCAGCATCTGGATCGGCGTGCATCCCGGAACCTTCCGCAAGTGGCTGCACCATTGCCATCTGCCTACACCGGCCCTGCAGGAGAAGGCGGAGAATTTCTTCCGCATTCCAAGGCATATTCTGTTCGCGGATTGCGAGCATCATTAACTCAGTCTATGCAGGCCATCAACGAAGCAAGGTCCTTCCCCCGGAGAAGGGCCTTTTGGCGTCTGCTGGAGGGCGGTTTATCCTTCTATTTCTCGCTGAAACGGAACCCTCCTTTAAAAGGACGGCCGTTTACACTTGTTTGCGTGCGAGAATCGTTCTTAGTATGTATTCATGCGTGCCGCCCTGCGGGCTATGTAAAATCTCAGTAAACGTACCTGTCTCCAGAATCTCCGTTCCGGCGAATTCCGACCTGAGTCCGGCCTCACTGAAGAAGTGCGCGTATTTATCCTTCTTATACTCATAGGTTCCCGGCTCCAGCTCCGTTCCGCAGCCATAGTTGGGGTCCTCATCAGAGAAGCTGGTGAAGTAGAGCAGCCCTCCCTGCCGGACCTGAGCAAGACTTGCCTCAATCAGCCTGCGGCGGTCCTCCGCCAGGAATAAATGCAGCACATCATAGCAATAGACCGCATCCACCGGAGCTGTAAGCTGCGGCTCCAGCGCCGATCCTGCAATAAAGGTCGTAGCCGGGTCCCATTCCCTCGCCAGCTCCAGTGCCGCTTCACTTAATTCTATGCCGTAAACTGTAAATTCAGTGGCAAAAGCTTTGGTATTCCGTCCATAACCGGCCCCGGGAACCAGCACCGTAGACACCCCTGCCCTGCGAAACCGCTCCTTCGCCCATTCCGCTGACGGGCTCGGCCCGCTCCCCCAGATCATCCCTTCCCCGGCAAACCTGTGATCCCAATACTCTGTCATGCTGTTCCTTCTTTCTGTGTCCGAAATTGTGTTCTTATTGATCAGCCC
Source organism: Paenibacillus sp. FSL K6-1096 (assembly GCF_037977055.1). Lineage (NCBI taxonomy): Bacteria > Bacillati > Bacillota > Bacilli > Caryophanales > Paenibacillaceae > Paenibacillus > Paenibacillus sp. FSL K6-1096. The sequence continues at coordinate 6,117,310 of NZ_CP150274.1, read as the reverse complement.
CGCTTATTGCGCATCGCATTCAGCAGCTTCACGCCTGCTTCGTCACTGGAGGTGTAATAATCATACTCCGGAGATTCCCTGGCATACAGGGCAATCTTGCCTTCTGCATTATAATGAAGCCCCCAGCCGAATTTCTTGGGCAGCATGGAGGCGCGCAGGCACGGATGTTTTTTGGAGAACAGCTCAGTATATAGCTCCTCCCGGCGCGTTTCACGCTCCTCTTCGGGAATCGCTTTGTGGCGTACATGGACTTCGTACAGCAGCTCCTCATGGGTATACCGGTAAGGTGATTCAGCCAGCAAATGGTACTGAATGACATGGGCGGGCGGAAGTGTCCGGCCGGATACCGGAACTATGCCTGTCTCAGACGGACAATCTTCGGACACCCGTATGAATGTATCCGTATAACTCATGAAATACGCCTCCTCCAGCAGACAGATGTTCTGCTTCTATTATAACCCAATTCTGCGGTTCCGACAGAAGCGATTAACACAAACAGGCGGCTGATCCCTGTATCACAGAGAACCAGCCGCCTGCCATTAGCGGAGCTATGAAATGATTTCCAGGCCTACCAGCTTGACTTGGTAACTCCGGGAATTTGGCCCTTATGCGCCAGCTCGCGGAAGACGATCCGGGATATCTTGAATTTGCCCAGATATCCGCGTGGCCGGCCGGTTACGCTGCATCTGTTGTGCAGCCGGGCAGGCGAGGAGTCGCGCGGCAGCTTTTGCAAGGCCATCCAATCCCCCGCTGCCTTCAGCTCTCTGCGTTTCGCGGCGTATTTGGCTACCAGCTCCTGCCGCTTCAATTCCTTGATAACCTTCGATTTCTTAGCCATGGTCTGAATCCGACCTCCCTTCCTATTCGTTCAGCGCCTGGGTCAGCGCGGCCAGATTCTGGCGCATGAGACCCAGGTAATCCAGATTATTCTTAACGTCCTCATCCGTCAGCCCTTCAATCGGATTCAGCACAGCCGTCTTCGCGCCTATTTCCTGGGCAATAGCATCGGCTACCTTGGAGGATACCAGTGTCTCAAAAAAGATCGTGGTCACCTTATTCGCCTTGGCGAACTCCACGATATCGGCCATCTGGGCTGCGGAAGGCTCCTGCTCGGGTGATAATCCGGCGATCGGCACCTGTGTTAAGCCGTATTGCCGGGCCAGATAACCAAAGGCGGCATGCTGAGTAATGAAATCCTTGCGCTTCGTGTCCTTCAGCCCGTCTCTGAACTCCTGGTCGAGCTGCTCCAGCTTGGCGATATAAGCTTCACTGTTCGCCTTGAAGGCTGCGGCATTCTCCGGGGATGCCTTGGAGAGCGCCGCTTCAATCGTGCGGACCTCTCCGATGGCCATGACCGGGTCCAGCCAGACATGCGGGTCCAGACCGCCGTGGTCATGGCTGTGTTCGTGGTCATGATCATGTTCTGCTTCTCCGGCAGCGGATTCGCCATCCGCATGATCGTGGTCGTGGTCGGCAGTATCAGCGGCAGCCTGATCATGGTCATGGTCATGGTCATAATCGTGGTCTTCATTATGCTCATGCTCCTCTTCGGCGCCCTCCACGATCTCCAGCCCTTTGCTGGCTTCAATGGCAAGCAGGCTGCTCCCGGCTGCGGCGTCAATGACCTGCTGTGCCCAGCCCTCCATTCCTGCACCGTTATAGACCAGCACATCGGCATCCGAAATATCGGCCATATCCTTCGCGGTCGGCTCCCAGTCATGCGGCTCGACCCCGGCCGGGACCAGAACCTCCACATCAGCAAGATCTCCGGTAATATTCTTGGTGAATTCATACATCGGGTAGAAGCTGACTTTAATATTCAAGCGGTTCCCCGGCGCTTCAGAAGCAGCAGCGGAAGGAGCAATAGAAGGAGTGGCCTCGGGGCTGCCGGCAGATGCCGCATTGCCCGCCGTGTTATTGCTTCCGCAGCCGGCGAGAATCAGGATGGACGTCAGGGATACAGCGGCCAGATGGCGGATTCTGAATCCGTTTCTGGAGCGGTGTACTGATTTCAACATAGACATGGGATGTGTTGACCTCTTTTCTTATATAGTTTGGGAATGGTGAAGCTTACGGCGGCTTCTTCGTCTGACCATCTTCTGCAATGCCATAACGGTCAGCAGGAACACCAGCAGAATCAGGGCAATGGTGCCCCCGGGAGGCGTATTAATATAGTAGGAAGCCGTCAGTCCGGCATACACACCGGTAAGACCCGTGCCGATCGCGATAAGAATCGCTGCTGTGAAGCCTGAAGCGATCCGCAGGGCAATGGAGGCCGGCAGGACGATCAGAGCGGACACGAGCAGCACGCCGACCACCGGCATGGCTGCCGCAACGGTCATGCCGGTCAGCACCGCGAATGAGAAGGACAGCAGACCGGTGCGGACGCCGCCGATGGTTGCCGTCTCTTCGTCGAAGGTCAGGCTGTACAGCGGGCGGCGCAGGATGATGAAATAGAGCAGGCCGGCGGCGGCCACCGCTGCAATCAGCTTAAGCTGTGTATCGCTGACCGCAACGATAGAGCCGAACAGATAGGAGCTGAAGCTCTTCGCCAGATTCTGCTTCAGGCTCATCAGCACGACAGCCAGCGCCAGGCCCGAGGTCATAATGATCGCTACGGGCAGCTCGCTGTATGTACGGTAAGAGCGGCGCAGCTGCTCAATGACAAGGCCGCCGGCTATAGCCACGGCAAAGCCGCTGAGCGCCGGATTCCAGTGCAGCACGGAGCCCAGTGCAACTCCGGCAAGCGATACATGCGATAGCGTATCTGCCATCAGCACCTGCCTGCGGAGCATCAGGTACACGCCAAGCAACGGGCCAATGAGGCCGATCAGGCCTCCTGCCCAAAATGCACGCTGCATGAATTCGTAACCAAGCATGTCCAGCCCTCCTGCTCTTTGCGTTCCAGGCTGATCACTGTATCCAGATAGGAACTTGTCTCTCCAAGGTTATGGGTAACCATAATGACCGTCCGGCCATGGCTGGTAACATCATGGCGCATCAGCTGATAGAAGCCGCTGCGGCTGGCAGCATCCATCCCCGTCACCGGCTCATCCAGCACCAGCACCTGCGGCTGCTGGGCCAGCGCCCGGGCAATGCAGATCCGCTGCTTCTGCCCGCCGGACAGCTCTCCGATCCGGGAATTGCGGTACTCCCACATCTCTACCTGCCGCAGGCTGCGCTCAACCAGCGCCTCCTGCTGCTTCGAGAACCGGCCGAACAGCCCGAGCCTGGCATAACAGCCGGAGCGGACCAGCTCAATTACCTTGCTGGGAAACCCGGCATTGAAGGAGGCCACCTGCTGCGGCACATAACCGATCACAGGCCGCCCTGCTCCATCCATCCCCCGGTTCAGGGTGACCGTTCCGCTCCATGGCTTCAGCAGGCCCAGCATCAGCTTGAGCAGCGTAGTCTTTGCTGCTCCGTTCGGACCGGTTATGCCGATGAATTGCCCGGCTTCAATATCCAGCGACAAGCCGCTGATCACCGGCTCGTTCCCGTAGCCGAACACCACATCCCGCATCGAGGACAGAATCATATGGCATCGTCCCTCCCTTCCTGACACTGTAGCAGGGTGAATGAGCTAGAGTGTCTGTTGATTGTTAATGACTTGGTAGTCGCTTGTTGGCTTGTTGTTGACTTGTTGTTGGCTTGTCAGTTACTAGTTAGTTAATTATTAGTGACTTGTTAGCAAATTGCTATTAAGTAGCTATTAAGTAGCTATTAACTCGCCTTCTATTCGTAATAATTACTATTTAACTTCATTGAGTTTATCGTAACAATTACGATTTGTAAACCCGTAAACGTAAATTTATCGTAATCGCACCGATTTGCAGCTGCTCAATACTCCTGATTTCAAGGCAGCAAGCTAAATAATCACCAGACCATACGCCGTCGTACCAACTATTGCGCATTGTGCTCGGTATTCCGCAATCTTCCGGCTCCAGTGCCCTCATCCAGCGCGCTCATCCCCGCTACTCGCAATGTGATCGGTTTTTCGATTACATTGCGCATGCGCGCCCACACTAGGCGCAATGTGTTCGGTTTTTCGCATACATCCGGCCCTCGTACCCACGCAGCGCTCGAATGTGTTCGGTTTTTCGCATACATCCGGCCCTCGTGCCCGCGCAGCGCCGAATGTGTTCGGTTTTTCGCATACATCCGGCCCTCGTACCCACGCAGCGCTCGAATGTGTTCGGTTTTTCGCATACATCCGGCCCATGTACCTCCGCCGTCGCCTAATGTGTTCGGTTTTCCACATACATTTGGTCCTCGTACCCGCGCAGCGCCGTATGTGTTCGGTTTTTCACATACATTTGTTCCTCGTACCCACGCAACGCCGAATGTGTTCGGTTTTTCGCATACATCTGGTCCTCGTACCCACGCAGCGCCGAATGTGTTCGATTTTTCGATTACATTTGCTCCTCATGCCCACGCAGCGCCGAATGTGTTCGGTTTTTCGCATACATCCGGCCCGCACACCCCGCGCCTGCGCATTGTAATCGGTTTTCCGATTACATTCAGCCCGCACACCCCGCGCCTGCGCATTGTAATCGGTTTTCCGACTACATTCCGCCCGCACAATGCCGTAAGCACAGAGAAGCCGGAATCAGCTCAATGATTCCGGCTCCCCACACACTGCACTATTTCCCCAGCACCAGCTTCCGCCTACTCCTGCGCTGCCGCAAGCAGCTCCTCCGCAGGCCAAGGCAGCGGATTGTTGAAGCTGCTCCAGTCCTGCTGCATCTCTGCGTCGGTCAGCAGGCAGAGGTCCAGACGGGCCTCGATATCCTCACGGTTCATGCTGACCCCGATGAATACTATCTCGTTCAGCCGGTCGCCCCACTGCGCGTCCCATTTCGCCAGCACATCCGGCTCGGTGGCCAGCACCTCCTGCTGCTGTTCCACCGGCAGGGTCGCCAGCCAGTAGCCGGCGGGGCCGAACTGGATCGACGGTCCTGCCTGGCTGACCGTCGCCGCCAGATCGCCGCGTGCGGCCAGCCAGACGAGGCCTTTGGCGCGGACCACCTCAGCAGGCCAGTTGCTGAAGAAGAAGCTCAGCCGCTGCGGGTGGAACGGGGCTCTGCGCCGGTAGACGAACGAGGTAATGCCATACTCCTCCGTCTCGGGTGTATGCTCTTCCTTGCCCAGCTCAGCGATCCAACCGGAGGACTGGCTGGTCTGCTCAAAGTCGAAGCGGCCCGTGTTCAGAATCTCCGCAGGATCAACCTGCGCATTCACGGTACGGATGATCTTCGCACGCGGCTGAAGCCGGCGCAGCACTGCCTCCAGCTTGTTCAGCTCCGCTTCCTCCACCAGATCGCATTTGTTCAGCAGCAGCACATCGCAGGTCTCAATCTGGTCGATCAGCAGATCGACGATATCCCGGTAATCCCCTTCACCCGCCGTCATATTGCGGTCCAGCAGGCTGTCTCCCGAAGCGAAATCATGCCAGAAACGGTTCGCATCCACGACCGTAACCATGGTGTCGAGTCTGGCCAGCTCCGTCAGGTCAATATCCAGCTCGGGATTGGCATACGTGAAGGTCTGGGCGACCGGAACCGGCTCGCTGATGCCGGAGGACTCGATCAGAATGTAATCGAAGCGTCCTTCCGAAGCGAGAAGATGGACCTCGCGCAGCAGATCATCCCGGAGCGTGCAGCAGATGCAGCCGTTCGACATCTCCACCAGCTTCTCCTCGGTCCGCGAGAGCGTGCTGCCGGATTTCACCAGATTTGCATCCACATTCACTTCGCTCATATCATTGACGATCACGGCCACCTTCAGGCCGTCACGGTTATGCAGAATATGATTGAGCAGTGTTGTTTTGCCTGAACCCAGGTAGCCGCTCAGTACAGTAACAGGAATTTTGTTCATCGGTATACTCCTTAGACAGATTTGGTTACCGTCAAGCCAGTCCGGCCAGCCGGCCGTTTAACGGGTCTCGCGGTGCAGGGTGACGCGCTTCAGGCGAGGGCAATATTTTCTCATCTCCAGCCGTTCCGGTGTGGTCCGCTTGTTCTTCGTGGTGGTATAGTTCCGGTCGCCCGTCTCCGTACAAGCCAAGGTAACGATGACTCTCATCCTAAGCCAACTCCTTTCGTCTAATCGTAATTATTACGATTTACACATATTACATGCTCCACCTGTCCCGTGTCAACAGGAAATCTCAATTATTCAACTCTCTTAGACAGGGGTTCTTTCCGGCGCAGGCCTTACGTATAGATGGAAATACAACAAGTGGAAACGGCTTTGCAGTCCTTATAAAGGACGGTACCGTTTCAGCGAGAAATAGAAGGATAATTTATCGTGTGCAACATATAAATTCTTATATTTGCACTAAAGGCTTGACCGCCCCTGAAGGGACGGAACTTAAGGAACGGGAGTGTGAGCCATGAGAATACCTGTGATCATACTGAGCGGATTCCTGGGGAGCGGTAAAACGACTCTGCTGCTGAGTCTGCTGAAGGAGTGCAAGCGGAGAGGGCTGAGCCCCGGTGTCATCATGAATGAGCTGGGAAAAAAGGATGTGGACGGCTATATCCTCCAGGAGCAGACCGGCACCAGTGTCGAGAAGCTGCTGGACGGCTGTATCTGCTGCAGCCGCAAGGATGAGCTGCCGCGCAGCCTGACCGCGCTGCTGGTGCGCCGCCCGGATCTGATCTGCATTGAGCTGACCGGGGTCGCTGACCCGGATGAGATTGCCGCAACGCTGCAGTCGCCGCCTCTGGCGGACCGCCTGGTGCTGCATCACACCATTACGGTGCTGGATGCCGAGAATGCGCTGGAGTACAGCAGCCGCTTCTCATCCGACAAGCAGCTGGTCCGCACGCTGCGCAAGCAGATCGCCACTGCCGACCTCATCATCGTCAACAAGAGCGATCTGGTAGAGCCTGAGACTTTATGGAAGATTGAGAAAATGGCCGGCAGGCATCATTCGGAGGCAGAGCTGGTATTCACCCATTACAGCCAGATTAATCTCGCCCCGCTGCTGGCCGGTATTCCTGCCCGGGCCATACGAAATTCCGTTCGCCGCAGCGGCCCCGGCAGCAGCAGCGCCACAGCGCTTAAGCGGGTCAGCCCAAGCGCAAGCAGCAGCGCCACCGCAGTGCATGAGCTGGAACCCGAATCTGAGCCAGCCGGCTCTTACTCCCAAGTCACAGCAGTAACATTAACCGTTCCCCTGGCTGTCAGCGGCAGTCTGCGGCAGGAGCAGCTGGAGCAATTTTTCCGTCAATGGGGCTACAGCCTGCTGCGGGCCAAAGGGCATGTGCGGCTGGCCGGACAGGACTCCGTACAGCTGGTGCAATACGCAGGCAACCGCATCTCCTGGGAAGCTTCAAGCTATCCGGGCCAGCCGTATGTAGTGTGCATTGGACTGAATCTGGATGAGAAGGCAATCAGCCGCAGCTGGGCCGGCTTGTTCAGCTGATTACAGGTATGAGGAAGGAGCCGATGAAGCCATGACAGCCTTAACTCCGGTCAAAATAATTCCGCTGCTCCTTCCCGCCGCGTTCCTGCTCACCCTCGGCGTCCTCTGGCTCCCCGGGCACCTGGAGCTTGCGGACAACGGCTATACCGACACCTTCAAAGCGGCATTCCTCGGCATTCTGCTGGAGGCTCTGCCGTTTGTATTGCTGGGCGCGCTATTGTCCTCCCTGCTCCGCGTGTTCGTGCCGGACGGGGTCATCCAGCGCTGGATTCCGCGCCGCCCGGTGCCGGCGGTTCTGTTCAGCTGTCTGCTGGGGCTTCTTTTCCCCGTCTGTGAATGCGGGATGATCCCGCTCGTACGCCGCCTGATGCATAAGGGAATGCCGCTGTATGTCGCTGTCGTCTTCATCCTGTCCGGTCCCATCGTGAACCCGGTCGTCTACGGCGCTACGCTTATGGCCTTCCGCTCCCACCCGGAGCTGGCCTACGCCCGGATGGGACTGGCCCTGGCCGTGGCGGCCTTCATCGGCCTTGTCCTCTATGCCAACGTCCGCAAATCTCCGCTGCGCCTCACCATCCGGAGCGGAGGAGAAGAAGCGCACCGCACGGAACCGCTCGGCGGCAAGCTCGCGGCTGTTTTCGTGCATACCTCGGATGAGTTTTTTGAAATGGGCAAATATTTAATTATCGGCTGCCTGCTGACCGCCGGCCTTCAGACCTTCCTGCACCAAGGCAGTCTGGCCGCCATCGGGGGACAGCCGGTCGGTTCCTATCTGTTCATGATGGGCCTGTCCTTCGCCCTCTCGCTCTGCTCCACCTCGGATGCCTTCGTCGCCTCCACGTTCCTGCATTCCTTCCCGGCGGGCTCCCTGCTGGCGTTCATGGTGCTGGGCCCGATGCTGGACTTCAAGAACGCGCTCATGCTGTTGTCCCTGTTCAAAACCAGGTTCGCGCTATACCTGTTCTTCCTGATCTTCGCGGCGGTCTTCACCGGCTCCGTGGCGGTCTCTCTCTGGCTGTAGCTGTGCAGAATGACCCTTAACCACGCAGGAGGATTCCTATGAATAATCCCCGGAGCATCCGGATTCACTATTTGCTGAGAGCGGCGATTCTGCTCGCGCTGGCGCTCTATATCGGACATCTGGTCCAGCAGGATGCGCTTCATTACTACGTGGCCCCCAAGCTGGCCCGCTGGATCAGGCTATGCCCGGTTCCGCTCGTCCTGATGGCGCTCAGCCTCGGGCTTCAGGCGGTGCTCGGCAGAAGCGCAGCCCTGTGCGACTGCGAGCACCGCCTGCCCCGCTCCGGTCTAGGCAGCTCCGTCCTCTACAGCCTGTTTCTGCTTCCGCTCCTGCTGGGCGTTCTGCTGCCCGACCGCGCGCTCGGCAGTGCCGCTGCCGCCAGGAAAGGGCTGGCCTTGTCCTATACCGCTGTGGAGTCCCGCACTGGCACCAGCACTAACAGCGGTTCGACATTCACTCCGGCCAATCCTTACGAAGCCGAATTCGCGGAGCTTGCAGGCAAGCTGTATGCCGAGCCGGTCATTCCGGTGCGGCCGGAGATTTACTCCGAGACGCTGGGGGCCATGAATCTGTACAAGTCACAATTCGCGGGCAAGGAGATCTCTGTATCCGGCTTCCTGTACCGCGAGCCGCAGGGGGCCGGCCAGTCCGCTTACGCTGTCAGCCGTTTTCTGGTCCAGTGCTGCACAGCGGATGCGACCCCCTTCGGCATCCTGCTGGAGCCGGGAACGCCAATAAGCCTGCCCGCCGATACCTGGATTGAGGTTCGGGGCAAGCTTGATGTGGCGGTATATAAGGGTGCCGAGACCCTGATGATTGCTCCGGAGAGCATTACTGCGGTTCAGGCACCGACTACGCCTTATGTGTATACGAACGCTGATGCCGTAGCAGCCTGGGAAGAGCTGAAAGAGCAGCCGCCCGGAGCGCTCAGATAACCGCATCCAGCGCGTCGTCATCGTCAATCGAAGAGGCCGGATTGATAATCTCCACCAGCAGCCGGGCCGGGATACAGATAATCTGCTGCTTGGGCTTGGAGATGAACCCCATATCCAGCGCAATGGGCAGAGGGGCGTCCGAGAAGGTCATCTGTATGCCGTAGTCATATACCTTCAGCGTATTATGGCCGTACCGGGTACGGATGTCGATAACCTGCTCTTCCTTGGTCAAGGTTACCGTCTGGTACTCCTTGCCGTTCACCGTAATTACAGCCTTCAGATCGCCTTGGGCATAATGCTCATTATGATTCTGGAACCACCTGTAGCCATAGATGGAGCCGGCAGCCAGCAGGACGATCAGAATGAGCAGGAAATCTCCGCGTTTCATGGTCTGCACTGTTGTAATCCTTTCGTTAGGCAGTTAATATAGCCATTATATATTCGTAATAATTACGAATATTACCGCAGCCCTGGGGACCTTGTCAACCTCAGCTCTGACTGCGCACACTGCCGGACCAATCCCGCAGTACGCGGTCCAGCTCCTCTCCGCGGATCGGCTTGGAGATGAAGTCCTGCATCCCGGCCCGCAGGCACATCTCCCGGTCTTCCTTGCGGGCAAAGGCCGTTACAGCAATAATTACCGGCGACAGCCCCACAGCGCTACGGATCTGCCTCGCCGCCTCTATGCCGTCCATGCCCGGCATCTGAATATCCATGAACACCAGATCATAGTGCCGGGAGCGCACCGCTTCAACCGCCGGCTTCCCGTCCGCAACCAGATCGGAGGTGTACCCGCGTTTGCGGAGGAAGGCCTGGATAATCTGCTGGTTCACCGGATGGTCCTCGGCAACAAGGATGGACAGCGGCCCGTATGCAGCCTCCGGCTGGTCCATACTGAAGACTCCGCTTCTATACTCCTTGGCGGCAACAGCTCCAGTCAGCAGCAGTCCGCCGGACTCCTCGGGAGGAAGCCCCGCAGAGATGGTGAAATAGAACTCTGAGCCCTCCCCTTCACTGCTGTTCACTCCAATAGTGCCGTCCAGCAGTTCGGCCAGCTTCTTGCTGATTGCCAGCCCAAGTCCGGTCCCGCCGTACTTGCGGTTAATGGAAGGGTCGAGCTGGGTGAAGGACTGGAATAACAGGTTCTGGCTGCCCTCGGGAATACCGATACCGGTATCCGTTACCGCGAACCGCAGAATCAGCGGACCCTGCTCCCGGGCGGCCTCCAGCCTCACGGCCACTCCAACCTCTCCTTCTTCCGTGAACTTCACCGCATTACCGACCAGATTCACCAGAATCTGCCGCAGCCTGGCTTCATCGGTCATTACAAGGCCGGGAATGTCCGGCGCAATATCACTGCGGAGAATCAGCCCCTTCTCCTGAATCCGCGGATAGAACAGCTCACAGACATTCTGGACAACCTGCCGGATATCGACCGGCTGCAGGTCCAGCGTCATCATGCCGGATTCTATCTTGCTGAAGTCAAGCACCTCGTTCAGGATGTGCACCAGCGCGGCTCCGCTTTTATTGATAATCTGGGTGTAGTATTGCTGCTCCTCGGTAAGCTCTGTGCCTGACAGCAGATCGGCCATGCCAATGATCCCGTTCATCGGGGTGCGCAGCTCATGGCTCATGATGGCGAGGAACTCGGACTTGGCCCGGTCGGCCTTCTCCGCTGATTCCTTGGCCCGGACTACGGCCTTCTCTTCTGTAATGTCGCGGAAGACCACCACCGCTCCTTTGTGCTCACCGTTATCATATAAGGCAGTCATCCGGTATTTGACCAGGAAGCTGGAGCCGTCCTGCCGCCAGAATACCCCCTCCTGCTCATGCTCATAGAAGGAATTCATCTGGAGCAGCTCTGCCAGCGTACGCTGGCCTCCGGGGTACAGCTCGCCGTCCATCCAGGTCTGGGCAACCGTATGCAGCTTGATATTGCGGGCCAGCTCGCCCGGGTGGTACCCCAGCATGACAGAGGCTGCCGGATTGATAAATACGGTCTCGCCCTCCAGATTCATGCCGAATATCCCTTCCGACACAGAATTCAGAATGAGCGCATGTTCATAGCTGAGCTTCTCAATCTGTTCCAGATGCCTTTTGCGCTCCGTAATGTCACTGGTAATTGCGAACACACCGACCACCTCATGATCGACCAGAATCGGGACATAAATCATGCTGACCTCAACCCGCTGCCCGTCGTGGCGGATCAGCCGGGTCTCGAAGGTCTGGGCTAATCCCCCGGCGGCGGCATGGAACCGCCGGTTTACCTTGTCCAGCTCATCTTCATCAATGATCTCACTGTAGCTGGAATACTGCAGAGTCCCGTGGGAATATCCCGTCAGCTGCTCCAGACTGGCATTGAGTGACTGTATGTAACCCTCCAGGTCCATCGCACTGATGGCGGACGGATTGTATTCAAACAGCGATTTGTAGCGGTTCTCGCTCTCCAGCAGCTTCAGCTCATATTGCTTGCGCTCCGAGATATTGCGGGTCACGCCGATCATCTCGGTCACTCCCGGCGTTCCCGTCTCCGTATATTGAAGCGTGGTCTCTACCCACAGATAGGAGCCGTCCTTGCACCGGTAACGGAATACGATAGGCTCCATCGCCAGGCCCTGCCTGGTGCGCTCCAGATAGAGCTGCACCCGGGCAACATCCCCGGGATGGACATAGCTGATCCCGCCCGTACCGACCATCTCTTCCGGCGTAAATCCCAGCATCTCCCGGCAGATAGGTGATGCATACAGGAAGGTCGCCTGTTCATCGGTGCTGTTCCGGGTGATGAAGTCCTGGGAATTCTCCGAGATCAGGCGGTAATTGCGTTCACTCTCGCGGAGCTGCTCCTCCATCCGCTGGCGTTCCGTAACATCCTGCACCATGCCGCGTACCTGCTGTACCCGGGCGGAGGCATCCAGAATAACCACCCAGCGGGCATAGATGAACTTGCACCCTGCTTCCCTGCTCTTCACCCTGAAAATCGCTTCGCCGTTCACCCCTGCCTTCAGCGTGCGATGCAGCTCCGTCCGCAGCGCCGCCAAGTCCTCCGGCACCACACAGTCCAGCAACCGCCTGTATTCAAGCACCGTATGGTTGCCGCAGTTCCTGCCCAGCTCAAATATAGCCATTAAATGGCCGGAGACAGTCATTTGCCCGGCAACAGAATCCCACTCCCAGGAGCCCATCTGTCCAAGCTCCTGCGCATAAGCGAGCATATCTTCCACTTTCTTGCGCTCGGTGACGTCCCGCGCAATCGTCAGAATCTGCCGCACCTTGCCATCAGCGTCCCGCATCACCTGAAAAGTGCTCTCAATCCAAAGGTAATGCCCTTCCTTATGCCTCGCCCTGCGGGTAAAGACATCATTGTCCGAATAGAGCTTCCCCGGCCGGGTCATCTCCAGCGCATCCGTCTCATGATAATAATCCCGTTTGTTCCGGCCGATCATCTCACTTGTGGAGTAGCCAAGCAGCGTCTCGACAGAAGGAGACACATAACGCAGGGTGCCGTCCGGATCGGCGAAGGAGATCATATCCGGGGTATTCTGTGTAATCAGCTTATACAGATGATAGTCCTCTTCAATCTTCTGCTCCGCCAGCTTGCGTGCCGTAATGTCGGTCATCTCCGCCACCAGGTGCGACGGCCTGTCCGTCCATTCATCCATAATCAGAAAAGCATGGAGCGCCACCCAAAGGGTTCCGCCGTTCTTATGTCTAAAGCGCTGCTCTGTATCCACAGTCACACCGGGGCTCGCCAGCAGGTATTCCATAATCTTGGCGTGATCCAGGGTATGCCGGTCTTCAGGATCGACGAGATCCAGATAGCTCATTGCTTTAAGTTCATCCTCTGTATATCCGAACATCCCGCAGAATGCAGGATTGGCCATCAGCATTACACCCTCCGCAGTCGATACTGCCGCATAGCCGGTAGAGGAACGCAGATATAAGTGCTTAAATAGAGTATCAGACAAAGCTAAAGCCTCCTCTGTATAAGTGGGGGACCTAAATTTACTACAGTATACCTTTTTTTCGGAAAATATGCTCCAGTGCTGAAGTCCTCTCCTCCCCAGGCACACCCGGGAGCAGCCGCCGCCAGCTTCAGCGGAATAAGACCATAGCCGGATTGCAACTCTGCACAAAAATACCGCCCCTGTCATCATGATGACATCAGGGCGGTTGTTATAAGAATTAGTCCAATCTGCGGCGCGGCAGCCAGAAGGTACACAATACCGCAAGGGCGAGCGATAAGCCGGCCAGCAGCCATTTATCGTGATCCCAGCCGCTGCGCAGCAGGCCGAACAGATAGAAGGGGCCAGTCAGTCTGCCTTTGGTGGTGAAGTCGAGCAGATACCAGGCGAAGCCGGCAATGTATCCGGCCGACAGGTTGCCGCACAGAAGCGCAGCTGTCAGTCCGGCCGATCCTAGCGCTACTGCGGTTATCACCGTCCCGCCAATCATCGGCCACAAGGCGAACGCAGCACCGGCGCCATGCAGCCAGCCGAACAGCATAGCAGTGGCAAGGAAAATGTAGAGTGCGGTCAGCAGCCAGCGGAACAGGAATAACGGATGCTGGCGTAACCGCTTGGCATAGAGCGTCTCGGAGATGCCGCCATCCTCCAGCAGCGCCAGATGCGGATAGACGATTAGCCCGGTGAAGCTGACCAGCAGCTCGCCCAGCTTCGCGGCCCCTGCTCTGTCCATCAGCTGCGGGTCCAGGAAGACCGGGACAGCAGCCAGCAGCGCCGCTGAGAGCAGCCAGGAATAATGCACCGTCAGCTTGAGGTTGTACCCGGCCAGCGGCAGGAGAATCTGCCGCCTCATCGCGCTCCCTCCACTTCCAGAATGCCATCCAGGGCCCGCTTGGAGCTCCTCCGGCTCAGCCTTCCGGAGGCATCCGTCCGGCTGCGGTTTCTCTCCCACAGCCACGCCGCCCCTGCGGCCAACAGCACGGCAAGCAGTAAGTAGAAGCTGCGGTTCAAGGCAATCTCATCGGCCCATTCCTTATACAGAATGTAATCATCAGGTGAGTTGAAGCGGATAAACAGCCGGTTCAGCCCGTAGGAGCCCATCAGCGGCAGCACCGATACGAACCACCACACTATCTGCAAGGCAACCGGGACAATTCCCCGGCGGAACAGCATCGAGCCGAACATCCCGAAGGCTACCGAAGCCCACAGGGTAGGCAGCAGCCACCAGGCGGTGTACCCGAGAAAGACCGTTACCGCCTGCCCCGTCTGGCCTGTCAGTTCCATAGTATCTGCTGTCTGCCAGCCCCCGAGGACAGCAAGGGCGAGATAGATCAAGGAGAGCATGATGCCCTGGGCGATAAATTTGGAGCTGACGTACACCCAAGGGGAGACCCGGCGGCTGTAGATCAGCTCATGCATCCGGCTGGACCGGTCACGCAGCAGCAGGAAGGCGGACAGGAAGACAGGGAAAATCCCGGCCGGCAGCGACAGGTAGTCGCTGAAGTATCGCGCTGCTCCAGGCAGAAGTTCACCTGCATCTACCTTGGCGTGGTATTCGGCAAGCGCTTCCTCCTGTACCTTCATAGCCTCATCCACTGACTCAATACCATAACCGAAATCACTCAGCCCCGGCTTATACATACTGCTGCCGCCCAGATGCTTGTTCAAGGTCTCCCCGACACGGTTAACCTCCTCCATAGTGTAACTGTCCGGGGACTTCAGGATCTGATCCAGCTCCGCGATGGCGGCAGCGAGCGCCTCTTTCTCTTTAGCATCCAGCTTTACCTGAACAGGGAAGCCCAGCCGGATTTTCTCAGCGGTTTCGGCTTCCAGGTCGCGCACCATACTAAGCTTCATCTGTTCAGCCAGACTGCGGGAATCTGCCGGCTCTGCCCAGCCGTAAAAAGGGTGCTCCGCCGTGCCCAGATTCTGCGGCGTGCCAACAGTGGGCGGACCAAGCTCACCCCAGGTCTCCTCTGTAGCATAGGAAGTCAAGTAGAAGAAGACACTGGCGATAATGAACAGGTAAAAGACCAGACTGCGCAGGGTCATGCGCATCTCCTTGCCGATCAGGGCAATCATACGAACGATTCCTCCCTGCGCATGAGGTAGAGGTACGCATCCTCAATCGATGGCGAAGCCTGCTGCGCTTCTGCATAGGGCTGATCATCCGACAGAACGCGGACCCGCATCCGGCTGCCTTCCGGCACAGCGGACAATACCGGGAACCGGTCGCGGTCCCGCTCCCACTGCGTTCGTTCCAGCTCAGCAATCCACACGCGCCCGGCGGCCGCGGCGGTTAAATCGCCGATTCTGCCGTGATAGCGCAGGCTGCCCCGGTGCAATACGGTCATCTGCTCACAGGTGGACTCCACATCTTCAACAACATGCGTGGACAAAAGCACAATCCGCCCTTCGGCGAACCGGCTGAGCAGCCGCCGGAAGCGGATGCGCTCCTCCGGGTCAAGCCCGGCTGTCGGCTCATCGACAATGAGAAGCTTCGGCTCATGAACCATGGCCTGCGCCACACCGAGCCGCCGCTTCATTCCGCCGGACAGCGCCTTGACCTTGGTCCGGCGCTGCTCGGTCAGATTCACCTGCTCCAGCAGATGATTAATCCTCCGCTTCCGTTCGGCGCGGCCGCCGATACCGGATAACAGCGCCAGGTAATCCATCGCCTCATAGACGCTCATCCCCGGATAGAAGGCGAATTCCTGGGGCAGATACCCGACCAGCCCGCGGACGCGCGCTTTATCCTTCAAGGGAACTCCGCCAATCTCCACCGTACCCGAGGTCGGTTCCAGCAGGGTGGCGAGCAGGCGCATCAGCGTGGTTTTGCCCGCCCCGTTTGGCCCCAGCAGGCCGTGAATCCCTTCGCCTACGCGGAAGCTGATATCCTGCAGCGCCTGCTTGCTCCCGTACGTTTTGGTTAAATGGTTAACAACTAGCTCCATTGCCTTCCTCTCCTCTGTTCATCTGTCATTCTCCGGGCTCCATGCCAGCTCCAGCTTCTCGATCAGCAGACCCGCCGCAATCAGAAGGAGGGACAGCAGAACGCACGTCCACTGGTCGATCTTTCCCATATGGATCATCAGGGCAAAAGCAGCCGTAACGATTGTGATCGCGGATACCGTCCATACCCTGCGTTTTGCCATTATCTTGCGGTTGTACAGCACCTTCTCCGCTTCGCGCTTGTCATATTCCAGCAGACGGGCCTTGCGGTAGACCTCATCCAGAAATAGCTGCTCCTGTTCGTGCCTCTGCTCCTTGGACTTCACAATCCCACTCCTCCTTCTCGTAGACTTGTCTAAGCTTCTTGCGGGCCCGGTGCAGCAGCACCTTGAAGCTCATGGCCCCGCGGCCCATGACCGCAGCCGCCTGCTCATAGGACAGCTGTGCCAGATCCACCAGATAGATAGCCTGGCAGTACTCCGGCTTCAGCCGCAGCAGCCTTCTCCGCCACTCCCGGTCCTCCTCCCGGATAATGGCCAGCCGCTCAGGGTTATCCTCATCCGGTATATGTATGCTGCCAGTTTTGCCGGACGCAAGATCTGCTATATCCGTTCCCGCCAGCCTGCCGCCCTCTTCTGCGAGCGGCATACTCCGCTGTCTTGCGCGCTTGCGGATGGAGTCAATGCTTTTGTTGCGCACAAGGGTGAAGAGATACGTTTTGAAGGAGGCCCGGTAATCATACTTCTCCGGGTACACCAGCAGATAGGCGAAGCAGTCCTGCGCCAGATCCTCGGCAGTGTAATAATCGCCCGTTAAGTGGTACGCAAACCGTACCGCAGGCTCCCGGTAGTGCCGGACCAGCCATTCAAACGCCTCGAGGCTCCCCTCCCGGAACTTGAGAAGCACCGCATTCTCCTCCTCGGGCGGAGCTTGTCCTGCCTTCCCTGACTGTGACGTCCGGGCCTCTGCATTCTTATATTCCATACTGTCCGCCTCTTGCCGCCTCCTCTCCTGCTGTGCCCTCCACTGCTTATTCGTCTGAACCCGCCGAAAGGTTACAGTGTGTCTGTAAAAAAATATTCAACGGGTGAATGATGCCGGTGTCTTATAGCCTAACTGTTCATTCCGGCGCGGAACTCATATTTCTAACACACCAAAAGAAAAACAAAAAGAGGCTTCGCGATGACTATATTCAGTCATCCGAAGCCTGTTTGTAATGCGGATGCGGTCAAGAGGACTCGAACCTCCACGATATTGCTACCACTGGCACCTGAAGCCAGCGCGTCTGCCAATTCCGCCATGACCGCATATTATGTATTCAGTGATTCAATCACCGTAATTAAGAATATACTCTCTTTGGCGGAGAATTGCAAGTCTTTTTTATTCTGCGCTGACATACTGCTTCAAGCCATCACATTTAGCACATCCGCGATCTTGCGCTGATGCGACAGCACACCGTAATTCATCCAGGCCATGAAATCCACCTCGTACACACAGTTGTTGCGTACAGCAGGCAGGCTTCTCCACAGCGGTGTATCCAGCAGCTCACGCCCCTCGCCCTCCTGCCGGTCGAAGGTAATGAATAAATGATCTGCGGTCAAGCCGGACAGCTCTTCAGAACTCAGGCTCACACGCTTCTGCCCGCGGGTAAGCTGCCGGACCAGAGGATGCCGCCCCAGCCCCAGATCGTCATACAGCACATTCGAGACATAGCCCAGATTCTCGCTGCCATACAGGGTCACCCCGCAGGCCGAAATCCGCAGCAGCGCTGCGGTCTGCCCGCGGACGCTGCGGCTGAGCAGCCGCTTGGCCTGCCGGGCCTGCTCCTCATATTGGCCGATCACCTCCTGCACCTGTGCCGTTCTTCCGAAGACGGCTGCTGCGCTGCGGAGCGTTGCCCGCCAGTCCTCCTGGTGGAACGGGAGCCGGAACAGCGGGGCCACCCGGCTGCATTCCCCCAGCTGCCAGCGCCGGAAGCCGTCATCCAGCATAATCAGCTCCGGCTTATAACGGGAGAGACCCTGCCAGTCTCCGCTTGAGATATCGAACGCCGGAACCTGATCCAGCCCGAGGTATTCTTGCTTGCCCCATTTGGCATGGCAATACTGCACAGCCGGAGTGATGCCCAGTGCCAGCAGATAATCCTCCAGACAAGGGGCAAAGACCCGGACCCCCTCCTGATGGAGGCTCCGGTACTGTCCGGGAGTGACGCCTACCGTTCTTTTGAAGCGGCGGTTGAAGTAATATTCATTGCTGTAGCCCGCAGCCAGGGCAATCTCATGCAGCCGGTCGCGGGTCAGCAGAAGCTGCTGCTGGGCCCGTTCAATACGCAGTCCGTTCAAGTGCTCCAGAGGCATCCGGCCGGTTATATCTTTGAAGATCTGCGTGTAACGTGCCCGCCCGATCCCGGCAATCTCAGCCAGCTGATCGACGGATAACGGTTCACTGCAATGCTCTTCCATGTAGCGGATCGAATCCTCCACAGCCACGCGGTCATCCTTAGCCTTCAGGTGTGGAGCATTCGCCCGCATAATCAGCAGCATCAGCTCCTGGAACCGGGTCTGGGCCGCGAACCATTCGAGATCCTCAGGACGCCGGAAGCTGTAAAAGATAGAATCCAGCAGCAAGGCACACTGCGAGAACGGCCGGCAATCCAGATAACCCAGGCGGAGCATATATTCACCAAGCCCCTGCGGTCCCTTGTCCCCTGTACCAAGCTTGCCGCGCCCTGCCGGAATGAGGCTGAACTCCAGTCGGTACCAGCTGATCCCCTGCTCCCCGGCCTGAATCCGGTTCAGCGATCCGGCCTCGGCCAGGAATCCGGTCCCTCTCTCCAGAGGATATTGCCTGTCCTCTGCCTTGAGCCAACCCTGCCCCTCCGTCACAACAATCAAGGTATGCTCCTGATAGACTGCGGTCTGATCCATCCCGGACGGGGAATGTGTAACCATTTCTATATTCATCAGGCTGTGGAGCAGCCTTGTCTTCGCGTGTTCCTGCAACGGTTCCGTCATACTGCCGCTCCTCCTGACTGAGAATCATTATCATAGACTCAAGTGTAAAACAAAAAAGAAGATCTATCAACCTTACCGATAGACCTTCTTCCCGCTTATAATTTTACCCCTGCCTGACGGCGGATTATTTCACCATGGCCTTAAGCAGATCATCCAGCTTCATCTGATTGGCTGTAATCCCGCCCGACTGCCAGTGGGAACGCTCCATACGGTAGATGTTGCCGTTCTTCACCGCAGGCAGGTTCTTCCAGAGCGGCCCGTCAAGCAGCTTGACCGCTTCCTGGTTGACCTCACTGTCCCAGGCGCCATTATCGGGGAATATAATGATATGGTCCGCTTCAAGCTCCGGGATCACTTCTTCGGAAATAATCGACTGATAATCCGTCATCTCAGCTGCCATAGGGATAGGTGTCAGGCCGAACTGATCGTAGATCATGCCGGTATAGCGGTTTTTGACTCCAAAAAGAGCAAAGGTCTTGTCCGCAGCATTCAGCCGGATCACCGCCACCTTCTCCTGGCCCACCGCCTGCTGCAACGCAGCTTTGCCGTCCGCCACCTTCTTGTCGTAGTCCGCCAGTACGGTCTTCGCCTTATCAGGGATGCCCAGCGCTTCAGCGATGGCGGTCAGGGTCAATCTCGAATCCTGCAGTACGGACTCCGGCAGGCGGTAGGTCGGTGCAACCTTGGAATATTGCTCGTATCTCGCCTCATCCGCTCCGCCGTCGGCGATAATCAGATCAGGGTTTTTGTCCAGCAGGGCTTCTATGCTTCCGGAGATATCGTATTCAGGCACATCCAGATTCAGATAATCCTGCTTGCCCCAGCTGGGATGATACCACTGCACCACCGGGGTGACGCCGAGCGCCTTCAGGTAATCCTCCACATAGATTCCCGCTACCCGCTTAGGGTTCGCCGGAATCTCCACCTCGCCAAATTCCCCGGCAACCTTCCTGGTTGCCCCTTCGGAAGCTGCCGCTTCTTCAGTCTCCGCAGGAGCTGAGCTGGCTGCCGGCGCAGCCGCATTGCCTGTCTGGACGGGCTTGCCGTCCCCAGCCTCATTATTATTCGTCCCGCAAGCCGCCATAGCGGACATAGCCAGGATAAGTACAGTTGTCCAGATCCATCTCCGGCCCCGATTTGTCATGTCTCTCTCACTCCTGTGTCCAATTTCATTGATAATCATTCTCAGATGATCTCAAACACAATAGTAGCATGTCATGAGCAGCTTACAATGCACTTTCTCCGGCAAAATCTTATACAAACTTATGCACCCGCCCAGCCCGGAGCTTGCCGTTATAATCATTCTCTCCGTTGACAAAACGCGTCAGCCCCATTAGTATCCTAAGCATAGGTCTATTTGAGAATCAATCTCAATGAGAAATACATAACCCTACACAGAAATGAGTGAATATGCAATGCTGCGCCGTTTTTTCTCGTATTACCGTCCATACAAGACGCTGTTTGTGATCGACTTCACCTGTGCGGTGGGTGCGGGTCTGCTGGAGCTTGCTTTTCCGGTGGCTGTCAATAAATTCATTGATGACCTGCTGCCGGGACAGAATTGGTCGCTGATTGTGCTTGCCTGTGCTGCCTTGCTGGCAATCTATGCGCTGAACACGGCAATGAACTATATTGTCACCTACTGGGGCCATATGCTGGGGATCAATATCGAGACCGATATGCGCAAAAAGATGTTCGATCACATCCAGAAGCTGAGCTTCCGCTTCTTCGACAACAACAAGACCGGGCATCTGCTCGGCAGGATTACCAATGACCTGAACGATATCGGCGAGGTTGCCCACCACGGCCCGGAGGATGTGTTCATTGCCGTCATGACGCTGGTAGGCGCCTTCGTGCTGATGGCCGATATCAATCTCAAGCTGGCTGTGATTACCTTCATCGTTGTGCCGGTGATGGCCTGGGTCATTATCTATTTCGGACGCAGCATGACAGATACTTATCACCGCTTATTCGGCAATGTCGGGAACTTCAATGCCCGGATTGAGGACAATGTCGGCGGTATCCGGGTGGTTCAGTCTTTTGCCAATGAAGAATTCGAGAAATCGCTGTTCGCTGTGGACAACCAGAAGTTCCGCGAGACCAAGCTGATGGCCTACAAGCTGATGGCCCGCAGCTTCTCGGTCAGCTACATGATGACCCGTCTGATTACGGTGGTGGTGATGATCTGCGGCGCATGGTTCTTCATTCAGGGAGAGCTGGAGATCGGGGAATTCGTCGCCTTCATTCTGCTCTCCAACGTCTTCTTCCGGCCGATTGAGAAGATCAATGCGGTCATCGAGAGTTATCCGAAGGGAATTGCCGGGTTCAAACGGTATCTGGAGGTTATTGACACCGAGCCGGATATTGCCGACAAGCCGGATGCTGTCGACCCTGGTCCGCTGCACGGCGATATCCGCTTCAACCGGGTCAGCTTCGGCTATGAAGCGGACCGGCCGGTGCTGAAGGATATTAGCCTGCTGGTGAACGCAGGAGAGACCATCGCCTTCGTCGGGCCATCCGGCGCCGGCAAAACGACCATCTGCAGCCTGCTCCCCCGCTTCTACGATGTGACCGGCGGCTCGATCACCATCGACGGGACCGACATCCGCGACATGAAGCTGAATGCGCTGCGCAAGCAGATTGGCATCGTGCAGCAGGATGTGTTCCTCTTCTCCGGCACTATCCGCGAGAATATTGCCTACGGCAGACTGGATGCGGGGCTTGCGGACATCTGGCAGGCCGCCCGCCAGGCCCACCTGGAGGAGCTGATTAACAGCCTGCCGGACGGAATGGATACGGTGATCGGCGAACGCGGCGTGAAGCTGTCCGGCGGACAGAAGCAGCGCCTGGCTATCGCCCGGATGTTCCTGAAGAATCCGCCGATTCTGATTCTGGATGAGGCAACCTCGGCGCTGGATACCGAGACTGAAGCGGCGATCCAGCAGTCGCTGGCCGACCTCTCCGTGGGCCGAACCACGCTGGTCATCGCCCACCGCCTGACCACCATTAAGAACGCCGACCGGATCATCGTCGTTAATGAGGACGGCATTGCCGAGGAGGGCCGGCATGAGGAGCTGATTGCCGCCGGAGGTACTTATAGCAGGCTGCATCAGGCGCAGTATAATAACTAACTAATACTCAATAAGCACAACCTTCCGTGCAGCGGCCTGCCGTCTGCCTGGAAGGTTGTTTGGCGTAAATATTCCTTTACAGCCTGCCTTTTGATCAAGTATGATTGTTTACATCGTATAACTCTTTATACCGTGTAAACAATTCAGGAGGCTCTAACCATGAACGGCATGCCTAAGTCTGCCAGAATTTCGCTGTTTATTCTGATGTTCAATTTATTCATTGCCCTGCTGGGCCAAGGCATGGTCATTCCCATCCTGCCGGAGTACCTCAAGCAATTCCATGCTGCCGGAACGGCCGCAGGGTATCTGATTGCCGCCTTCGGCGCGGCACAGTTTATCTTCTCGCCGATCGGCGGCCAGCTGTCGGACCGTCTGGGGCGCAAGCCGCTGCTGGTTGCCGGTCTTTTTTTAACTGTAATCTCGGATCTGTTGTTTGCTGTAGGGCACACGCTGCCCCTCTTATATGTGGCCAGATTCATCGGCGGTATAGGCGTAGGTCTGATGGTTCCGTCTAACATGGCTTATATTGCTGACATCACTACGCCGGAGACCCGTGCCAAGGGCATGGGCTATTTGGGCGCCGCCATGAATCTGGGGATGGTGCTGGGACCGGGACTGGGGGGACTGATTGCGGAGTTCGGGATTAGAATTCCTTATTTTTTTGCCGGGGGACTTGGATTTGTGGCCATGCTGTTAAGCCTGTTCATGCCGGAAACCCTGCCGAAGGAGAAGCGGGCGGTGCAGCAGTCGGCCAAGCGTGAGCCCATTCATCGTATGATTGTGGATTCCTTCCGGGTGCTGTATTTCCCCTATCTGCTCCTGACGCTGATTATTACCTTCGGGTTGATGAATTATGAGACGGTGTATGCGCTGTTTGTGGAGCAGAAATACGGCTTTGATTCCGGCAAAATCTCCATCCTGATTACGGTAGGCGCCGTTACAGGCATTATTGTGCAGGTGTGGCTGCTTGGCCGGTTCATCCGCAGGCTGGGTGAGATGAAGCTCGTCCGCCTCTCCTTAGTAATCGCCTCGGCGGCGCTGCTGCTTATGATCCCCAAGGTGAATCTGGCGTATCTGCTGGCCGTTTCGGTGTTGTTCTTTGCCTTTAATGCCTTTTTGCGGCCTACGGTCAGCACCCTGATCGCGAACTCCGCCGGTGACCGCCAAGGCTATGCTGCCGGATTAAGTACAACCTATACCAGTATCGGCAGCATCCTGGGGCCGGTTATCGCGGGACAGCTGTTTGACTGGCAGCTGAACACACCTTATATTCTGGGGGCTGTAATTCTGGTCCTTGCCCTTGTATTGACTGTCAGAACGGCCAACAATAAGCGGAAAGGAACTGCTCTGCATGACTGACAACTGGCACAAGAAGCTGAGGAATAAGAACCGGGAAGAGATTGTTGCAGCGGCCAAAGAGCTGTTCGCCAAGCAAAGCTTCCTCGCCGTAAATATCAAAGAAATCTGCGTCCTTGCCGGAGTAAGCCGGGTAACGTTCTATAAGCATTTTCAGACGATGGACGAGCTGGTGTTTGAAGTGCAGGTTGATATTCTGGAGGGCATGACCGGATTCGTGCGCAGCGCGCCTTCTGCCGGAATGAACGGTAAGGAGATGCTGGCCTCCATGCTGAAGGCCTGGATTGACTATGGGGCGCAGCATCCGGGCTATATCCGGTTTATTCTGCTGTTCGATCTGCATTATGAAGCGTATGATTCCAGTCATGAGCTAAGGAAACAATATGAACAATACATCGGCCGGGCCAAAGAACGCCATTTTCTGCTCGAAGCCCTGGAGACCGGAGCGGAAGACGGATCATTAAAGCGGGATGCCGAGCCGCTGCAGACGGCCCTGTTCATCTTCACCTCCATGCTCGCCCTGCTGCAGAAAATAAGCCTGGTTCCCGCGGCAGAGCCGCAATCCGGGCTGGAAGCCCGGATTGCTGACCGGTTCGCGGGAATGCTGGTAGAGCATTTAAGTGCTGATTAGTCCAGTTGCCTGCTGCCGGATGGCGCTGCGCCCTGGTTCCATTCCTTATAGAACTGCTCCAGGAAATCCAGCATGAACTGATGCCGCTCCTCCGCCAGCTGCCTGCCGTAAGCGGTGTTCATCAGCTCCTTCAGCTTCAGCAGCTTCTCATAGAAATGATTGACCGCCGTCCCCTTGCTGTAGTCCCGGTATTCCTTCTGCAGGGATTCGTCACGCGGAGCAATCTCTGGGTCATAGACCGGGCGCCCCTTGGCGCCCGAGAAGACCATAGTCCGGGCAATCCCGATGGCCCCCAGCGCATCCAGACGGTCGGCATCCTGGACAACCTGCCCTTCCAGCGTTGACATGGGCCCTCCTCCTCCGCCGCTGAAGGACATCGTCTCAATGATCTCCATAATATGCCTGCGTGCTGCTTCGTCCGGCAGATGTCCCTCCAGCCATACCTGCACCTTGAGCAGTCCTGCTTCCTTGGAAGCGTTCAGCTTCTCGTCAGCCACATCATGCAGCAGCGCGGCGACGGTGCAGATTACGGTATTGGCTCCTTCGCTTCCGGCGATCAGTGCAGCCATGTTGCGCACACGGTCTGTATGATACCAGTCATGGCCGGTTGTATCCCCGCCTAATTGCTCTCTGGCGAAATGCTCTGCTGCTGCGATCAGTTCAGTATGGTTCATGCGGATGGCTCCTTTGCCTGTACAGATTAAAGTCTTGCATAGCGGTCCCTGATCAGCTATAATGTGCTGTAATTCTCACATGAAGGGATTGGATCACATGAACCGCTTGTCCATCATACCGAATCCGCTTCATCATCACAAGCAGCGTTAGCACCCCTGAATTCATCCAGGGAGGGCTAGCGCATTTCGCGTTTGACCTCCCTGCGGCATAGATAAGCGCGCAGGACCATGAGGTCCGGCGCGTTTTTTATTTTTCAGAGATTTCACAACCAAAGGAGCTGCTGACGATGCAGAATATCAAAGGAACTTACGATTACTTCGGCCGGGAACAGGCCATCCGCCAGAAGGTGCGGACTACGCTTCAGGAGCTGTTCGAGCTCTACGGGTTCGAGTCAATGGATACGGCGATGCTCAATGAGCTGGAGCTGCTGACCTCCAAATACGCCGGGGGCGATGAGATACTGCGCGAGATGTACCAGCTCAGCGACCAGGGCGGACGCAGGCTGGGGCTGCGGTACGATCTTACGATTCCTTTTGCCAAGGTGATTGCTATGAATCCGGGAATCGCCTTCCCCTACCGGCGGTATGAGATCGGCAAGGTGTTCCGGGATGGTCCGGTCAAAAAAGGCCGCCTGCGCGAGTTCCTGCAATGTGACGCCGATGTTGTCGGGATTGCCGGTCCGCAGGCGGAAGCGGAGCTGATGCAGCTCGCGGCAGAGGTGTTCCGCAGACTTGCGATTCCGGTGCTGCTGAAGTGGAATAACCGCCGCTTTCTCGGCGAGATTCTGAGGGCGGTGGGTGTGCCGCAGCAGGAGCAGCTCTCGGTGATGCTGACCCTCGACAAGCTGGCCAAAATCGGCAGCAGCGGAGTATTGGCCGAGCTGACGGATAAGCAGCTGCCCGCAGAGACCGTTACCTTGATCGCGGAGCTGCTGGAGCTGGCGGACCCGGGGTTCGCGGAATTGGTGGAGCGGTATAAGCTGGAAGGGCTGCCGGGGACGCTCGAGGTGCAGGCCTTGCAGCAGCTGATTGATGCGGTCGGCCTTGCGGAGGTCTGCGTGTTCGATCCTTTTCTGTCGCGCGGGCTGTCCTTCTATACGGGGACCGTCTATGAAATCTTCGATGCTACAGGCAGCTATTCATCGAGTCTGGGCGGCGGAGGCAGATATGACGCGATCATCGGGAAGCTGGTCGGGCGTGACGATATCGAATACCCTACCGTGGGGATCTCGTTCGGAATGGAGTCAATTATGGCCCTGCTGGGTGAGCGCCCGGCGGATACTCCGGAGCGTTCCGGCGTTCTGATCGTTCCCGTCGGCGGGTATATGCCGCAAGCACTCGTCGCGGCTGCTTCGCTGCGGTCCGCCGGCATCCGCACCACCGTGGACAGTGGCACGCGCAAACTCAAAAAAACGCTGGCCGCAGCCAGCGCACAGGGCATCCGCTATGTGATTATGGTCGGAGAGAGCGAGGCTGCTGTGCAGAAGCTGCGGCTGAAGGATATGGAGCAGGGCAGCGAGCAGCTGGTTACGGCGGAGGAGGCGGTATGCTTGACTTCGCAATAATGGTTGTTAAGCCATTTGGAGTCTGTCTCCCTCGCCTGATTGGTATCCGTGTAGAATCAGCTTCCGATTACGTGTGGCGACAACGTATTGTTGCATTTTATGCAGGATTTTTTTCAGACTTATCTCCAATCATGCACATTGTTGCACTTTATGCAGGATTTCCACCGCATTGGCGTCTGGCGAGGAGCGATTGTTGTCTTTTGTGCAGGATTCCCGCCAGATTGGCGTCTGTGTAGCACGCATTGTTGTATTCTGTGCAGGATTTCGTATAACTCCATGGTTGAAGATTAAAGAAGCTGCAAGCAGCCCCTATGATCCGTCCTTATGATCCATAGAAGCCATCTGCACCTTGCGCGAGCTGTCCCTGTACGCTTTGGGCGAAAGACCACTGCAGTTCTTGAACACGCGGTTGAAGTGACGCACGTTGCCGAAGCCCGTCTCCTCAGCGATTCTGCTGATCTTCTCCCCGGTGAAGGCCAGCTTTCTGCGGGCCTCCTCCATACGGGTATGCGTGACAAATTCGCTAAAGGTGACGCCGGTCCTCTGCTTGAACAGATTGCTAAAATATACCGGGTTCAAATATACTTTGTCTGCTACCTCCTTGAGACTCAGCGGATGATGATAATGCTGCGAGATATAGCGCTGGGCCACAGTGACCGGATCGATATCCTTCGTCTCCCGGGATTCGGCGATGCAGCCGGTCAGCGTGAGCAGCAGCCCCCGGCATTGCTCGGCAAGCTCCTGCCGTGAAGAGAGGCTGCACACCTCGAACAGGATGGTGCGGATATCCTTCGTGCCCAACCACGCTCCGGTAACTCCAAGCTCCTCGGACAATTCATAGTAATACAACAGCAGCTTGCAGATTTGCTGGTGGATGCTCTCGGGTGACTCGGCCGTGCTGCACAGCTCTTCGATCATACGCTCCACAATCGGGCCGATGCCGGCCTCTCTTCCGCCGGTAATCGACTTCTCCAGCAGCTCCCAGGACCACTTCAGGGGGCTGCTGCCTTCGTTGGGGCGCTCCTTCATTTTGGCATAATCCAGCAGCCTGTCACCGCCTTCGATCAACCGGTACAGGAGAGCAATGCCAGCCTCGCTGTAGGCTCTGGGGATGCCTGACAGCCCTTCTGCCGGATTGCTGACCCCGATCGTCACCGTCAGATTGGACAAGGAACGGATCTGCCTGCGGATCAGGTCACCCAGTGCTCCAGGCGCCGACAGGGAATGCTGCGGGTCTGCTGTATTCAGCAAGGCGACCACCTCGGTATCCGACTGCACGAAGCTTATCCCTATGGCCTGACGATCGATCATCTCCTGGACGACCTGCTGGATATACAGGAGGAACAACGACGCATCTCCCCGCTCATAGCGCTCTTTTTCCACAGAATGCTTATCCAGCTTGATAACCATGCAGATGAAATAGGGATGCAAGAAGGCGAAGCCCAGCTCATGCAGCAGCCGTAAATCGCTGTCTTCCGTCTTGCCTTTGAGCAGACTCTCCGCCAGATGACCGGCCACATGCCGTTTCAGCACAGGCTGCACCTGCCAAGGCTGACCGCTTCGTGCAGATTGCGTGTGACGCTCAGCCAGCTCCTGCCCCAGCCGCTCCAGCACACGGCCCAGCTCCTGGCGTTCCACCGGCTTCATCAGATAATCCTTCGCGCCCTGGCGCATCGACTGCTGCGCATAGGCGAATTCATCGTAGCCGCTGACCACAACGGTCATCAGATCCTTGAAGCGTACCCCGGCCAATTGCTGCAGCTGGATACCGTCCATCCGCGGCATACGGATATCGGTGAGCAGCACTTCAGGAGACAGCTCGGCCAGCTTGTCGAGTGCATCATAGCCGTCGCTGGCTTCACCGACCACCTCCCAGCTGCTATCCAGGCTGGTGATCATTTTGCGCAGTCCTTTGCGGAAGACCGATTCATCGTCAACAATCAATATTCTAGGCAACCCCGTCATCCTCCCTTGCCCGGCCCTGATGATGAATGACCGGCAGCGTAAGCACGGCTTTGAAGCCCTGATACGGCATACTCTCCAGTGAGAGGCCATATTCCTCCCCGTAATGCAGCACGATCCGGCGGTGGACATTCAGCAGCCCGTTGCCGGAACGCCCGCCAAGCTCCTCCGTATTCCGCAGATGCAGCCGGAGTGCCTCCAGCGCCTCCGCATTCATGCCAATTCCGTCATCCTCGACTGTAATGGTAAGCACCTGATTGCTGCTGCCTGCGGTCAATGTTATCACGCCCCGGCCCACCCCCTGATCGAGTGCATGATTAATCGCATTCTCAACCAGCGGCTGGATCATCAGCGGAATGACCTCACAGTCCAGCAGCGAGGGCTCAATATTCATCGTGAATTGAATCCGTTCCTCATAGCGCATCTGCTGGATGGCCATATAGCCGCCTACGTGGTCCAGCTCATCCTGCAGCGTCACCTGCTCCTTGCGCCCGCTCAGACTGTAACGCAACAGCTTGCTCAGGTTGTTGGACATGGTGATAATCTCCGGGCTGCCTTCAAGCTCGGCGTACATGCTGATGGAGCCCAGTGTATTGTACAGAAAATGCGGATTGATCTTGCTCTGCAGCGCGGCAATCTGCGCATCCTTCTCGCGGATTTCCGTCTCGTAGAGCAGATAGCCCAGCTCGCTGAGCTTGGCAATCATGCCGTTAAACGAATGGCCCAGCAGCCCCACTTCATCTGTTCCGCTCACCGGAAAGGCCTGGCTCAGGTCGCCGCGCTCAACGCTGCGCATTAGCCGGCTCAGCTTGCGCAGCGGCTGGGTGATCCGGTAAGCAATGAACACATACAGCAGCAGGGCCAGGCCGACACAGATCACGCCAATGAGAATAAGGTATGTGCGCAGCACCTCGGTATCCTTCATCAGACCGGACACCGGTACAACGCCAACAGTCGTCCATCCGGTAACCTCTGAGGTGACATGCGCGACCAGCAGCCCTTCGCCCCCGGATTTCACATGGCTCACCCCTTCACCCGTTCTGCTGATGGAACCATCAGCTACTCCCTGTGGAATTCCGTGATCCTTGCCGGTAACCAGGTTGCTGGAATCATCCGTAATGTACAGCAGCTCCTGGGGGTCCAGCGTGACCTTGGACAGAATCTCACGGATGAACTTGGGGTCCACATCAATGACAATGTACCCGAGCGTTACGCCGTCATCGAAGCTGCGCAGCTCCCTCACGATGGAGAAGGCCTGATATACATTTCCGCCGCTGGATCTTAAATCATGCGTGGCCACATACACCGGCTGTCCATAATGACCCTTGAACTTATTCAGCCAGCCCACATTCTCATCCAGCTTGTAGGTCGTGACATACTGGCTCTCCGGCATGACCACATAGGAGGCTCCGTCCGTACCATACAGGGAAACGCCCAGAATATCGACCCGGCCGTTCAGGAACACCTGGGTGACGAAGCTGTTGAGTCCGCTGATCTCATCCAGCGTCAAGGGTTCGCCGGGGGCACGCTTCGTGGCCAGATAATCGGTCACCTTGGGATATTGATAGGGCATCACGGTCAGCCGGTTCAGCTCATTCATATAGGTATCGATATTCAGGGTAAGCTGCTTCAGCGTCTGGAGCTGATATTCGCCTACCTTACGCTCCGTCGTTTCGGTAAAACGGGCAAAGGCGAAATACCCCATCAGTCCCAGCGGAAGCACAATGAACACGACATTGATAAGAATAAGCTTGCGCGCAAGCGCCAGGTTCCTGAACCAGCCGCGAAAGGATTTCAACCGCATTCTCCCCCTTGCTCCCTTACAGTCATCTCTTCAGCTGAAGGTTGATGCTGTCCACCGCCTGCTGCAGAGCCTGCGCCGGACTTTGCTCCTTATAGATCATCCGCTCAAATTGCCGGATAATCTCTTCATTAATACTCCACTGCTTCATATTCCGCGGCCAATAGACTACGGAGTTGGCGGTATTCGCATAGTCACTGCGGAATTTCAGCGCGGAATACGCCCTGCTCTCCACGACCTTCCGGGAGCTCGGGACATGGCCCGCCTCCGCCCACATCACCCCGTGCTCAACGGCCCAGCGGGCAAAAGCCATGGCCGCCCTCCGTTTCTCCGCACTCATCCCGCTTTTGGCCGGAATCGCCAGCGTATGTGAATCTCCCCAGACGGCCGGATGATCGTATATGACCGGAACCGGCACAACCCCCAGCTCCAGCTTCTCAGCCTTCTCAAAAGCGCCAGTGCCCCATACCCCCGTAA
The DNA here is from genome assembly GCF_037977055.1 of Paenibacillus sp. FSL K6-1096. NCBI lineage: Bacteria > Bacillati > Bacillota > Bacilli > Caryophanales > Paenibacillaceae > Paenibacillus > Paenibacillus sp. FSL K6-1096. Next base: position 6,086,397 of record NZ_CP150274.1, on the reverse strand, counting down.
TCAGCACCGCCGCCTCACCGTCATAGAACAGCTTGAAGGCATCATTGATCCCCGGCGGAATCAGCTCCTGCTGGTACAGACTATTGACGAACTCCAGCGCCTGCAGCGATGCCTTGTTATTGAAGACCGCCTGTGTGCCTTCGGGATTATAAAAGACGCCGCCGCCCCCGATCTGATTGTACAGGCTCCACCATAACCACACGGAATCAATCCGTGTGCTGGGCAGAGCCAGCGGTGCGACACCGGGCGGAACGGATTGCTTCAGCTTGTGCAGAAATGCGGTAAACCCCTGTTCTCCCGGGCCGATCACCGGCCTATCCTCTGTGTCCAGCAGCCCGGCCGCTCTTAAATATTTCTTGTTATAGTAGAGCACCAAGGTATGCGTATCCAGAGGCACCGCATAATGTGCGCCTCCGTAGACGGTGGATTCGGCAATTTTGGTACTGAACTGTTCCCAGTCCAGGCCGGTTTCCGCAGCCAATCCGTCAAGGGGCTCTATATAACCGTTCTGCACGAACTGCGGGAGGTTGGTTGCATGAATAATGGCCAGATCCGGCGCATTGCCGGACAGAATGGCTGTACGCAGCCGGGAATAGTAATCATCCAGCCGGGAGTTGATCTGATCGATCCGGATATCCTGATGCTCCTTGTTGAACTGCTCCACCAGCCCGGTCATGAAGATATTGTCTCCCCCGCTGAACGGGGTCCAGTATTCGAGAATCACCGGCTGGACAGCAGGTGTCTGTGGCGGCTCCTCCCTCTCTGCGCTGCACCCTCCCAGCAACAGGGCAATCAGCAGAATTGAAAGCGCAATCCATTTGTTCCGTCTGTATCCGGTCTTGCAGCTAATATCTCTCATATGAGTAAGCCCCCGTCTTGCTTCCCGTCTATGAATCTCCCGGCTCATTCACTCTTCTGCCATATATCCATATAATCTATACTGAAGCTGCCTTGTCTGTCAAAAAGAATGATCTCGTTCGCCCCCCTCTGTAATTTCAGCTCCAGCTGCCAGAGGGAAGGCTGATTGCGCTCCTGCGGGAGGGGGGAATAGCCGATCCTCGCACCTCCGTTCACCGACAGCTCCAGCTCCGCGTCCGGCGAAGCATTCATCACCGCCGCCAGGACCGTATAGGTTCCGCTGTGCGGGACCTGAAGATGGCTGAACTTCAGCGAAGCTCCGCTGCCGCCTAAGACAGCCCCGGCCCCGCCCGAGGCATAGGGATTATCCTCTGCCGCAGCATCCCCCTCCATGGCTTGAGCCTCGCCTTCATATCGCGGAATTTCAATCGCCTTCACCTCCGCCACCACACCCTCGGGCAGCTCTATGGCTACTGTATTCTTCCCGGCTGTGAACGGCAGGCTCAGATAAGCATAACCGGTCTGGCCCTCACCGGATGGCGGCAGTTGAAGCGCCGCCGGCGGCCCGCCATTTACCGAGACTGCCGCCCCGGCCGGTTCTCCGCCCGGATTCACATAATGCACCAGCAGCGGGACCTCGCTGTCCACCGTGGACGGCAGCGACGGGAATTCCAGCTTGCCGCCGCTGCGCAGGGCGGCTTCCGCCGGGAGCACGCCCATGCCTGCGGGAACCGGGATGGCCTCACTCAGCGGCAGCGGCTTGCCGAAGACCGGCAGGCCGTCAACATCCCAGCTAACCGGCTGGGCCCGTGCCTTGCGGTTGTTCCAGCCGTCATCCGCCCCTGTCGTGGCGTGATAGACGATCCACTGCTCGCTTCCATCCGGCGAGACCGTGAATGAATTATGCCCCGGACCGTAGACTCCGGCAGCTTCATCCATGGCCAGCAGCGGCTCTTGCGACTTGATCCAGTCTGCGGCCTCCAGCGGGTTGCCGCCCGGCTTCAGAGCAAGCAGTCCCAGACTGTAGTAGGGAGTCCAGCTTCCCGCACCGGAATATATAATGAAGACACGGCCGTTATGATGGAGGACGGACTGGCCCTCATTAATATAAGGCGGGCCTCCGGCCCGCTCCCAGGGAAGCTGCGGCTCGCTCAGCAGCACCCGCGGTCCGCTGATCGTCAGCGGATCACTCATCGGGGCAATATAGGTGTTCTGCGCAATGTTCACCTCCCCTTCCCAGCCGGACCAGACGAAGTACAGCTCCCCGTCCACCTCCATCGCCAGCCCGTCGATCGCCCATCGGTTGCTGCTGTCGGTGACTTGGCCCTGGAAGGTATAACCGCCCAGCGGATCACCGCTGTCCGCTTGCAGCACATACATCCGGTGGTTCTCGTTCTGCCCGTCATCTGCGGCAAAATAGATATACCAGCTTCCCCGGATATATTGCAGCTCGGGTGCCCAGAGATTCGCCGAGTAGGCCGTCTCCGCCGGCGGGTACCATACGACCTTCCGCTCGGCCTGGCGGAAATCCAGGGTGAGCGACTTCATCACCATAATATCCGTTCCATTATGGGTGAAGGTCATATAATAATATCCATCCTTGTAGATCACACTCGGATCAGGAGTATCGATCTCAGCCATGGTATTCCTGAACGTTCCGCCATGTCCCTTGTAGACTTCATCCGTAACGCCGTTATTGGGCTGCAACAACCAATATGCACCTCCTGTGAGTATAAGGAACAGAAGTGCCGCAAGGGAGTAGATTATTGTACGTGAATGTTTGCCTGCCCATGCCTTCTGCGGTGTATCAGGTTTCATGCTCATCTGCCTCCCTCCCCGTCTCCCGCTATTTCACGCCCGAGCTGGTAATCGCCCTGACGAACGACTTCTGGCCGGCAATGAACAGGATCAGCACCGGCAGCGCCGCGATGGTGGTCATAGCCATTAATTTACCATAGCTCTGGGTATAGCTGCCGGTGGCCATCATGGCAATCCCAGCAGTGATCGTCCGCATCTCCGGGGAGGTAGTCGCATACAGCGGCCAGACAAAATCATTATATATCCCCATAAAAGTGAAAATCCCCAATGTCGTCATGATCGACACCGCCGAAGGTAACAGGATTCTCCGGTACAGATTCCATTTGTTCACCCCGTCGATCCGGGCCGCTTCCTCGATCTCCTTCGGGAAGGAGACAAAGAACTGGTACAGCAGGAATACCCCGAAGGCCCCGGCGGTGGCCGGGAGGATCAGCGCCTGATAGGTGTTGATGAGACCGAGTGTATTGAATTCGATGTACATCGGCAGAAAGGTCAGTACGCCCGGAATCATCAGCGAGGCAATGAACATCGCCAGCAGCGTGCGGCGCAGCGGCAGATCCGGCAGCCGGGCCAGAGCAAATGCCGCCATGGAATCGATCAGCAGCACGATCGCTGTGCCCGCAATCCCCACCGACAGGGAATTAACAATCCAGCGCAGAATTGGGGTATTCATCAGTTCTCCGCTTAGCCCCTGGACGAAATTATCCAGCGTCGGCTTCTTCGGCAGGAAGTTCATCCGCCCGGAGAGGGCTTCAAAATCATTTTTGAACGCTGTCGACAGCATCCAGACCAGCGGCAGCAACACGAACAGCGCAATCAGGATGGCCAGCAGCAGCAGGCCTGTTCTTTTGGCTTTTCCCATCTATACCTTCTCCTTCCGGTTCGTAAGACGGAACTGCACGACAGACACCAGCATGATCAGCAGCGCCATCAGAATCGCCATCGCCGAAGCCGAACCGATATCCTTACGCACGAACGCCTGGTCCAGCACATTGATCAGCAGCACGCGGGTGGTGTCTCCCGGCCCCCCGCGCGTCAGCAGGAACGGCTGGGCGTAAATATTGAAGGAAGCGATGGTTGAGGTGATCATCACGAACAGCATAACCGGCCGGATGGACGGCAGGGTAATCGACACGAACCGCTTCCAGGCATTCGCTCCGTCCATGGAAGCCGCCTCATAGTAATCCTCCGGCACTTCATTGAGCGCATTCACAAAAATAATCATATTGAAGCCGATCGTCCACCAGAGTGTCGTAAGCACCAGCGCAATCCAGGCCCAAGGTGTAGCGGTCAGCCATGGGATGCCGGTTAAGCCCAGCTTTTGCAGCAGACTGTTAATGAACCCGGCATTGGTATCGAACATCATCAGCCAGATGACAGCCATCACGGAAGCGGACAGCGCGTAGGGCAGGAAATAGAAGGTCCGGAACAGCCCCCGGAGCTTCGCCGGCAGCGCGTTGACCAGCATCGCGATCCCCAGCCCGGTAATAATCAGCAGCGGAACCGAGTACAGGACAAACTGAAGGGTGGTCCACAGCCCGCGGAAGAAAATACTGTTCTCATAGGTCCCCGGGGTGAAAATGGTCACGTAATTGCGTAACCCCACAAAGGGATGGGCGGCAGACAGCAGCTCGAAATCCTGCAGGCTGATGACAAAGCCATACAGAATCGGAAAAAGCAGAAACAGCGCGAAGGCAGCCAGATAGGGCAGCACGAACAGAAATGAGGTCAAGCGTGAAGTCCACAGAGTTTTCAAAAGTGATTCCTCCTTATGACAAGTGGAAACGGCTATGCCGTCCTTTTAAGGACGGCACCCGTTTCAGCGAGAAATATAAGGATGAGTTATCGTGTGGAACAGATTAATCCTTATATTTGAAGGAAAAGCGGGAAGCTTCCGCTCCCCGCCATGCCAACCGGATGATCCGCTCCACGGACCGGCTATTTCATCGCCTGACGGGATTTGGCTACAGCATCATCCATCGCCTGCTGCGGTGATTTTTTGCCAAGCAGGGCACTGCTCAGCTCTCCCCATACCGGCTCGATAATCGTTCCCCAATTCAGCACATTCGGTGCGAACTGTACGGAGGAGAAGCTCTGCGATACTGTACTCTGGAACTCCATCGCCTTGAATTCAGCGCTGTCCATCACGGTCTTGGAAGCTACCGCCTGGCCGGATTCCGCCCAGTCCAGCGAGTTGCCGGAGACATATTTCAGGAAATCGCCGATCCCGGCCAGCTTGGCGCTGTCTGTCACGGTCTTGGGAACGACGAAGCCATGCGAGCCCGCATAAATTGCCTGCTTCGTCTTCCCGATCTGCGGCATGACGGCGACGCCATAATTAAGCCCGGCTTCATCGAACTGGGATTTCATCCACGGCCCGTTGAACTGGATGGCGTTCTTGCCCTGCAAGAACAGGGTATTCTCACCATCCTGCTGTACGTTGGCCGGAGAGATGCCCTTGTCGACCATATCGCGCAGCCACTGCACCATCTCCACCGCTTCAGGAGAATTGTACGCAACATCCGTCCCGTTCCAGAGCTCCCCGCCATTCTGCCAGACGAGGGACGGGAAGATGAACTGCTGCGGCCAGAGGGTCGGCACCACGTATCCATAGATCCCCTTGGATTTGTCCGTCAGCTTCTGTACAGCGGCGTCGAATTCGGTGCGGTTCGCTGGAGGCGCAGTGATGCCCGCCTTCTCGAACAGATCCTTGTTGTAATACATAACGACCGGATGAATGTCCAGCGGGATCGTATACAGCTTGCTGTCGATCGTGGCATAGGTGACCGGAGCTTCGGCAAAATCAGCCGGGTTGATCCCGGCCGCAGCCGCCAGCTCATCCACGGGCTGCAGCTGATCCTTGCTCTGGTACGTCGGCACCTGATCGACATGCATGATCATCAGGTCCGGCTGTTCCTTGCCGGTACTGAGCGCTACATCAAGCTGCTTGTAATATTCGCCATTCGGCTGGATTACAAAATTCACCTTGTATTGATCCTGGGAGCTGTTGTATTTATCCACAATTTTCTTCATGAACGGGCCGTCCGAGCCGGAGAAGGGCGACCAGAACAGCAGCTCTGTCTTTTTGCCGGTGCTGCCGCCGCCGTCCGCGCCTTGTGTAGCCTCTGCGCCGTTCGTGCCGTTATTCTTCGCATTGTTACTGCTGCAAGCGGTTGCAACCAGTGCCAGCATCATAACCATCAGTAATAGTGATGCTCCCTTTTGCATGGATCGCTTCATCTGTATACTCCCCTTTGACCGGTAATTCAAAGCTGACTGCTCTTTGATGTCTATATGTTACCGCCGCAGGGGAGCGCAATAAATGTCCTCAGGCTAGGATCAATGGACATATTTACAGATTGCACAGCTTCATTCTACTTGGGCAGGTTCAATTCTTTTGAACAAAAAGCGGGAGTCCGCCAAATATTCCTTTAGATAGGCCAGCGCATACGGCTGTTCTTCGCGCAAGCTGGGGTGCTCATCCGGATTGGTAATATGATGGCTGTAGTTCCCGATCATGATCATGACGAAGAAGCATTCCAGCTTCCGTTCAACATCCGGCTCCAGCGGACGGACGCTGTTATATCCTTGGATCAGGCTCCTGCGCTGCTCCGTGGACAGCTCCAGCAGAGCCGCAGCCAGATCATAGAGGTAGAAGCCGTAGCCGCAGCGGCCGAAATCGATCGCCCGGGGCTGGCCCTCCGTGAACACCACGTTTCCAAAGTGCAGGTCACCATGGATCAGGCCGTAGCTGCCAGAATCTGGCGTCATGGCTTCGAGATCACCCCGGATTCTGGCGGCGGCAGCCTGATAGAGCTTCCACCCTGCTTCCGGGACCATAGCCGAATGATGCCTCTCCAGCTTATCCCAATCCTTGCGGAAGCTGTCCGCTCCCCAAGCCGGACGGGTGAACTCCGCCGATGGCACAAACTGTTCGCCCGCTTCATGCATCCCGGCCAGCATCACGCCTACAGCGTGGAGCTGCTCTTTTGTCAGCTTGCCCGCTGCATGTTCACCTTCGACCCAGCGCATTACGGTGAGAAAGCGGTCCGGCTCCTGTTCGCCTGTCTCCATAATGTAGCAGCCGCTTGAGTCGGGCAGCCCCACGGGGACAACCAGCTCCGCTGTCTGACTAAGATGTCTGAGCCACTCCAGCTCCGACAGAATTTCTGCCCGGCTGCACCGTTCGCCATGTATCCGCAGCAGCAGCTTGCCCGCTGTTTCCGTCTCTACCTTGAACGTGATACTGTCGGACTGCTTAATATATTCAATTTTTGTCCAATCCAAGTCGTAGGCCTTAAGCGCCCGCAGTACTATATCTCTTGCTGCTGTTTCTAATTTCATCTTCCTGCCCCCCATATGGATGTCTGCATTCATTATAGGGTTGGCGGAGACGGCGGACATAGATAATAGACAGGTATAACCTGACTTTTGCACACAAAGAAAGGGCTGCTCCAAGAGTCATGACGCGACTTCTTGGGACAGCCCTCTATGTTACAGGTGGATCAGGTTGATTCAGGTTTACATGCTTGTGTGCCTTGTGAGGGCGCTGTATGGATACTTGTGTGTGGCGCTTGTGTATGAAGGCTGGTGAGTGAACGCTTGTTTACAGACGCTTCTGTGTGAACGCCCCGATTGTATTTCATACAATAGATTTCACTTTAGCCGGCCCAATCACTCATTCTGCTGTATTTCATACACTAGATTTCTGCATATATGCTCCAAACGGCCGCCAACGCAAAATTCTACTGTACAGAGTGCAGCAGATGCTATTTTTCGGAGGATTTTTAAGTAATCTAGTGTACATAGTGCAATCGAAGCCAGCTCAGGCTGAATCTCACAAACAGACATGGCTAGTTGTGCGCCCTTAAGACCGCTATCCTCTCTGTTTGCTCCCATACACAATCTTCTTGATGCTGTCGGCTGACAGGCAGAACTGCTCCGCCAGCTCTGAAACGCTCAGTCCCCGGGCATAATGCTCGCGGATGGTGCGGTTCCGGGCCTCCAGATAAGAACGGCCGCCGGAGCTCTCTCCCCACTGCTTGCGCTGCCCCTCGGGCTTCGGGATATAGAGCATCCCGCCCTGCATATATTTCTGAACCTCCTGCAGCAGCTGCTGCGGTAATACCGTATCTGCATTTACATATTTCATTTCTCGCTCCGCTCCTCTTAAGTTAGTTCAACTTATCAAGGCAGCAGAGTCTATTGGATTGACGTTCACAGGTGAAGTATTACATCGTTACAGCGGAGTATAGCTATCCGCTCTGCACATTAACCGCTGTGTGTGGGTCCATAGACTCTGCGCAGAGCTGAGCATTAATCTGCTCATGAAGTGTCCTCCTTCCAGGATTATACTTACCTATAGCATACCGGACGCCCCGACTTCAGCGCAAATGCTGTTTGCCCGCGGCTTTTGACATTTCATCATCGATTTGTCCATAATACAAACAAGGTCGAATCTGACAGGGGAGATGAGTGATGGTCAGGTTGCATCTACTATGTCTGCTGTTGGCGGCAGTGCTGGTTGTGTCGGCAGGATGCAGCGGGAGTCCCGGACTGATAAAGGAGAACGCAGAGGGAAACCAACCGCAGGAGGAGGTCACCAACGTGAATACACAATTAATCACAGCGGCGGAGCGTGGGGATACCGCTAAGGTGTTGCGGCTGCTGGAGGCAGGAGCGGATATACAGGCGCAGGACGAAAGCGGCAGAACGGCGGTCGTCGCCGCGGCCTATGGCAATCATGCCGGGACGGTCGAGACGCTTATTGCCCAAGGTGCCGATATCAACATTCGCGACCATATGCTTAACAATGTGCTGCTGTATGCCGGAGCATCCGGTTATCTGGACATCGTCAAAATGGCGATTGAAGCGGGAGCGGATACGACGCTGACCAACCGCTTCGGCGGGACCGCGCTGATCCCCGCCGCAGATCGGGGGCATGTCGAGGTCGTCAAGTATCTGCTGGAGCATTCGGATGTCGACATCGACCATATCAACAATCTGGGGTGGACAGCGCTGCTGGAAGCCGTCATCCTCGGTGACGGTGGGGAGCGGCATCAGACGATTGTCAAGCTGCTGCTGACACACGGAGCCGATCCGGCCATCGGCGACCGCGAGGGCATCACGCCGCTCGCCCATGCCCAGTCGCTGGGTTATACAGAAATGGCCGCTATGCTGGAGACGGCAAGCCGCTCTTAAACAGCTGGGTATGTTACCGGCTGTGGAGCAGGGGGCACATTGTATTCGGTTTTTCGATTACATTCGGCCTACGCGGCGTGCCCAGTCCAATTGTATTCGATTTTTCGATTACATTTGGCCTACGCAGCGTACCCAGTCCAATTGTATTCGGTTTTTCGATTACATTTGGCCTACGCGGCGTACCCAGTCCAATTGTATTCGGTTTTTCGATTACATTTGGCCTACGCGGCGTACCCAGTCCAATTGTATTCGGTTTTTCGATTAAATTTTGCCTACGCGGTGCACCCAGGTCAATTGTGTTCGGTTTTTCGATTACATTTGGCCTACGCGGCGTACCCAGTCCAATTGTATTCGGTTTTTCGATTACATTTGGCCTACGCGGTGCACCCAGGTCAATTGTATTCGATTTTCTGTTTTAGGCACTCTGGTCATGTTCATGCTGGAGTTGTGCCTTCCCATAAAAAAGGGACCCCGCCAGCGTCCGGCGGGGCCAAAAGTTATATTAAAGGGGGGTATGTGAGTACTATACCCCGCGAAGCTTAAAAACAGATGAAGCGCAGGTAAAGTTCTGCTGAAAAACGATCTAGATTTTAAACTTCTCCACCAGTTGCTGCATTTCCCGGGCACTCTGGGTGTTCTCATCGGCCATCGCAGCTTCATCGAAGGTCTTCTCCACAATATCCGCCGTCTTCTCAGCGATATCCTGCACTCCGGTTGCACCTTCATTCACGGTAGCCGCCACTTCATTGATGGCAATCGCAATACTGGAGACCGTATCGTTCAGATGCCCGGCTGCCTCCCCGAACTGATGCATCAGGTCATTAATGACCGAGGCATCGTCGGTGTATTGCTGGCTGACCTCGGTCAGGCGCTCGTAATCCCCCAGCACATTGTGGTCAATGAACGTAAGCACCGCTTCGGAATGCCGGGTGATCTGCTCTACCGAGGAAGATACATTCCGGACAACCTCCTGAATGCCGCCAGCCGTCCCGGAGGACTGCTCGGCCAGCTTGCGGATCTCGCCCGCAACTACGGCGAAGCCCCGGCCCGCCTCGCCCGCCCGTGCCGCTTCAATCGCCGCATTCAGGGCCAGCAGCTGGGTCTGGCTGGTAATGGACAGGATCGTATCCGCCAGCACATGGATTTCTTTGATGGCTGCCGACTGCTCAATCGCCTTCTCCATCTCGCTGCGGACTGTGCCGTAGATCTGCTTCGCGTTCTCCGTGGATGTGACCGCATCCTGCTGCAGGGCAAGCGCCCGCTGCGTAATCTGCCCGGATACCCCGGAGCCTTCCAGCACCCGGCTGGAGATGATCCGGACATTGCTCTCCACCTCATGAATCGCTGCCGTCATCTCCTGGGTGGAGGCTGCGGTCTCCTCCATGCCTGCGGACAGCTGCTGAGCCGTTGCTGAGTTATCATGCGCATTCTCTCTAACCTCGTTCGACAGCTTCTCCAGCGTCTCCGCATTGTCCAGCACCTTGGAGGAGATTGCAATCAGGCTTCCGGCCATCTCACGCAGCGCCGCGCGGGTACGAAACATCGCCTTGGCAATGGTTCCGGTCTCATCCTTGTTCCGGGTTAAATATTCGTATTGGTCATCATACTTAAGGTCCAGCTCTGCCGTGCGGTTAATCAGTCCGGTCAGCTTAACGATCGGTGAAGCGATCCGTCCGGCCACCACCGTCCCGATCAGCAGAGTAAGCAGCAGGCTCCCGAGGCCGAGCAGCAGGATGAAAATGGTCATCTCGCTCACCGGCTGCAGCACCTCATCCACATCCCCGGTCAGCACCAGGGTCCACTTCGTCCCGGGGAGCACGGTGAAGGCCGCTTTTTTCTTCGCCCCCTTGAAGGTGTATTCCACATTGCCGTCTGCAACCGTCTCCCCCGCCTTCACCCGCTCTACAACCGCTTTGATCGATTCATTCTCTACAGGGAGGCCAATCTTCTCATGATCGGGGTGATACAGCGTATTCCCTGTCTCATCGAGCAGATAGGCGTAAGACGAAGGAGCGCCCGCGACCTTGGCATCCGCCAGATACGTAATCAGGCTGTCCGCATGCACTGCCGAGCCGACGAAGCCGATCATTTGGTCCCCGTTCATCACCGGATGGGCGAAGACCAGAATGTAAGCTCCCGTAGATTTGGATTTCAGTGTTTCGCTGACTACAGGCTGGCCTGTCTTCAGCACATTCTTCGTATAATTTCTGTCGCTGAAGCTGGAGCCAATCAGCTTGGTATCACTGTCAGCCACCGCCGTCCCCTTCAGATCAACCACAAACATATGCTCCAGATTGCCCGCATCCTTCACCTGGCTCAGCAGCTTCGCATTGACCTGATTGCGCAGTGCCTCCTCAACTGAGCCTCCGCCACTCGCAACCTGAAGCAGCAGCTCCGCGATCTCACTCTCCCCCGCAACCAGCTGGATGTTCCGCTTCTCCTTGTCGATCATTGCGCCGATCGTCTGAGCCTTATTCGTGCCTACCTGCGCCATGGAAGATTCGGTCAGGTTCATGATGGTGCCTGTGGATTTGGTGTACGTAAAAATCCCCATTAATGCTGTAGAAATCAGAGTAACGACAATCATCATAACCGATAGCTTCATACGAATCTTCATCTTATCTACTTCCTTCCGCCCCGTTCTCTTTTCCCAGCCTTTAAACAGCCAAAAAAATTGCTATATTACAATAATTATCGGATTTCCCTCGAACTTAATGAATGATTCACTGTAGAATTTTCGTGAATATTATCGATTTTTGTCGAATTGTAACATATTATATCTATTTTCTTACATAGTAAAAAAACCGCCCTTCTTCACAACCGCACACAGCGGCTGAGTAAGAAAAAGCGGGTTACACACATTTCGCACAGTTCGCATACTTCGCAATTGAAGCAGTATGCTACAGCGGGCGCGGACTCTCTGCCGCAGCAGGAAGCGCAGATGACGCTGCTGCCGCTGACCGGGCCTGCTCCTGGCGTCTGGCTCTGCTGCGGAGGAACATACCGGAGCATGCCGCCAGAATCTGCTGGAACAGCATCCCGGAGATCACGGGCAGGGCCACCGCCGGCGGAAAATACCGCACAGCCAGCACCGCTCCTGCACTAAGGTTACGCATGCCGGAGTTGAACTGCACAGCTACCGTATTCGCATGATCATAATGCAGGCGGCGCGAAACTACAGCGCCAATAACATAACCAAGCGCGACAGTCACGAAGGTTACGGCAATAATGAGCACAAGCTTACCGTCCGGGTGCTTCAGATACCGGGCAATGCTGGCCCCATTGATCGAAACCACGGTGAACAAGCCGACTTTCACGAACGGGGCCAGCGGCGGACCGCAGACTGAACTGACCTTGCCTTTAGTGAATTGATTCAGCAGCATTCCTGCTACTGAAGGCAGGACGACCATCCAGAGCAGGCCCCGCATCATCTCGCCCGCATCCATCTGTACACTTGCCCCCATCAGGACATACAGCGTAGCCGGGACAATCAATGGCGACAGCAGCGTATCGATCAGGATCAGCGCCAGCGTAAGCGCGATATTGCCGCCATGCATGGATACCCACACTACGCTGACCACTCCGGTCGGAATGGCGAACAGCAGTACATACCCGGTAACGGTATAAGGATCACCCGGGAAAAACAGCATCGCGGCCAGCCAGCCGATCAGCGGCATGACGATATGCAGGATGACCAGCAGAATGACCAGCTTCTGCGGCTTGGCCAGCACGGTGAGCAGATCCCTGAAGCTCGACTTCAGGCTGCCGATCAAGGTCATCCCGGCAAAGATCCAGGGCACCAGCCACGTCAACGGAAGCAGTGAAGTCTCATTTAGCACGCCCACCACAATAGCTGCGGGTGTGAGCAGCGGCATAATCCGCTCCAGCACCGTATTGGAAGATATCAATCCGCGTCTTACTGCACTGAACATGTCAGGGTCCCTCCTCTCCGGTGAGCCGTCAAAAGCCGCAGCCCGTTCAGTCCTATAATTGATTATGCCTGACTACACGCCTTGCGGGAACAGCGCATCCAGCGCAGGGCAAGGCCGTTTCTCCAGATATTGCTCCAGCGGTGCAGGCATGCTGCTGTAGATATCTTTTAGGGAGGTGCCGTTATAAATATTGCCGATAATGACCGGATGGCACAACTCGGAGATCAGAATATCGCCGTTGCCGTGCAGGTGAAGCTGCTTCATCCCTTCGATGCAATGCGGGAAATAGACACCCGGCTGCTCCTCGAAGCCCAGCGCTTCCATGAAGCGGTCCATACAAGTGAAGTAAAGCGTCGTATCCTCCGGCTTGCGGTCGATCAGCTCCTGGACAGCGTTCTTCAGCTGCTCGCGGGCGGCAATCGCCTTCCAGCCGGTGTGATCCATAATGATGCTGTTCTGAATTTCATGCGTTCTGACGCCCATGGAATAGACATGCTCGCTGATCTCCTGCATATGGTCCTGCGTCTCATCGAACAGCAGCGTCTCCAGCACCACATTGACGGGAGTTTTGGCGAACATGGTAATGTTCTCTCTGATCTTGTGATAGACGCTCGGATGAATATTATAATAGCGAGAGAAGCCTTCGGCGGTAGTGAAATTAAAAGAAATATGAATCGTCGTCAGCCCTGCATCCACCAGCTGCCCGATCCGCTCCTCATTCAGCAGACTGCCGTTCGAGTTCAGCTGGGTCTGGATGCCGCGCGAAGAGCAGTACGCCACAATCTCCACACAGTCCTGGAACTTCAGCGTAACCTCGCCGCCCGAGAGCCGGACACGCTTCAGATGGGGCAGCTCCTCCAGAATGCGGATGACCTCCTTGCCGTCAAGGGTCTGGCCGTCATTTCTATTATAAGCGCAGCAATAGTCGCAGCGGAAATTGCAATTCGAGGTAACCCCAACCTCCAGCCCTTCCAGCTCATAGGTCATCGGCTTATCCAGTTCCAGCGCTTTATATTTCGTGCTCATCGTCTATAGTCCTCCTTGGATGTTCAATATATCTGTTCTAAGGTCAACTATAGAATTATACAGGTTAAGCCGCGAGGTTAATGTGACATTTGATATTTCAAGCGGAAACAGCTTTGCCGTCGTTTTATGGACGGTACCGTTTCAGCGAGAAATAGAAGGATAATGTATCGTGTGAAACCTATAAATTCTTCTATTTGCAAAAAGACTGCCGCACGGTTATAGCCTAACCATACGGCAGTCTTCCTTATAATAGAATAACTACTACAGCTCTACCGCTTCGCCCATCCGCTCCATCACCGGCTGGCCGATCAGGCCCAGACGCCAGATGGCGATGCCCTTCAGCCCGTACCGCTTCGCCAGGCCGATCTTGGCATTAACGGACGATTCGTTCTCACTGTAGACCGAGATTCCGAGAATCAGCTTGTCCTTGCTGACCTGATCAAGCGCCAGCCGGATGCTCTCATCGACCTTGTTCATCGGCTCCGGTCCCGTCTCCCCTTCATAGGCGTAAGCCATAATGACCAGATCATCTGCAAGAGTCCCCAGCGTCTTGTAATCATAACCCTTGTAGGAGCTGTTCAGCGGATGCAGAATAACGGTCAGCTTCAGGTTGGCGGCGCGTGCGGCTGCAGAGAGATTTTTGACAAAAGCGTTATATTGGCTCTGCACCAGCGCCTTATCCCCGGTTAGCCCCAGCCCTTCCAGATCGAGTCCGATGCCCTTGAAGCCCTTGCTGGACGCGAGTTCCACAATACTGGTAATCGTCTGCTGCTGGAGCTGCGGGTCCTCCAGATTCTTGCTCAGCTCCAGAGACGAGTCACTGGAATAGACCATCAGGTAAGGGGCCGTCCCGCCCGCTGCGGCATTCTGCACAATCGATTCCGGCGTTACATCGCCTGCAGCCTCCGGCCACCAGAAATCCTTGCCGGTGGTGGTGAACTGGCCGTCCTTGTCAATCCTTGCCCATCCAAAGGCAACTGCATCGAAGCTTGGAATAAGCGATACTTCGCTGTACGCCTTCTGCGCATAGAAGCCCAAGGTGTAGATGTCCCGCTTCGGGGAGGTGATGGATACGGTTTTGCTGGCCTGATTCCAGGAGGTGACCGCCCCGAACTGCTGGCTGAAGAACTTAAGCGGCAGCATCGTTGTTCCACGGATGTCCTGCGGCGCTACCGCAAGCTTCACTGCCGTCCCGTTCACCACGGCATTCTTGCTCCCAAGGGTCAGAACGACTACAGTCTTGTCTGCGCCGGCTTCGGCCTTCCGGGTGGCAGTGATTTGCCGGGCCTTCTGATTCCATTCCACCTGAATTCCCAGTGCTTCCGAGATGGCGCGGAAGGGCACCATGGTCGTTCCGTTCATCATCACCGGCTCCACCGGGAACGGCAGCGGATAGCCGTCCAGCATAATGCTGACCCCTGCAGGCGCGGCATGGACCGCACTTGCCGGAAGAGCCGAGAAGCCGCCCAGGGAGAATACTGCGCATAACACGATTTTGGCCAAATGCTTCTTCATATGAATAAGTTCCCCATTCTCTCTAATGATAGATTATGAATCTCTCAACCTTACATCCCCTATTATTCTATCAAACTAGATAAATATAGCAAATGAAGAGATTGTAACCATCACCGATTCATCCCTCTGGGGTTCTTTTAACACCTACATAAACGCGCTCAAAAAGACCCCAACCGCCCGTTCAGCATCCACCTCTACGGCTACCTCGATGAACTCGCCTTCTTTGGGCTGCGCCCGCAGATCGGCTACGACCATCCCGGAGGTGAACGCCCCCTGATGCTCTACACGGACCTTCATCCGGCGGCAGGTGACCAGATCCGGCTGCAGGGCAGCCATCAGAGCCAGCGGATCATGCAGCGGAGCGCTGTTAATCAGATAGTTCGCCTCACGGTAAAATTTAAAGTAATACGCCAGCGATTCTTCCATGAAGTCTATGATTGCCTTGTTCTCTTCCCGTCCATGCCGCTTCAGCAGTTCCACATGCTCGGATGTAATCCGCGTCTGGAGGGTCACATCCAGCCCGATCATCATTACAGGCAGCCCTGAGGTGAACACACGATCAGCCGCATCCGGGTCACCCCACAGGTTGGCTTCGGCCACCGGTGTGACATTGCCCGGTTTGAAGACTGTACCGCCCATCACCACTACCTTTTTCAGCTTGGAGGTCAGCTGCGGGTCCAGATCCAGAGCCAGCGACAGATTCGTCAGCCGTCCCAGCGTCACCAGCACCAGCTCTCCCGGATTCGTATCCGCCATCCGCACAATGAACTCTGCGGCCGTTTCTTGAACCGGCACCTGCCGGGAAGGGGGCAGCTGAACGCCGCCAACGCCGTTCTCTCCGTGCACATGGGTCGAGAAGCCGGTCAGCTCGCGTACCAGCGCCCGGGAAGCGCCCAGCGCTACCGGGATTTCATAGCCCGGCGCCGCAAGTTCAAGCAGCCGCAGCGTGTTATCCGCTGCCTGCTGCACATCGATGTTGCCGAACACTGTCGTAATTCCTTCGACTACCACACCCGGTGCCCGAAGCGCATACAAAATGGCCAGTGCGTCGTCTATTCCTGTATCACAATCGATGATGATTCTAGTAATGTTGGTGCTCATCTGTATCTCTCCTACTCTCTGTTTATACTTACTCCTATATTTACTCTATCTGCTTATACTTACTCTATCATCCATACTGCACTGCCCATCTTATCACGGGTCTGCAATCTGCTCAATAAGTAGCATAGCCCCCACGCGTCTCCGTTCTGCCCAATGTGTTCGGTTTTTCGCATACATTCCGCCCACACGCCCACGCCACGTCCAATGTGTTCGGTTTTTCGCATACATTTTCCCAACACGCCTCCGCCACGCTCAATGTGTTCGGTTTTTCGCATACATTCTCCCAACACGCCTCCGTCACGCCCAATGTGTTCGGTTTTTCGCATTCATTCTCTCAGCACGCCTTCGCGACGCCCAATGTGTTCGGTTTTTCGCATACATTCCGCCCACACGCCTCCGCTACGCCCAATGTATTCACTACAACAAAAACAGCGGCTGGCTCACACTAAAGGGAGCGCCGCTGTTCTTATGGTTGAACACAATGCTGCTTCTTCCAGGCAGTCTCTTTATCACCATCGCCGCCGGATGCCTGCCCCGCTTACCGGAACTGGCCGATGAATCTCACGGCGGCGGCGATGTCGTCTTCGGGCCGGTCACCGACTTCTCTCTCTACGGTCAGATATCCCTTATAACCGATATCCTGAAGAGCGGCGAAATAAGCGGGGAAGTCCACGCTTCCCTCTCCCGGAGGAACCTCGCGGAAGCCTGCTCCGCCCTCACCCATAACGGCAATCTGTTCATGATCCAGCACGCCGTACACCTCGTGCGGATCGACCTCGCGCAGCCTCACGCCGTCTTTAACATGAGTATGCACAATATAGTCCTGCAGAGTGTACACACCCCGGACCGGATCATCGCCGGTTACCATGACCATATTTGCCGGGTCGAAGTTTACGGCGACTCCCTTGGTATCCAGTGAATCCAGGAAGGACTTCAGCCGGGCCGCAGGCTCCGGCCCCGTCTCAATGGCGAAATAACCGCCGCGTTCGGAGGCGTATACTGCCAGTTCGTTGCAGGCCTCCTGCAACACCGCATATTCAGGAGCGCCGGGGTCCTCCGGTACAATCCCAATGTGCGTGGTGACGATACGGCAGCCCAAATCCAGCGCAAGGTCGAGCGCCAGCTTCGACTTGCTGATTTTCCAGCGGTTCTCTGCCGGATTCTTAAAGCCCTGACCGCCGTAATCCGCACAGAGTGCAGACAGCTCAAGCTTCAGCTCCGCCAGGTAAGTCTTAATCGCCTTGCGCTCCTGCGCCGTCAGTCCGGCCGGGTCCATCTCGCCCTGGATTGCCCAGAGCTGAACACCTTCCGCTCCAATCTCCTTCGCTATCCGCAGATTGCTGCGCAGATCCTTGCCGAAGCTGTCGGCGATCACGCCGATTTTGTTGGATAAGCCCATTATTGTTCACCCTTTCTCTTCGCCTTATGTCTCCAGTTTACGGCAAATCCACCCGGATCTGCACCTGCTGCGGACGATAGACTGCAAGCAGCTGCCCGTCAAGACCGGCGGCGAACATCACGGTCCGCTCCCGTTCCAGCGTGAAGGCATACGTTGTCCCCTGCTTAGGGTCGCGCACCTTAATATCGGCATCGCTGCCGAATTCGGACACGAAAATGTACAGACTGCCGCCCGCAAAGGCCAGCTTGCGCCCGTAAACGCCCGGCAGCGCTCCCCCCTGCAGCCAGTCCAGCTCCGGCTCGATCCCGGCATCGCTGACCGCTGAGGCATACAGCGCCTGAATCGGCTCCCAGCGCTCATTCAGCTCTACGGGAAGCGGACAGTACAGGAATTTGCCGGCTCCAATGGCAACCTCCAGCACCTCCTGCGCTCCGCCGCTTCCTTCGGGCCGTTCCACAGCCAGAGTGCCGATTTTCTTCTGGCCAAAGGCTGCCGGGAAATGCTCCCCGCCTATCTTCAGCATCTCCTCGCGCAGAATATTGCCGTGCTCAAGCCCGCCAAGCTCCTCACGCAGACGATCCCCGGCCGGTCCCCAATGCTCATCCAGCCGCAGCGGGCCGCTCCATAACACTGTACTGCCCTGACGGGCCAGCTCCAGCAGCTGACCGAAGGCTTCATCCGCAAAGTTATGTGCGCTTGGCACGATAATCAGCTTGGCCGGATGGCGCTGCAAGGCCTCCAGATGATATTCGCCGACTCCGCGCGGATGCACATTCATGCCGAAGGCCAATACCCGCACCGCCTGGGTGGTGGCCTCGAAGGCCAGCTTGCGGTTCGAGAAGTCATTCGAGAACGGGTAGACCACCGCAATCTCCTCCAGCTCCCGCGACTCGAACAGCCCGGCGATCTCCGCCATGAAGCTGCCGAAATCATAAGAGACATCCGCTTCCGGCTTCTGGGTTCCGTCAGCACGCAGGGCGCCGATATTGGACTCATTGGCGTTATTCATAAAGTAATTGGTGTTCCAGATCCACTGCACCGCACCCGCACCGCCTGTCGAGAAGGAATAGGCGTATTTGCGCTCCAGAATGTTGCGCAGCTCCTCTTCCGTCCGCTTGGCGATACCGTCAGGACGCTGGACATGCATAATGCCGGTCTCCTGGGTCAGATTCGGCTTATCCGGCGTCTTGGTAAAGATTCCGTCCCAGCCCAGGTGATCCATCTGCCACCAGGTATGCACAGTCGTATAATCCACCGTCTCCCCATAGAAGAACGGCGAAGGCCGCTGCGAGCAGATGCCCTCATCCTGGCCCACGGTTGCCAGGTGGGCCGGGTCTGAGCGGCGGATCGTTGCGATCAGTGCGGAGGCCCAGCGGTTATGCATATCCATGCTGAACAGGGAATAATCCGTCCAGCGCAGCCACTTCTTCGGCTGCACCACACTCTGGAAGTACGTGTCATTCGGGTCCGGCGCAAGTGCTGCTTCGAATGAAGGCAGCTGGCCGGGCGTCATATTCCAGCACTCCTGAAGTGCAGCGATGTCATTGTTATATTTTACCCTCAGCCACTCGCTCCATGCCGCCTGCTCGAAGCGGTCTCCGGCCGTGTACGGCCCTTCAAATACACGGCGCGGATGAAACAGCGACGGCTCATTGATCAGGTCCCAGTGCACATTGGTCGTCCCTTTCTGGCGGGAGACGATGGAGGCAATGAACCGTTGCTGTGCCTTGACAGACCGCGGGTCCAGATAAGGATTCTCCCCTTCCCACGCCTCCGGCGCGAAGGAGAAAAAGGTGAACGTTACCTCCAGTTCATGGCGCTTAGCAGTCAGTACGAAGGCATCCACCGCGCGCAGCACATCCTCAGCGGCATGGCCGTCCGCGAACATAATCATCCGGTAGCCGGTCCAGATTCCGGTACGGATCAGATTGATCCCGGCACGCTTCATCTCCGCCATGTCCGCCTCCCAGCGGTCCACATTCGGCAGCTGCAGGAATTTCCGCGAGACATCCGAGGTCATGTAGGTCATGCCCACGATGGGCACCGGTTTGCCGCCCCGGGTGAAATAATCGCGGTCCGTGCGGAGCGGCTCCCCGCTCTGCAGAAGCGCCCGGTCCATTCCCCAGAAAGCCTGCTTCAGCCTGCGCCGTTCACCGCGCGAGGACTCCGCAGTACAACTCACACGGTACAGGCCAGACTCAATGCGCAGCGGAACCGGCAAACGCACAAACTGCAAATCCGGTGCCGCCGGTCCGGCGTTCAATTCTGCCTGCGCCTCCCACAGCACTTCGCCGGTTCCGTCCTTGCTGACCTCCAGCCGGAACTGCCAATTGGCATCCGGCGCAGAAGTACGTGATAACGATTGCAGCTGCAAGGTCAACAGTGCCTGCTCTCCAGGCTCATACGAGGCGAAGCTGCTTCTCAGCCATATTTCGGTGGCGCCTTGAGCGGTATACTCCGCCAGCTCGCGCAGCAGAGCAGTCCCGCCTGTACTCCAGAAATGCTCATCCAGCTCCTGATTAATCAATATCCACCGGCTTCCGGCGTAGTCTCCCTTATACAGCTCCAGCAGAACAACCGGAGCGGAGCGCTCCCGCCCGGTACGGTCCACCCCGGTCAGCAGCGGATAGATGAACATATCCATCGGACCGCCGGCGCCCATCTCCTCGGGGATATCGCTGGTCTTAGTAGGATGCAGCGTCAGTCCCCAGGTGGGCTTGGCCGTGAACAGCTCCACGTATTTCTCCAGCAGCGGGTGTTCGGAGGAGGCCTTGAAGGCTGCGACCTGTGCCGGACTGACCGCCAGCGCATCATGAATGTTCAGCAGCTGGTGGTAAGCCACCTGCGGACGCTCTACCTCCCAGCCTCCGGCTCCTGCTGACACCGATACCGGCTCACGGAACGGAACCCCGCCGGTATGCAGCAGCCCGCCGCCGCCGAGCAGGTAAGCATGGATTTCATTCCAGGCGGCTTTGGGGAAGTAGGGGCCATGCAGCTGAACCAGCGCATCCCATCCGCCAGCTTGGAGGTTATCCGCCAGCTTCGACGCATCCGACACCGTAGCCCATTGACCTATGCCATCAAGAATGCTGCGGGAGGGCCTGTCACCCGAGTAAGGAAATGTATCGTCATAAAATACCAGTATGTTCATGTCCATCCCCGTTTCTTATGGTTTGGCAGGGAGCGAAGCTCCCGCCTATGCCTGCTCCCACAGCTGACGGACGTTCTCCAGGGCCAGCTGCGTCCCTGCCTTGCATTCTTCACGCCCTTCGAACTCAATGGAGATATACCCGTCGTAGCCGGAGTGCTTGACGGCTGCGGTAATGGCCGCCAGCTCCAGATCGCCATGCCCGGCAACGGCTCCCAGCAGATAACGCCCTGCGGTGCTGCGGAACCAGCCGCCGCCGGGATCACGGTCCCCCGGGCGTATGTAGAAATCCTTGAAATGCACCATGGAAGCATACGGCGCATTCTTCAGGACGGCCGCCAGCGGGTCTTCATCGGCACAGACGAAATTGCCAACATCCAGTGTAGTGCGGAAGTTGTCCCGGTCAACGGCATCCACCAGTCCAAGCACACGGTCGCTGGTCTGCAGGAAATAGCCGTGGTTCTCCACACTGGTGGTAATGCCGAAGCCTGCCGCGTAATCGGCAATCTCCCGGCAGCCTTCCGTGAGCCGGGCGAACTGCTTCCGGTAATGCCGGATGGAGGTGTCCGGATGGGTGGCCGCGTCATGGCGCAGCAGCTTCACCCCGAGCCGGGCCGCCATGTCCACCTCCGTCTTCAGCCGGGCCAGCTCGGCCTGATACTCCGCTTCGCTGTCGGTAATCAGATTGCCGCGGACGGCATAGTTGGACAGCGCAATGCCGCATTCGTCCGCTTTGCTGCGGATTCGCTCGGCAAGCCCGTCCTGCTTGTGCAGATCGTAGCCGATCGGCACCAGCTCCACATGCTCCCCGCCTGCCGCTGCCGTCCATTCGATGACATCCAGAACATCCATCTCTCCGCTCTGAATCGCTTTATATAAGCTGTAAGTGCTAACGCCAAGCTTCATTATATTATCACTCCTTCAAAATACGATTTCCTTCCCAAGCTCCGCCGATTCGTAAATCCCGCACAGCATGCGCATAATCTCTACGCCGTCTGATACCGGACTCAGCGGCTCGCGGCGCTGCTGCACACATTCAATGAAATGATCAATCTCATTCTGGAAGGCGGTATCCAGATGAAAACCGGGATGGGTGGTCTGCGGTGTGGTGTTGAGAATTGTATTGTTCTTCTCCGTGGTGAAGGACAGCACCGGGTCAACCTCAACGCCGCCCTTGTCCCCGTAGAGCTGAATCGCCGTCTTGTTCTCCTTGGCATGCAGGGTGAAGCTGGCGTCAAGCATCAGCGAAGCCCCGCCCTCGAAGCGGATCAGCGCATTGGCCATATCCTCCACCGAGCTTGCGGCAGCATCATAATCGGCAGCCCGGTACGCCGCCAGATGCTCTACATTCGACCGGTTGCCCAGCTGATAGTAGGTATTGGCGGAGACGGATTTCACCTTGGGACGACCCATCAGATACCAGCACAGGTCCACAACATGAACGCCGATATCAATGACAGGCCCGCCGCCGGAACGCGACCTGTCGGCGAACCAGCCGCCGGGATTGCCGATCCGGCGGATACTGGAGGCGCGGGCATAATAGAAGGCGCCGAATTCACCAAGGTCTGTGAACTGCTTGACGAGCTGCGCGTTGTTGTCGTACCGCCGCACATAGCCTACCTGCAGAATCTGCCCCGACTTGTTCACAGCCTCTTCCATCCGCAGCGCCGATTCTACATTGGTGGTCAGCGGCTTCTCCAGCAGCACATCGATTCCGGCCTGAACGGCAGCAACGGCGATGTCCTCATGGGTATTGTTCCAGGTGCAGATGCTGACCGCATCAATGCCCGCCTGCGCGAACATCTCCCGGTAGCTGGTGTAGGTCTTGGCTGCCCCGTACTTGTCAGCCGCCTGCTTGGCCCGCTCCTCATTCAGATCGCATACCGCGCAGATCTGCACATGAGGATTACTCCGGTACGCATTCAGATGAAGCTCGGAGATGGTGCCTACCCCCACGATACCTATTTTGACTTTACTCATGTCACATCCCATCCCTTCTATAATGTAGAACCAGCCCGGCCAGCGCCGATGCTGCGGAGACTACCTCCTGCACTGGCACCCATTCATTCTCCGTATGCGCCTGGCTGATATGCCCGGGTCCAAAAACAACCGACGGCACGCCAGCGCGGGCCAGCTTGCTCGCATCCGTTCCATAAGCAGCCCCATGCTCCAGGCGGCCTTCGGCAAACCTGGCAACCGCCGATGCCAGCTGGCGCACCAGCGGATGGCTGCCGGAGGTCTCCAGCGCATAGTCGATAATGAACGGCTCCTGCACAGTAAGCTGCAATCCCGGAGTATGGCGCTCCAGCTCGTTCAGCTTCTCCTTGAAGCCTTGCCATACCACAAGCGGTTCCTCGCCCGGAATGATCCGCCGGTCAATCGTAATGCGGCAGCTGCCTGGTATGGTATTAGGCGCAGCTCCGCCGGTAATCTCACTGATGCAGTGGGTCGGTGCTCCGGTAAGCGGATGCTGCTGGAGCGCATAAGCGGGTGCAATCTTTTCATTCAGATAACGGATCACTTCGGCCATTTGTTCAATCGCATTGACACCTGCATCCGGCTCGGAGCTATGGCCCGGCTTGCCGTGCACATCAATGTAGAACCGGACACAGCCCTTATGGGCGGTGACCCGGTGCAGGCCTGTCGGCTCCCCGACAACAGCTCCGCAATAACTCAGCTCACCTGCGCTGATTGCGGCTGCAAGCCTGCTGACACCGGTATACCGGTATTCCTCATCCACAACGGCCGCGAGATGCACGCCTACCGGAAGCGGCAGGCCGCTGCGCTTCAGCGCGGCCATGGCAACCAGCATCGCAGCCAGCGAGCCTTTGGTATCGCACGCGCCCCGTCCGTACAGCCTTCCATCAATCACTGCTGCGGCGTAAGGGTCAATGGTCATGCCTGTGGTCTGGACCGTATCCATATGTGCCTCCAATAGCAGCGGGGAACCGGGAAGCACGCCCGGCAGCATCCCTATAATGTTGCTGCGGCCAGGCTGGACCGGCTGCTCCAGGCAAGGAATTCCTTGCCCTGTCAGATACCGCTTCACATATTCAGCGACCCCCGCCTCTCCGCAGCCGCCTTCAAAAGCCGGATTGACACTTGGAATCGCTACCAGCTCCTGCAGCACCCGGGTAATTTCTGCGGGATCGATCTCCACCTGCCCCATAGATAGGCCACGCTCCTTTTCCATACCAGTCAGTCCTGTCATCTACCCTCCGAGCTCTCCCCGCCGTCACGTATTGCAGCCCCGGGCATCCACCGTAATCCATTCCGACCACCGGCCGCCCCGGACACCTGCTACACGGTTGTGGAGGTTCGGAATGACACAGGAATGGTTCGGGATAATTTCAATCCGGTCGCCGATCTGAAACGGCTCCGTGAGCGGATCATACTCCAGGAAGCCGTGCTCTTCATTCAATGCAGCAAGCTTGACCTGCGGATGCCCGGCAATGATCCCGAAGCCCTCACGCCCGTGAGCCTTGTCGCTGGTCAGGCTCTTCGTTCCGGCATCGATCGTTGCCCGCCCGGGCAGAGGGGTGCTGACTACAGTAGCAATTACGCGCAGCGCGCAATCGTCTTCGGAGGCCAGCCCCATCCCCACACCGGAGGCATCCCACAGCACATAGTTCCCCGCACGCACCTCCGTCACCCCGTCCAGCTCCCGGCACATCAGGGCAGCGGGCGAAGACCCGGTGCTGATGATGTCCACCGGCAGACCCGCCTCCCTGAACAGCACGGCCATATCCAGCATCAGCGAAGCTTCCTCACGGGCAGCTTCTATGAAAGCTGCCTCGCCTCTGTTCTGGTAGATCGTCCCGAAATATCCCATCAGCCCGGAGATGCGGATACCCGGCAATGCCTGGATCGTTAAGGCAAACTGCAGGGCATCTTCGCCTGCCTGCCGGCCTCCCCGGTGCAGCCCGCCGTCGATTTCGACCAGCACCTGGACCGGCTTCCCGGTCCGCAGGCCGACCTCTGACAGCCCCGCAGCTCCGGTGAGGCTGTCAACTGTAGTGATCAGCCCGCACTTCATGTGCAGCGCAGCGAACCGTTCCAGCTTATCCGCACCGATCAGCGGATAAGCAATCAGAATCGAATCCACACCTGCGGCTGCAAATACCTCAGCCTCCGCCAGCTTGGCTGTCGTAATGCCAACGGCCCCTGCCGCAAGCTGCATCCGGGCGATCGCCGCCGATTTATGCGATTTGATATGCGGACGATGCTGAATTCTGCAGGCGCTCAACCGCCGGGCCATCCCGTCAATATTGCGCTGCAGAATATCCATGTCAATAATTACAGCGGGTGTCGGCAGCTCCGCGTAGAGGCTCATGCTTCTGTAACCTCTACAATCAGCTCGATCTCCACCGGGGTATCAAAGGGCAGCTCGTTGGCCGACAGCGCCGAACGGGCATGTCTGCCTTTGTCGCCCAGCACCTCTACCAGCAGATCTGACGCGCCGTTGATGACATAAGGCTGCTCCGTGAAGCCCGGAGCCGAATTGACAAAGGCCAGCATCTTCACCACCTGCTTAATCCGGTCCAGCTCCCCCAGGTGCTCCTTGAGCACCGCCAGGAGATTGACCGCCACCTGCCGGGCGGCGGCATACCCCTGCTCTACGGTCAGATCCGCGCCAACCTTCCCCGTCAGCATCAGCGTTCCGTTAATACGGCAGTCATTGCCCGAGGTATATACGACATTGCCTACCTGTCTGGCAGGCACATAGGTCGCTACAGCCGGAGGCACCTTGCCTAGTACAATTCCCTTCTCCTGCAGCAGCTGCTCTACCTTTCCCATGCTAATCTCCCCTTTGATTCCACTATTGTGGCTGATCCCTGCCGCTCCCTGCGGCAAGGGGCACAACACACCAGAGACCTGATTACCGTTCGATCCCGTCCGCATAGACCGAGGTGCCGCGCTGGCTGCGCGCCCATTCCGCCACCCGGGCCGGATCACCTTCCCACAGGCGCTCGCGGCCCCACTGGTTAGCTTCAGGCTTACCTTCACATTCCACACGGATTACCGGGAACAGTCGGGACGGCGCTTCCGCAGGCAGCCCCTTAATGAACAGCTCCGCATCCCGCTGCTCGAACTCCAGCGTCTGGCCCGTAGTCAGCAGCGTTACCGACTTCACCTTACTGGTCAGATCCGCCAGCCGCATCTCAGGCCGTCCATCCCAGAAGCGGATGATCAGATACAGGAAGTTGCCGCTTGTGGTTTGCCGTCCTCTGGTAATGAATTCGGTGATGGAGCCGCCGTCCGAGCCGTAGATGGCCTCCCCGTGCACCTCCAGCCAGCGGCCGATATCCAGCGCCCGCTCTACGAATTCCGGCGGCAGCTCGCCATCCGCTGTCGGACCGCAGTTCAGCAGCAGATTGCCGCCGTGGGCCCCGCCCTTCTCCGCACATTCGCAGAGCATATCCAGCAGATAATCGGCCGGACGCCAGCGCTCGCCGAATACATGGCTCCAGAGCCGCCAGGTGCTCACCTGGCAGGATTCCCACAGGCGCTTACGGTCGGCCACGATCAGATGCTCCGGGGTCCCGAAGTCCCCGAGTGTGTCCGAGTCGCCCGCGCCGACACCGCCGTCTACGCGGTATTCATCATGCGCACTGGAGTAGCCCAGCCGGTTGTTGACCAGGATGCCCGGCTGCAGCCGGCGCATGTCCTCCAGCAGCTCCACACTCTGCAGCTCATCGGCATTTCGCGGCCATACACCGTCGAAGAAGAAGTGATCGATCCGGCCGTAATTGGTGAGTAGCTCCTTCACCTGGTTATGCAGATAATTCCGCACCTTCTCCCAGCCCTCCGGGTCTTTGGCCGGACCGTCAAAATAAGCCGGCAGCCTCCAGTCAATCCAGGAATAATAGAGGCCGATCCGCAGTCCCGCCTTGCGGAAGGCATCCACGTATTCGCGGACGAAGTCGCGCTGCGGAGCCAGCTTCGCGCTGGAATAATCGGTATAGGCGCTGTCCCACATGCAGTAGCCGTCATGGTGCCTTGTCGTGAAGCAGGCATATTTGAAGCCGGCCTTCACTGCCGTCGCCGCCCACAGCTCAGGATCGAAATGCTGCGGGTTCCAGGCGGCAGCCTGCACGGCGTATTCCCGCTGATCCAGATGCTCGCGGAACAGAATCTGCTCCCCGCGGCCATACTGCGCGTAAGGGCCCCAGTGAATGAACATGCCGTAACGGCTGTCGGTGAACCATTTCCAATGGTCCGGGACGGTGAATTCCTGAGTAGTCATGAGTGTCCTCCTGCTGATTCTTGTATTGTGGGCGCGTTAAGTCTGCAGCTGCCCGGATTACGGGCAGCTGCAGGCTGAAGTATTATTTCCCCGTAGCCGACTTGTATGTTTCGTAAGCCTCCTGATTGATCTCCAGATAACGGCTCAGGTTCATGCTGTCCAGCGTAGCCAGATATTGATCCCACCCGGTGTCAATGTCGGCATCGCCGATAATGAAGCGGGCCATCATTTCACTGGTGTAATCATAGATCGTTTTGGACAGGTCGGCGATTTCGGCAGACTGGTCGACCGTGAAGTTGATCGGCGGCAGGACCGTTTCGACATCCACCCGGTACGGCTCATATTTCTCCTTGGTCTCGTTATACAGGATGGTGTCCAGCGGGTTATCCGGGTTCGCTACCAGACCAAGGCGCAGGGAGTTGGGACGGTAAGCGATGCCTGTCTGTGACCACTGCTTGTTCTGGGTAACCCCAAATTTGGACATATCCATGTAGACAGCGGGCTCTCCATTCAGGCCGATCTCATCTGCCTTGGCCCATCTCCAGTCCACATCCGGTTCACCGATCGTAGAGCGGAGCGTAATCTCCCGGTCATACAGGGCATCGGCGAAGCGGAAGGCAGCTTCCGGGTTCTTGGCCTTGTTAGTAATAACGAATTGTCCCGGGGCCACCTGATACGGATCATACTGCGTGAGCTGCACGCCGTCAGGACCTTTGAGCGGAGGCACCGCCACATACTCCAGCCATCTGCCGCTTGAACCGTTCAGCTGGGTCATGGCACTCATATTTGGACCGGAGGCTGCGCCCAGAATCGGCACATCCGGATTCTCCCCCAGCTGCACGAGCTGGGCGGCATCCCGCGTCAAGGCCTGCGGGTCCATCAGGCCCTCGCTGTACAGCCGGTTCAGATACTTCAGCCCTTCCTTCCAGCCTTCCTTATTGAACGGCACATCTACCTTGCCTTCGTCATTGACATAGATGCGGGTGAACGGTGCATAGGTGAAGGAGTTCATCAGGAAGTTCTCGACGCTGGTCGTGAGCGTAGACGTCTGATTCACCTGCGGCGCACCGGAGAACGGAATTTCATCCGCGATGCCGTTGCCGTTAGGGTCCTGGGTTTTGAAGGCCTTCAGCACCTCATAGAACTCCTCCGTCGTTGTCGGCATATCCAGATTCAGCTTCTCCAGCCATGGCTCATAGATCCAGAGCTTCTGGCGCATCGAACAGTGGTAGCATTCATTCGGTGCCGGGAGCGCGTAGATGTTGCCGTCCGCTGAGGTGATCGTTGACTCTACCAGCGGGCTTTCCGCGAACATTTTTTTCGTATTCACGCCATATTTCTCAATATAATCGTTCAGCGGGAGCAGCACGCCCTGCTGTCCATAAAGGGCCTGCTGCTCAGGCGTCACATTCATGGTCATAATCACATCCGGCAGATCACCGCTGGCCAGCGCCAGATTAAGCTTCTCGGCGACGGTACTGGTCGGGACAATCTCCCACTCTACATGGATATTCGTCAGCTCTTCGAAATATTTGGTGAACTCATTCGTATCGAAATCCTCGACGGCCGGATTGGCCCCGGTCATGACACGGAGCGTGATTTTCTCATCGACAATCGGGAACTGCCCTGCCTCTGTAACGGCCTGCTGCGCAGCTCCATTGTTCCCTGATGCTGCTCCATTGCTGCTGTCCGTATTGCTGCTGCATGCACTGAGAATACTGCCCAGCATACTCACTCCAACCAGTAGTGTTGCGACCGCCTTAAATTTCATAATATAGTCCCCCTTTATTTATCCTTTGAGTGAACCTACCATAACGCCCTTAACGAGGTATTTCTGTACGAAGGGATAGAAGACCAGCAGCGGCAAAGAAGAAATAACAATCAGCGAATACTTCAGCAGAGTCTTCATCGCCTCACGCTTGGCCGCATCCTGGGGATCGCCGGAGAGCATGCCGACATCCACATCATTTTTGACCAGGATATCCTTAAGCACCAGTTGAAGCGGATAATGATCCTGGCTTTTTAAATACAGCATGGCATTGAAATACTGGTTCCAGTTCGCAGCGGCGTAGTATAGCGTGATGACCGCAAGGATCGGGCCCGACAAGCGGATGACCACCCTCCAGACAAACTGGAAATCATTGCACCCGTCCAGCTGTGCCGCCTCCAGCAGCTCATGCGGGATCGACATCTGGAAATAGGTTCTGGCGATAATCACATTCCATACGCTCAGTGCGCCGGGGATAATCATCGACCAGATCGTATCCAGCATGCCCAAATCCTTGACCAGCAGATAGCTTGGAATCAGGCCGCCTGTGAACATGGTGGTGAACATGAACAGCAGCATGAAGCCGTTCTTGCCGTAGAAATCTCTGCGGGACAGCGGGTAGGCCGCCAGCACCGTCATGATGACATTGACCAGCGTTCCCGTTACCGTATACAGGATCGAATTGCCGAAGCCGACCCAGACCTGCTTGTATTCAAAAACAGCCCTGTACCCGTCCAGACTCGGACGCACCGGCCACAGCCACACCTCCCCGGACACCACCGCCTGCGAATCACTGAACGAGGCGCTGACGATATACACGATCGGGTATAGCACCACCAGAAAGAGAAAGCCCATTAAAAAGTTGTTCAGCACCGTAAACAGCTTGTCGGCTGCGGAATCATTGCGGAATATAGTGTTCATGGTTCGCCTCCTTTACCACAAGCTGCCCTGCTTGGTTTTTTGCGCAATCTTGTTAACCGTCAGCAGCAGAATTAGATTGATAACCGATTTGAACAGTCCAATCGCCGTTGAATACGAGTAGTTGGCAACCTGCGAGGTCAGGCCGACCTTGTACACATACGTGTCGATAATCTCGGCAGCCTTCAGGTTAATCGGATTCTGCAGCAGCAGCACCTTCTCAAAGCCGACGTCGAGAATATGGCCGGTATTCAGAATAAGCACGATAATCGCCATTGGCATAATACCCGGCAGATCGATATGCCACATGCGGCGGAATTTCGTGGCCCCGTCCATCACCGCCGCTTCATGCAGCGAAGGATCAATGCTGGCCAGCGCCGCGATATAGATGATGCAGTTGAAGCCGACATGCTGCCATATGTCCGACCAGACATAAATGGAGGAGAACATCGAAATCTCACCCATGAAGTTGACCGGACCGATCCCGATGAACCCGAGGATTTTGTTCACAATGCCGATCCGCGGGTCCAGCAGCTCCTTCACGATGCCGACGACTACTACAATGGAGATAAAATGCGGCGCATAGGTTACCATCTGCACGGCTTTGCGGAAACGGACACTGCGGAGATAATTCAGTCCCAGGGCCAGCAGGATCGGAATCGGGAACCCGGCAATCAGATTGTAAAAGCTGAGAATCAGCGTGTTCCGGAGAATCCGCCAGAAATCATAGGAATTGACGAAGCGGCTGAAATGCTTCATGCCCACCCAGTCACTGTCCCAAATCCCCTTGACCACCGAGAAATCCTTAAAGGCAATCTGGGCGCCGTACATCGGCACGTATTTGAAGATGATTAGATACAGAAAAGGCAGGGCCATCAGCGCGTACAATTGCCAGCTTTTGATCAGCTTGCGGACGAAGGGATTCTCGCTCAATTCACTTCTCACCTCCTCTTATGCTTGTCTTGGATACACACTTGCAGGCAATCTCTTGGTGGCTTGTTTGTGTGTCTTCCGTGTACTCACAGCATAGGACGGGGGTGTCCGACCGTAAATTGTAAATCGTCCGTTTCGTTGTCTTTTGTTAAGAAATCTGCCTTTGCAGTTACCGGTCCGATGTGCATTTGATTAGAATTAGGCCGATTTATTCTATTAAATGGTATCAATTCTAAATGTAGCGCTATTTCAAAGTTAATTTATATTACATCAAGCGTGATGAAAAAAAGACCAGGAGCATGTCCCGGCCTTCCTATGAATTGTACACTATATCCTCATCCGGTGGCGGATTCCCGGAAGGCGGTGGCGCTGAGTCCGCTGTCCCGCTTAAACGCCCGGCAGAACGTGTTTGTGGAATGATAGCCGACCTGCTCGGCGATCTCCCGGATCGGCAGACCCGTGTTCGCCAGCAGTGCCTTGGCTTCGTTCATCCGCAGATTCTCCAGATATTCCGAGAAATTCGTGCCCGTCTGTTCCTTGAAGAACTGCGACATGTAGCCTTTGGAGATATTCATGTGCTCCGCTACGGCATCCAGGCTGAGATTGGCCTGCCCGAACTGCTCCTGAATATAGACGAGAATAGCGTCAAGCAGCTTGACATTGCGGCTCTTCTTGCGCTGGTCGGCTTCCTCGCTCATGGTGAGGAATATCTCGGCCGCACGCTTATAGACCTCGCGCAGATTCCCGGTGGCGTTCAGCTGCTGGAGCAGGCTGCTGACCTCCTCCGGGTATTGCAGCATAAGCTGCTCCTGCAGCTTCACCAGGCAGCTGATCATCTCACAGCAGAAGAGCTGCTGCATCGCCAGCGGCAGATGCCGCTCCTGAAAGTTCTCACGGAACAGGGAATCCAGCAGCCGGCGCAGCTCTGCCGTTTCCCCCGCCTTCGTGTAATTGCTGAGACGGTTCTCCACCTCTCCCGGGAAATAGAACAGGCTGTTCTCGCTCGGCAGGTCATAGAACCAGGCGGTCTGCACCATTTCCTCATAGGTAATGGATGACAGGGACTGGCGCGCCTCCTCGTAGGAGCCGGACACATCCAGCAGCGAAGCGCGGAAGCCGCCAATGGCGAAATACAGCCCCAGAGTCAGCCGCTCCCCAATCTCCGCTGCGGTATCCCCGATAATGCCTTCGATCCTCCGGCGGAACCGGGTGCTGTCCCCGGCGGTATCCACGAACAGGATGGCGATCTTGTCCTCGGCCACATCATGCACATAGAAGCTCCCGCCCATGGCCAGCCGCAGCGCTTCTTTGATGAGCACCCGCTCCACATCCAGCTTGCGCAGCGCATCCGCACTCATGCCCAGCGTCCCCCCGCGGAAATGAAGAATACCGACGGCATAGGATTCGCCCGCAATCTCCATCTGCTGATGCCGCAGCAGCGTGTTGATCTCATTCAGGCTGAGGAATTCCCCCTTCAGCAGCCGCTCATAGAAGCTTTCCAGCAGCAGGGGAGCCTGCCGCTCAATTTCACCCTGCAGGGCCGCGTTGTTATCAATCAGCGCAGACAGCGAATGCTGAATGAAGCCGTACATCTCCTTGGGCCGCCGGGGCTGCTTGCCGCCGGGGCGCTCGGTCAGCGTCGAGAGAATGCGAAACAGCGGCTTGCCGCTGCGTGTGGCGAACAGATAAGCCAGGAACAAGCCGATCAGCAGGAATGCCAGCACGACAATGATGGTTATTTTTTTGATCGACAGGACCTTGCCCAGAACAACATGCGGGGGCTGAGCCACTACATAAGACCATTTATTATAAGAAGACTTGGTATAGGTCACCATCATATCGTTCGTCTTGGCCGAGGCCTCAATAATCCCGGAAGCCGCCGGATACGCCGCAGGGTCCAGATCGGGAACCGTTCCATCCCCGGATAACGCGCTGACCACCCGGCCTTCATTGTCAATAATCGACACCCAGCCGCCGTCGGAGACATCCACTCCCGAGAGCAGCTTCTTCAGCTTGCGGTTGTCCACCAGAATGACCAGCGCCCCCTGAATGGAGCCCGGATAGCCCAGTGACTGCACGTAAGTGAGCATGTCGTAAGACTTGCCCTGATACTGTGCCGACCCTGAGGCCATCACCTCACGGTTGCGGTAGGTACTGAACAGATCGCTCCGCCAGGTCTCGTAGTCGGTTCCGGCACTGGAGAGCACATAATTATAGAACGCGGGAAGCTCATAAGTGGAATTGGAGGATAAGGCCAAATTGCTGTTCTTAAAAATCAGATAGTAATCCAGCACGAAATTGTTCGAGGTATTATAGCTGTAGAGGTTCTTCTGGGTCTCCAGAACCTTGTAGGTTCTGGTGCTGCTGAACGGATCACTGACACGCGCAAAGCTCTGCACCATCGGATCGTTAAGCAGCTGCAGGGCAATCGTGTTAATCTCGGATAACCGGATATCCATCGTCTCCTTGACCTGCTCCAGAAGCTGCATGTTGCTGCCGGTCACTTCATCTTTGACAACATCGTAGGTCAGCTTATAAAAGAGTCCTCCAAGACACAAAGCAAAAACCATGAATGAAATATAGGGTATCATCAAACGCATGAACAGATGCTGCTGTTCCGGCCACTTCCTAATCCGCATGGCTAGTGCCCCTCCTTTTTCAATCCTATCAATGTAAGAATACATGACTCCTCATGAAATTCTTGTCAAAAAATAAGTCAAAACCGCATATTATGTCGATTATTATAACATCAAGCTTCAAATTTAGGTATTACACTTTTTGAATTGTAATGTATTTTCATATGTTATGCCGCAAAAAAAGCCGCTCCCTCCGAACATAAGGTTCAAGAGGATAACGGCAGTAAAGATTACATGCAAGCTATATTTATTTCACATAAGCGGCAGCAGCCCGGACGAACCGCTCCAGCGCTTCAGCCAGCAGAGAACGCGGGCAGGCGAGATTGATCCGCAGATAGCCTTGGCCTTCCGCTCCGAAGACGGAACCTTCGTTGAACGCAACCTTGGCTTCGCGGTACATCAGCTGCTTAAGCCCGTCTGAATCCAGGCCGAGGGCGCGGCAGTCGATCCACAGCAGATAGGTGGCTTCCGGCTGCATCGGCTTCACCTGCGGAAGATGCTCGGCAAGGTAGGAGATGGCGTAGTCAGCATTGCCGTGAATGTGCAGAATCAGCTCATCGAGCCATTCATCGCCTTCATTATAAGCGGCCTCGACCGCCTCCGGTGAGAAGAACGGCGACATATGCAGGCTGAGCGTCTTAATCTTGTAATCGAACCTCCGCTTCAGCTCCGGGTTCGAGGTTACGATATAAGAAGTCTGCAGTCCCGGCAGATTGAAGGTTTTGGTAGCAGCCAATGTGGTCAGCGTAATGTCTGACAGCTCCGGTGACAGCGAGGCGAACGGAATATGCTTGTGTCCGGGCATAATCATATCGCAGTGAATCTCATCCGAGATCACCGTTACCCCGTACCGCAGGCACAGCTCGCCCAGACGCAGCAGCTCTTCGCGCTCCCACACTCTGCCGCCCGGATTATGCGGATTACACAGCAGCAGCAGCTTCGCGCCTCCGGCCATCAGCTCCTCCAGCTGTACATAGTCCATCACGTAATGCCCGTCTTCCAGCTTCAGCGGATTCGCCGCCACCTTGCGGTCATTCATGCGGATCACATCATAGAACGGATAATATACCGGCGACTGCAGGATCACCTGATCGCCCGGCTGGCTGAACAGCTCCACAGACAGGCTGAGCGAGGTGACAATTCCCGGAGAGTCCGAGATCCAATCCTTCTGAATCTCCCAGTCGTGGCGTCTGCGGTACCAGCCCGCAATTGCCTCTTTGTAAGAATCGCCACCCACACTGTAGCCGTAGATACCTTCCTGCACCCGGCGCAGAATGGCTTCCTGTACGGCCGGCGGACTCTCGAAGTCCATGTCGGCTACCCACAGCGGGAGAATATCCTTATCCCCGAACAGCTTCTCGGATTGATCCCATTTGTAGGAACGGGTATTGCGGCGGTCAATGATACGGTTAAAATCATACTTCAACGGTACTCACCCATCCTTTCTGCTTGTCCGTCCATTGTACCACGGAGGAGCGGCTTACGGCATCCCGCTTTCCGCTTTCAGCTGCCCTTGCGCAGCCGTTCCACCGACTGGCCCAGCCGGGCCGCCTCCAGCGGCTTCAGCACATAATCGACAATGTTATGGTCGAAGGCCCAGAGGGCATGCTGCTTATTCTCGGTGACCACCACAATCTGAATTGCCGGAAGCTTCCTCTTCACCAGTTCGGCTACCACAATCCCCTGCTGGCCGGGCAGCTGCAGATCCAGGAACAGCACATCGGGCTCCAGCAGAATAATCTGATCCACCACATCCCGGGGACAAGCCGACATGCCGATTACATTTACCTTGCCTGTGTGCTGCAGCATGGAAGACAGCGTATGGAGATCCTTTTGGTTCACATCCAGCAGGTATGCCTTGATCATCTGGGTTTCTCCTCCTTCCATAAGGGAACTTGCCGTGTACATCTTTCAGGCTTTTGTCTAAAAAAAGTGCTGTCCCTGCGCTTGCTGAGCAAACGCCAGTGGGACAGCTACAGTTCATAATTTTACTGGAAGGATGCAGGCAGCAGGCTGCGCAGATCCTCCGTGTTCACTACCAGATGGATATTGTTCATCGTCCGCAGCGAGCCGGAGATGATCCCGGCAAGCTCGCCGCGGGCATCCAGCAACGGCCCGCCTGACATGCCGCTGGCGATCTGGGCCGAGGTCAGAATCCTGCTTCTGCCGTTGATCTCGGCCGCCGGCGTGTTGACAATGCCCTCTGTGATGATCGCGGTATTCTTGAGCGGATAGCCCAGGGCGTATACGGCCTCACCGTGCTTCAGCTTGTCCTTGCGCAGCGGCAGATAATTATAGGCATTGCCCTTCTGCTTCATCGCCGCCGGACTGGGCAGCTCCAGGACGGCAACATCCTTAAGCTCATCGAACCTTGTGACCTTGATCGGACTGATGACCGTTCCGTCTGCCATGATGCCTTCGAAGCGCTGTCCACCTTTAACCACGTGATACGCCGTTGCTGCCGTTCCGGCCGGGGACAGGATGATTCCTGTCCCGGTGGAACTTGCGGTACCGTCGCTTTTCAGCACCCGCAGATAGAAGATCGCTTCACTCGCCATGGCGTAGCTCTGCTCGGCATTATATACGCCTGGCGTATCAGCACTGGTCGTACCCTCATTGAAGAGCACCGCTACGATCAGCGAGAAGATCAGGCTCACGGCAAGCAGCTTTGTTTTCATCCGCGTTGCTCCTTTACCTATGAATTTCTGTTATTTCACAGCCGACATGATGTCCTTGTAAGCCCAGTGGGTTGCCGGAACATCCTTGAACCGTACAGCCGTTACCGTCAGCTTCTTCGTGCCGGCAATCCGGTTGATCAGCACTACCGCCTGCGCCCGGGTAATCGGTGTTCCCGGCTTGAAGGTTCCGTCAGGGAAGCCTTGCACATAACCCGCTTTGGACAGGGCGTTGACATATTTCTCTGCCCAGTGTCCCTGCAGATCCTTCTGCTTCGTTACGCCTGTCTCAGTGACATCAAGCTTCAGTACGGTTGTCATGATTTTGGAGAACTCGGCTCTGGTCAAGCCCTTCGTTCCGCCGAATCCGCCATCCGGGAAGCCTTCAATAATACCGGCCGATGCGAAGAATCCGGTCAGGGCTTCATTTTCGGCATTGACATCATTGAACAGATTGCCTACATTCACTTCTTCCATATCGAGCAGCGGGGCAAGCGACTGGATCAGCTCATACCGGGTAATGGCTGCGTTCGGCAGGAACAGGCCATCCGGATAAGCCGCAATATACTTGATCTCTCCGCTATTGCTCTTCAGGTTATACTTGGCATTCTCCACCACGTATTCGATGGTAATGACTTTCGGGTCTTTGTCCGTGATGGCTTTGACCGTCATACTCTTGGTGATCAGCAGCTCACCGGTGTATTTCGTACTCTTGGTAGTCGGTTCGCTGCCGTCTGTTGTGTAGTAGATCGTCTGCCCTTCAGGAGCTGTCAGCTTCAGCTTGCTGTTCTTGGCAATCTTGACCGGCGCTTCACTGTCTCCATTCACCGTGGTTGTACCTGCAACTGCTGTGATCGCAGGAGCTGCCGGGGCAGGTGTCGGGCTTGGAAGCGGAGCAATCGTACCGCCACCACCGCCGCCTCCTCCGCCACCGCCGGTGCCAGGGTTCGGATTATTAGGGACTACTAGCGTCCAGGTCCAGGCTGCAACCGGGCTGTACTCTTTGCCGGTTGCAATCGTAATCGCTTGGACTGTAGTGTCCTTCGTAAGAACGATGGGTCCGCTGTACACCAGCGAAGTCTCCGTAGGTGTTGTACCGTCCAGTGTATAGTAGACCGTTCCTCCCTGCTCGCTTGTTGCCAGCTCCACCTTTACCTCACTGGTGAAGGTCTTCTCTGCAGGTGTCGCAGTAGGCACAGCTGCCGAGCTTGGGTAACGCAGTGGTGCTGTATTGACCGCAATACTTCTGCTCTGTCCTCCGGCGGTTGCCTTCAGTATTGCGCTGCCGTCTGATTTCAGACTGCCGATATTGCCGTTTACTTCAGCCTTCGCCGGATCAGCGCTCCAGGAGAGTGCTCCGCCGCTGCTCAAGTGGAATGCCGAACCCACGCGGTTAATCAGATCCTGCGGGTTCAGGATGACTGCGGCTGAAGCAAGCGTCCCTTCGTCTGTTCCGTTAAAGGCCAGAAGGACCGGATAGAATGTGTTCTTGGCTGCCCAGATTCCGGCATCCAGGCCTGCCGGCAGATTCGCGCCGGTCAGCTCTGTGCCGAGAAGTCCCGTGGCACCGCTGTTGTTGCCGGCCACTGCCTGGCCGTTCAGGTTGTAGTACGCAATATTATTCTTCAGCATTTGTCTGTTGAACAAGGACTGGCTGATTGTGGCATTATCCGATTTCTGTCCGGCAATCCCTCCGAAGAAGGCCTGCAGCGGTTGAATTTTGCCCTTCACTCCAGCCTTCACTTCTCCGGTATTCAGGGAAGAAGTAATCGACCCGCTCTCCGCCAGACCGGCAATACCGCCCGCCCATGCGGTAGATACGCCTTCTGCAAGAACTGTAGCGGCAGAGTAGCTGTTCTTGATCTCGCCCGCATTCAGGCCGCTGATTCCGCCGGCAATCGCCTGGGCCGAAGCCACACGGATATCGCCGTAGGCAACCGATTCAGTAATGGTGCCTTCCGCACTGTTCTCACCGGCAATTCCGCCGGCAGCCAGTGCCGTAACATCAATATTGCCCTTCGACACAGCTTGGTGAATCACTCCGGCGTTCTGTCCGGCAATTCCGCCAATCCGGCCTGCCCCGGTAAGGGTCACCCCTTCATTCGTGACCTTCTCCAGAGTGCCCTGATTCACGCCTGCCACTCCGCCTGCGGCAGCACTTCCCGCCACGGAGCCGCTGACCTTCACATTCCGGATCACTGCACCAGTGTGGTTGATCCCGGCAGCGATACCTGCATTCACTGCGCCGGAGATATCCGCTCCGGTAAAGCTCACATTCAGGAGCTGGCCACGGTTATCCTTGATGAATCCGGCAGTCTGCTGGCCGGAGGACTTCAGAGACAGTCCGCTGACCGTATGGCCTTGGCCGTCGAACACGCCTGTAAAGCTGTCGAACGCAGTCCAGAAGCGGCCGTCAAGACCGATATCCGCCCCGAGCTGGATCGTTGCCAGCTCCGGCTTGCCGTCAGCCGTTCGGTTGAACAGCTTGTAATAATTCAGGCCTGTCTCGTTATAGAACATGACTGCCCCCGCGAGCTGCAGCGGAGTCTCTACTGTAATCGTGGCATCCGTCAGATCGTTCAGGAAGCTGGTATCATAATCGATACTCCACAGTCCCGAGCTCAGCGGATCAACCGCTGCTGTACTTACGGCAGCTGGAGCTGTACCTGTATTGCGGCCTACAGCAGCCAATGTGCCTGTGTAGGATGAACTAATGATTTTACCGTCCCGGAAGTTATAACCGACCAGTGCGCCTTTGGAGACATTGTCCCCTGCAACCGCCACGCTAATCTGCGGTACATTCGCATATACACTGGTCAACGTTCCGTCATTATAACCGGCGAAGCCGCCGTTATAGGAGCGGGTCGAAGACTTCACTCCGACGGTAGACAGCTTATTCTGCAAAGCGTAAGACTTGCTAATGCTGCCGCTTCTCTCCACGGAGGCAGCGAACCCGCCGCTGCGTGTGTCGAAGCCGGTATTGCTGATGTCCCCGGAGGCATAGGAATCCGTGATCGAATAATGATCTACAGAGCCGGCGAAGCCGCCGACATAAGAGCCTAATCTGCCGCTGACATTCAGCTTGCCTGTGGCATAGGACTTCTGAATCTGTCCGGCAAGCGTACCGTTCTCACCCAGGAGTCCGGCAAAGCCGCCTGCATAGATTGTATTATCCTGATTGGTATCTGTAATCACTACCGGAATATCGGCATGGGTATTCGTAATCAGGAGATGATCGGCCATACCGATCACCCCGCCGGCGCGTGTCGCCGGTACCGCTTCACCCAATGTAACCGCTGAGCCGACTGTGATGGACTCGCCTGAGCCGGAGATCACCTTGCTGTAATGAATCTCGCCGCCGTCTCCCCAGCCGACAAGACCTCCGGCGTTGATCACTCTGCTGTTATCCGCGTTCACACCGCTTCTGACAATGGTATCCACAATGATGCCATTGCTGTATCCGGCAACTCCGCCTGCGCTCACTGTATTGCCGCCGGTTACCTTCAGACCGGAGGATACTTCGGAGCTGTAGATGGAGGCATCCGTATTCTTGCCGGTCAGACCGCCCGCATAGAGGTCAGCACGATGGTCTGTTCCGGTAACTGTAATCTGGCCGTTATGAACCTTGGCGATGTAAATCCCCTTATACAGCGGGTACGCCTTGCCAAAGTCAAAGCCCTGATCGATATCGTCTGCTGAGATCGTTCCGGCGATCCCGCCGGCCGCAACCTCACCGCTCTTCGCCGAAGCTTGAAGCACAGGTGACGAATCGGCATGGTAGATGATGGAATTATCGCTTACGCCAACAATACCTCCGGCAGTGATTACTTCACCGGCAGCCTCAAGGGATGCTTGGAACCTGGCATCGTTGATCGCTGTACGGACAGCCGATCCGGCAATCCCGCCGAGCACAGCCTTCAGGCTATCGCCGGTCGTAGCCAGCTTCACGCCTGACACTGCTGCATGTTCAATATCGAAGCTGCTGCCGTTATCCACAGAACGGACCAGCATTCCGCGGAGGTTGCCTTCCTTCAGGCCCACAACACCACCAGCCGTACCATTGGCTGTCAGCTGTACGCCGCTTCCAGGACCGGTTACTGTCACGTTCTGAATATGGTTTCCTTCATCAGACTGCCCGATCGCTCCGCCCAGGATGGAGTCAAGCCCCCGTGCCTCCAGGGTTCCGTCTGCAAAGCTTACCGTCAGATCCTGTGCCTCGCCGGACTGGAATTGACCAACCAGTCCGCCAACAGTGGCTTCCATTCCTGTGGAGGAGATCCGGTATCTTGAATTCACCTCAAGGGCCAGACCTGTCACATTACCATTCTGCACCCCGATAATTCCGCCAATGATGGCATGGTCAGCTGCGCTGCCGATGCTGCCGTCCTTATCGTGGATGACATAGGTCTCAGCTGTAATATCCGCTGTGTTGTCGCCGATAAGACCGCCGGCGATGCCGCCTTCAGCCACCGTCTCAATCCGGCTTCCGCCGTCCAGCGTAAGCTGCAGGCCGTCAACACTGCCTGAGTTCTGGCCGATGATACCGCCGACAATACCGCCGCTGACCTTCACACCGCCAAGCAGCTTAAGGTCCACATTCTTGACGGTCCCCAGATTCGTCCCGGCCAGCACACCGGTGTAGCCGTTGCCGGCAACCGTGAGCGGCTCCAGATTCATGTTCTGCACTGTAGCATTCGCTCCAATGATTCCGAACAGTCCGGAATGTGTATAGACCGGCTGCAGAGTCAGACCATCGATCAGCTGGCTTTTCCCGTCGAATGTTCCTTCAAAAGGATTGGCTTCTTTATCACCGATAGGCACCCATTGCTTGGATTGGATATGAATCGGATTCATCACGGTCACGGCTCTGTCCTTAAAGCTGAATTGCTCTACACCGGCAATGGTGCCGTTGACAATTCCCGCCAGACCGGCCAGCTCAGCCTCCGAGGTGATCTCGAAGCCGATTGCATCCTTATCCTTCGTGTACCAGTTGATATTGGCATTCACGTTATTGCCGTTGTCTCCGCCGCCTGTGTTGGCAATGCGGTTGACTTCAGGGTAACGGTATGCCGCGCTCAGTGAGCCGTATTTCCAGGCTCCCTCAAAATCCCAGCCCGACAATCCCGGGAATACTGTTCTGTCCTTCAGTGTCTCCGACAGAATGGTAGTCAGCCGGACATGCACATTCAGCCAGCGGTGATTGCCCTCTGCGAAGTCAGGCAGGTCGCGGTTGATGTTCAAGCCTTCGTCTTTAATATAGTAGGATTTATAGAGCAGCTCTTTACTTGCATTATCGTAACGTCCGGCGAAGCCTCCGGCATAAGCAGTCTTATCTGCCGGTACATTAACCTCTGCCGCTGAGTATACATTGGTTATTTTACCGTTTGTAATTCGGCCAACGAAGCCGCCGGCATAAGAATTGTTTTCTGCGGCATTAACGCTTTTCGCCACATAAGAGTTCTTGACTGCCCCGCCGGACAGCTCGCCGATCAGACCGCCGACAATGGTATAAACGTTCTTCGCCGTAACCTTGGAGACAGAATACGATTGCTCCACCGTACCGGCTGTATTTCTGCCGATCAGTCCGCCTAAGTAGACCGAACCGCTTGACGTTCCTTTAGCATCGCCCGTCACATCAATATCTACATAAGAGCCAATGACTGCACCGGCATTGCTGCCTGCTAATCCCCCGGCATGTGTACCTGTTCCTTCAATGGTGAGGTTCGCATTGGAATACGTATAGTAGAGTGTTCCTGATGCTGTATTCACACCGGCGAGACCGCCGATGATGGAGGAATTGCCTCTTGAGATCACTGAGATCTTGTCCGTAATGCTGTTGTTGGCAATCAGCGTGCGGTTCTCACCAACCATACCGCCCACAATGGCATTGGCGGAAGTCGCTGAGACTGTACCCAGTGTCCGGGTATTCTGAATCGTGCTGACCGAGGTCACAGGATTCAGTACCGGATCAATACTCTGAGCCGCATTGAGGCCCACAATCCCCCCGGCATACGAGGACACTGCACCGTTGTTAGCCTTCAGATTCAGACCGCTGATATAAGTGTCCACAATAATACCTGTAGCACTGCCGTGGTTATATCCGGCCACCCCGCCTGCAGTAGCGCGTGGTGCAT
The DNA here is from genome assembly GCF_037977055.1 of Paenibacillus sp. FSL K6-1096. NCBI lineage: Bacteria > Bacillati > Bacillota > Bacilli > Caryophanales > Paenibacillaceae > Paenibacillus > Paenibacillus sp. FSL K6-1096. The sequence goes on along the minus strand of NZ_CP150274.1, from coordinate 6,044,088 downwards.
TAAGGGTCAGACTCACCGCTGAACCTACCAGACGTTCCAGCCTGGAGGACTCATTGTAGCCTACAATCCCGCCAACATAGGCGTCTGTAGCCGCTGGTCCTGCCAGAATCAGCATATTCTCCACATTGACCGCTTTGCTGTCACTGCTGATGCTGCTGTTCGTAAGGGTACCTGCCAAGCCGCCGACAGACGGCTTCGCCGCTTGCGCCTGAATGAGCATCAGAGCGCCATCTTCGGCGTTCACTTCCGGGGTTGTAATATCTGTTGTTGCCGCTGCTCCAACGATAGCTCCTGCTTTGGCATCCGCCGCTGTCAGTGTAATCATCGGGTCCGACCCGGGAACATTCAGCACAGCGGATGTAATGCCTGCACGTGCGGCAGGAGTCTCCGTCCCTTCTGAATGTCCGGCAATCCCGCCCGCTTCAGCACGCACACCGCTGGCTTCAATAGACAGCTGAGTTACGGTAGCATTCACCAGCTGTCCGGCATTGAAGCCGGTATTCCCGCCAAGCTGGTTATCTGCACCACTCGCGGTGATGGCTACATTCTCCGCATGATTGAACGGGGAGGCTGCGGCTGAATGGTTCTCACCGAACATGCCGCCGGCTTTTACCGTAGCGCCTGTAGCCTTAATCTCGATACGATTCGTGTGCCCGTTGAACTGGGCAGCCGAATTATGCCCTGCACCGCCGCCGAAGCTTACCTTATCAGCCTTCAGCTCTGTGCGGATATCCTGCACTTGCACAGGCACGGCTGCAGATCCGATGACCGCATCCGCCGTCAGCTTGCCTGCGGCGCCGCCGATGGTATACCCGCTTCTTCCGGCTTCATTCAGGAAGCTGATCCGCGAGGCTTCACCGCCGGTCAGTGTCAGCGGCTTGGTGTTCACACCCACTAGTCCGCCGAATGTGATATTGTCCTGCCCGTCTGCCGCATCCGCTGCTGCAGCCTGAAGCACCAAAGTGCCGTAGCCTGCCGATTCAGCATCTCCGGCAGCTACTCCGCTTACTGTACCCTGTGCGTTACCGGCAATCCCGCCGATAACCCCGCCAGCCGAAGTAACCTGCAGCGTAGCATATTTAATAGAAGAATTAGTCAAGGTTCCTTCCAGATAACCGGCGATTCCGCCGATGGTGCCATCGGAAGTGATGCTCAGATGATCCCCTTCCGTCTTGCCGGTCACTGAAGATGCAACGATTCCGCCGATTTCGTAACCCACAGTACCGCCGGTGTATACATTGGCAGTCCCTTTAACCTTCAGCTCGCCGGTGGAAGAGGTCTGAGTAATGTTACCGCCTGCATCGTAACCGGCAATTCCGCCGGTGTAGACGGCTTTACCGCCGTTAACCGAGATCAGCTCTTTATTCTCGAATACGCCTGCCGCAGCATTGCTGGTCACCAGCCCGCCTGCGGCGTATCCAACGAATCCGCCGGTAGCTACATTCTCTGCGCCTGTTGCGGTAATCTTTTGTGTATTCGTATAAGGCTGCGTCCAGGTGAACTTACTGCCGGTATATCCGGCAATCCCGCCGGTATATACGTTCTTGCCGCCGTTATTGGTAACCGGCGCTGTATTCACAAACGTGATGGAAACCGCTTCGCTTGCTACAGTGCCTGTCGCGCCAACCAGCGCCCCGGCTGCCGAGTTCACAGCCGCTGCTGCATTAACGGTAATTGCACCATTATTGGTAGTCATGTTGGAGAACACGACGGTGTTGTCTACTTTGCCGACAATCCCGCCTGCCGCAACCTGATTCCCTCCGGCAATGGTGACAGGAGCCGTATTAATGATTGGTGTATCTTCATCATTTAGACTAAGAAGTCCTGTGGTGTGCCCCGCAATCCCGCCTGCGGTGAGCACGGAGCTGTCCGTCCCCTGGGCAAGAACCGCACCATTATTGACTATTTTTTTGATGATGATGCCTCTGGAGTCGCCATAGCCCATAATTCCGCCCACATCGGCTGAACCATACGCTGTAACGGTTCCATTATTGATTGAGTTCGAGATCATCCCTTCGCCCATCCCGACTATACCGCCCGTGTACGAGTGGTATGGAGAAGCGTCCGAAGTGATATTGATCTGGTTGGTAATGTCAAACACAATGCTGCTGCCGCTCATTTTACCTACGGCAGAGCCGGCATAGACATCATAGGTTACTCCGGTCACAGAGATGGTGCCAGATTCAAAAATCAGCCCGCCTACTGTACCGCCTACCATGTTCCCTACCAGACCCTGGTAAGACCGGTTCGCAACTACATTCAGCCCGTTAATCTTCTTGATTAACCCGCCTTCCGTGATTAAGGTTCCCCGGAAGGGATGCTCGGCTGTACCGATCGGCACCCATTGGTAAGCAGAGAGATCCAGGTCATTCGTAATCTCCAGAATTTTCCCGCTGAGTCCGTTTACGTTGCCTTCATTCACGAGCTTGGCTACACCTGCCAGCTCTTCAGCAGTCTTAATTTGGAAGGTATCGTTCGTTGGCACATACCAACTGGTCTCGGCTGTGCTGTCCCAGGTCTGCGGATCAGCCTTGGCCATGATGCCTCCGGCCACTGCGGCAACGACAATGACCGCCAGTGCTATTAGATAACCTATCCATGATTTTCGCTTCAAAGCCATGTTGACACCACCTGAATAGTATTGTGATTGGGGAACTCCCAGCAGAGTGTGCCCGCCCGCTTACAAGCGAACGGGCACATCCTTGTTATTGCTTGGCTGTAATGAACTGATCAAGCCGGATGGCAATGGCTGCCGCCTGTTCACGCGTAAGCGGACTGGACGGATTCACCTTGTTGCCTTCTCCGAGGATAATGCCGTTCTTGATGCTCATTGCCACTGCTTGTCTTGCCCATGCCGGAACCTTGTCCTTGTCAGTGAAACCAGCGAGGATCGAGGTGACTTCACTCTCGCTCAGCTCACTGCCCGGATTAACCTGATTCAGCAATCTGCCCAGCATCGTCATCGCTTCCACCCGTGTCAGCGTATCCTTAGGCGCATACTTGCCGCCTTCAAGACCAGTGACAATACCCAGTTCTGCGGCAATGGAGACGCTGCGGTTATACCAGCTGCTGCTGCTGACATCACTGAAGCCTGCAGAAGCTGCCTGCTTGTTCATCAGACCTGTAACACGCAGCAGGATGGTCGGATACTCTGCTCTGGTCACTTTACCGGCCGGATCGAAGAGTTCCGCTGACTTACCCATAACGAACAGCTTGGCGGATGCAGCCGCAATGCCTTCCTTACCCCAGCCTGAAGGCATATCCTTGAAGGTCTTCTGGTTGCGGATGAAGAAGAGGCTGCCTTCTCCGGTCAGCTGCACATGGACTGCTGTGCCGCTGCTGTCCAGCTTCCAAGGTACTGTTGTCCAGTTGCCGTCTTTGTCCTTAAGCACCATGGCCGTAATCTCCTTGGCCGCAAGCGGCGCAGGAATCGCGATCTTGGCGGCGAGTGCCGGAGTCCAGCTGGCCTGCGGCAGGTTCACGGTAACTGTTGCACCTTGTCCAGCCCCCATCAGGGTGAAGCCTTGCTGGTCGGCAACAGCCTTCATGGCCTGCTGATCGGCAGCACTGTTGGCACCAATACCGATGGTAAGTCCTGCTGTTACACCTGCAAGATTCTCAGGTGCAATCACCAATTGTCCCATAGGAACCTCAATCACAATCTTCTTCTTCGCGGTCAGCTGCTGCTGAACCACGCTCTGGTCTACACGGATACTGAATGCTTTGGCATTCGGATCGGTGGAGCTTACCGTGAGGTCACTGCCAGCCGCAGCTTCTTTATCCGTAATGTGTACGATGGCTGTAAGTCCATTCCACTCTGTCTTCACGGCCTGGCCGTTGACGGTAACCTCGGCGGCCTGTTCCGGCGCTTGTTCTTCAACAACTCCCGGTACGGCACCACCGCCTCCGCCGCCAGCACCGCCGCCACCGCCTGAACCGCTGCTGGTCCAGACTGATACAGGAACGCTACCGGAAGCCTTAACCAGCTTGTCCAGGGAGGTACGCTTAGCCAGCACGACGATGGCACCCGGATGAGCGGTCACGATACCATCAAGCGGAAGCAGACTCCATGAGCTTACATTGTCATTAAATTTCAGTTCTGCCGGATTGGACGAGAAGACCTTGTAAGCGATCTGCTGTCCGGTCATATCCCCGGCGGAAGTCACCGTAATCTTCGTGTGGTTGCTGTCTCCGCTAATCGCAGAGGATACGGCTTGTACAGTACCGAGTTCACTCGGTTCCGGTACAGCTACAGTCGTCACCGCCATGCCCTTGAGCGTAACACCCTCAGACACCTTGTACTCGGCTTCAATCAGACTGGAGCCTGTAGCCAGTGCAGTAACATTGCCTTGTGCCGACAGGGATACTGCATCGCCTACGGCAATTTCATAAGTCAGATTAGCCAGATCCTTGCCGGTAATCGGCTCATCCTTGAATTTCGGCTTGCCGTTATCATCCTTGCCATCCGACACCTTGAGATAGGCCTGAATTTGGCCTGCCGCACCCGGCGTCAGCGTCTCTGCGCCCTTCAGAACCAGGGCAACCGGTACTTTGAAGCCGGCATTCGTAATATCCACAACCGCTGTATTCTGATTGCCCGCCTCGTCCTTAGCCACAATGCTGAGGGCGACGGAAGGGTCAGCCGAGTTAATCTTCACGGTTCCGTTGAAATCACCGGTTAATGGGTCCACTGAAAGTGAAGCCGGAATCTCAACATCCTTGTATTTCCCATCCGGCTGTAACTGGCTCACGGTATACACTGCGCTCAGCTTGGTTCCTGTAGTTGTAGTTCCTGCTACACGAATCTCACCGTTCGCCGTCCGTTCACCCGTAACCGGCTCTGTGAGATACAGCACCGGTGCGATGGTATCCACAGTCATATACAGCATGGTTACCGAGATGTCCTTAGTCACTGTGTTTCTGGCTCTCAGTTCGAGAGCGAACGGTCCGTCCGTCTGGAACTGGTCGAGATTGAGAATACCTTCGCTTGTGCCATCTGCCTTGTTCTTCAGAGCTACTGTCGCAATGGATTTGTCAGCATAGAAAGCTTCCACCGTCACATTGGACTGGCTTGAAGAGAGCGTCAGCTTCTGCTTCGTTTCATTCGTCAACAGGTTCACGTAGTTGCCGGATTTATCGTCTACTGTGCCTGATGTGCTGGTTAAGGTCAGCTTCGGCAGACTAGGAACCGGCAGCAAGGTGCTGCTGCTGTCCCGCCGCTCGGCATAATGATAGTTCTGATGCTTGTCGGCATCCTCGGTTGGAACCGTTGCGGAAGTAACGCCGATGACGTAGTTCTTATTCTCTTGAAGACCGACGTATTTCACCTTGCTCAGATCAAGCACTGTGCCTTCAAGGCTGCCCTTGTAGACTTCATCTGTTGTAGTTACAGCCTTCCAGCCGCCGATCAACAGACCTTCGTATTTGCCTGTGGACGCATTCCAGTAAGGCTTAAGCTCCTGCTCGGTATACAAAAGCTCTCCAAACGGAGCATATTCACTCAGTTTGCTGCCATCATCCAGCTTCGCATCGACCACGTAGCTATGCTCGAAGCCGCCCTGACCCGATTTCTTCGCTCCCGGCTTGAAGGAGAGCGAGAACAAACCGTTGCCGGCAGGCTCAACCTTGACCTCACTGACACTCTGCGGTGCAAGCGGATCAATGATTTCAAAGCGCTGCGGTGATGTCTTCGTCCCAAAGTTCGAGCTGGATTTCAGCTCGGCCCGCAGGTAATAGTTGCCTTGTCTGAGCAATCCGCGGATATCCTCGGGGTTGCCCATCAATGTTACATTGGTGACATCAATTACTTTGCTGCCGCTGGTGATTCCGCCGCTGACCGAGCCGCCTGCGCCGACCGGCACATCCTTGGCAATCAGCATGCCCGGATCACCCGTCTGCAGAATTTCTTGGCCATTCAGCATTTCCTTGCGGTTCGTAACTGCATCCTCAGCCAGATACAGGTTCACAGTATCGCCTTCGGCTGCGTTGGCTACTTTCCAGGAGGCTGTGAACTTATTCGCATCCGAGCTGTCCTTCGCCAGGCTGACTTCATTCAGCGTAGGCAGGGTAGGGACGTTGAGCAGCTTGGTGTCAACCGCCGAGACGGCTGTCAGCTTCCAAGTTCCGCCTTTGGTGGCTTCATTCTCAGGAATAATGATATAAGCTCTGCGAATATCCACTTCATCGTTCAGTCTGGATTTATCTCCAGATTTGAAGCTTGCAGGAATATATTGTGTAAAAGCATTTGCCGTAGGATCAGTATTCGTGTTGTCGAATTTCACCGGATAATTCTTGCCTGACGCATCCTGCAGCTTGAATTCCGGCATTTCCTTGCTGCTGTACTCCATTTCAATAATGGCATTGCCGGCTACGCCGTCCATCGGAATCTCATGGATTCTGCCGCCGTTCTTGACCGTAATGCCGCCTACGCCGACATTAACCGATCCGTTCTCAACATATTTAACGCCCTCTTCTACCTCACGGTAGATAATTTCCTGGTTCTCATCCTCGGTAGCTACCTTGGACGTTGCCAGCGTCTGCACACCTGCACCAATCACCATCAGGCGCGGTCCAAGCTCAGGATCATCCACTACCAGATGGATCATGCCTTCCGGCAGCTGGTCTGTAGAGGTACCGAATTCAATGCCTCCACTCCAGTAATAGGTGATGCCGAGGGAGATGAACAGAATACCGATGCTGCCCCAGACCTTGTCATTGTTGACCCCAAGGAACATACTGGACAGCGGCATACCGCCGACCACCGGTACATCGTTCGGAATCTGCACCTTCGAGCTGATGTAGCCTTCAAAATCAGTGCGGTTCTTCTCCAGATTTTGTCCGACGAAGATCCCCGCCTTCCCGATGATGATGTCCCATCCGCCGATATCCATCTCTGCTTCAACGCGCACGAACCATGGGGTTACCCACTGCGCTTCGAGCAGCGCTTTGGTCAGCATTGGAAGCCGGTCGTCTTTCTCCGCATCGGCTTTGGCGGCGAAATCCAGCTTGCCTTCGATCTTAAGGCCGGTACGTTTCACTGTCAGGTCCACATCACCGAAGAAATACGCCGGGGCAATCCCGAACCTCATGCCCACACCTGCTTGAATTGTCAACGGGAACGGGTCTTCTGCCGTGCCGCCGGCAATGGTGTCCGCCAGTTCACGTACTGCACCCCGCACGGCGGTCAGGTAAGTTGCACCTGTGACCAGGATACCCGGTTGCGGAAGCTCTGCCCCGAAGGCAATGACATCCGGGAGAATCCGGCCGTCTTTTACCTTCTTGAGCGAGAATTCAATCTCTACACCCATCATATTCTTCAGCTGCGCCGCGAACTCCAGGCCATATTCATTGCCTACGCCACCACCCTGCACAGCATGCTTAATCGTTACCTTGCCGCTTGGAGCGTCTGGACCTTTTTTCTTATCCGCGTCCTTCTTCTTATCCGGTCCGAACAAGCCCATCTCCTGATTGAGATCGAAGCCCAGGGAGGCATCGACGCCATAGAAGCCGGCACTGTTGAAGATGACATTCTTGATTTCGGAGTTAATGATCTTCAGGGACAACGATCCGCCGAAGGAAATCCCGTTCTCTCTCAGAATGAAATCATTGAAGGAGAAGCCAAAACCGTCAATCGAGAAGCTTGGTGCCCCGAACAGAGACTGCTTGTTAAAGTACACATCCTCAATCATGATCTGGCGCAGCGGATTCAATCTGTCGCCTACGCCGCCGACCGCCCACTTCAAGCTGCCGTTCTGTGTATCGTCTTCCGGATTGCCGTCATTACCTTTCTCATCTTTCTTATCGTCATCATCGTCTTTATCTTCTTCTTCTTTTTCCTTCTCCGGATCGAAGTCTTCTTCTCCAAGCGACTTGTTGAAGCCGTTGAAGAAGTCGAGGGTCCATTCGCCCTTATGGAAGACAAACCCGCTGCTCGCTACGCTCAGCGTTCCCTCACCCTTGACAAACAAGGTATCCAGGAAGGGCAGATCACCCGGAAGGGTGTTTCCGAAGATATCCAGCTTACCGCGTACAAAAGTCAGATCTTTACCTGTATAAGCTACAGCATCATTAATAATTGCCGGTTCTGTCTTGGTATCTACGATAACCTGCTCTTCAGCACCAGTGCCCACCTGCTTGATCATACCGCGGACAGTCACCAGAACCTCACGGTCGAATTCCGGGTCCTTGGCTTCCGCTTCTTCCTTGAATTCCTCGAAGTCCTCTTCTGTAGCAAACAGCTTGTAAGCATACATTGGAGTCTCTTTCAGCGCTTCATCATCCATGAATTCGCTGATATCGAATTTCGGATCAACCGCTTTGCTCGCTGCGCCGAACAACGCTTTGGTCTTCTTATACTCGGTCACAGCCGAGTACAGGAACGAACCGTCCTTGAAAGGCTTGCCCGGGAACAGAGAATTCAACTGATCCAGCAGCTCATCCTTCACAGAGGCTCCGTTCGCAAGGCCGCTAATATCTACAGCTTCCTTATAGACCGCCATCACTCCGGCCTCACGGATTCGCGTATCGTTATTGTCGGTGACCAGGAAGGACTGCGGAGTCGTAATATCATACAGAGCCGCTACTTCCTCATCCCCGCCGGCGTCGCCTTTGTAATCAATCTCCACCTGATACTCGCCAAGCGGCAATTCAGGCCCAAGTCCGGCTTCCACCACATTGCCGCCTGAATCCACCTGATCACCGCCGCGGTACGTAATCCGCATGGCGCCGGAGAATCCGTCATCTGTCGGCTGCATCACCACTGCGTCCTGGACATTGACCTTATACCGGTTACCGTTTGCCTTATTCTTGAGGTACAGGTCAAAGTTCGGTGCAGTCGTTGCATTGCCCGTATTGTAGGCTTCAATATTTGACAGATTCACTGTCAGATATTTCACATCTGTGCTGTACAGCTCAGCCGGTGCAAGTGAGTAGGCATATGTCGCCGTCGCTTCTCCTACCGGCGGCAGCAAAATGAAGTTAGTGCGTGTGGATTCATACTGCGCCTTGATGCCCTCATCCTCAACGCCTTCAATCTTGCCTTGTGTCTCCGGGCTTCTCGCGGAGATCATATATTCCCGGGTAACCGGCCAAGGTCTGCCTTTGGCCTGAACGCGGAAGGTGGCGGTAACTGCGTCGCCCGGCTTGTACTTGGGCTCAATGCCCATGGCCGCTTCATCAGGTGTGGCTGACTTTTTGAACTCCAGCATTTTGCTGCGGGTATTCTCCAGGACAGGATTGCCGTTCGCATCCAGGACATCGTTTCCTTTTTCATCCTGCCTGACGAAGCTAAGCCCGCTCTCCAGCGTCATCTCCACTTCAATCTTGGAGTGCTCCATATTGTAGGCCTGCAGATTCTCTACCTCGGCAATAACGTTGAAGACACCGTTGTTATCATATTTAGTCGGTACGCCTCCGCCTTCAACCGGCTCGGTAGCGAGCTGCTGAACCTGATCGACATAACGGATCGAGAACACTTTATCCGGAGCAGTGAGCTCCCCGAGTCCGTATACAGTCTCGAAGCTCTGGAAGCCTCCCGGTGCCAGCTTCTCCGGGTTCCAGTAGAAGGCAACCGCAGAATCCGCCGTTCCGAAATCATTGGTATCTCTGGTGAAGTCCAGGTTCGGATGTACCTGGTAATCCCATTTCGTATTCGCCAGGCCGTTCCAATGGCCGACAATCATCTCATCCACAATATTAATGTTCTGTTCGGCAAAGTTATTGAAGCCGTAGGCCACCACATTGGTTGCCTGGGGATTCGTCAGATCCAGCTTGTCGCGCATTACCCAATAAGCAGGGATCTTGAAGTACGCTCTGTCCTCTTCCGGAATTCCGGGATCATCCTCCGGATTATGGATCAGCTTCCGCTCCACCTGCAGCGGCGACTTGTACGCTGTGCCAATCTGGAACTGCGGCCCGTCGTTTCCGCCGACCATGGTATCAAGCAGAATCCGGCTGCCGATCTGCACCTGCGCACCGCTCTTGTTATTCACCTCATAGCGGATGTTGACATTACCGGAATTGACAGCATCCTTGCTGTCGGTGTAGAGCATCAGAATCTGCTTGATCTCTACGCCTTTAATCTTCCAGATCATCTCCAGCTGCTTGGTGCCATTGGAATTCTCCACTACCTTGGGTGCAGTAGTCTCTGAATAATGGCTGGCATCGAACTTGTATTTATTGCCGTAAATATAATCCGTTCCGTCGATCCGGAACGTCGTGAACGACGTTTCCGGGTCATCCCCCTGGAACAGCAGGTTTACATTGTTGTCATTCTTGCGGATCGGCTGGCCTTCTACGGTACGAATGCCGTAGCGGCCGGTCTCGTTATCCACGGTAACCTTAATAAAGTCATTCTGGATCATGGTTGTCTTGGTACTGCTGGCCGCCTCAACGAGAGCATGGAAGCTCTCGGAGGTGGACAGAAATACCAGGATTACGGTGAGCATTACCGCTACAATGCGTTTAAACAACTTCACCAAGTATTCCCCCTGTTCTTGTTTCAACTATTTCAGATTGCCGACAAAGAAGGTGGCAAATTCGCGGTCCCGCTCCTGGGTTCTTACCACGATGGTGTACCAGCCTGTTTTCGGGAAGGTAACCTTGAAATTACTGCTCACCAGTTCAGCATAGGTCAGCTTCTGCTTGACCAGCTTCAGCTGTCCCTCACGGTACAGACCAGGGTAATACAGAATATCGAATGTTCCTGCCTGATTGACCTTGTCTACTCCGCCTACCTTCATCAGATTGAAGCCGGATACCTTGAAGGTAATGGTATTGGTATTGAACAATGCTGATTCGCCGGAAGAAGCCGAGATTAAGGTGTCATTACCGAAGACCAGCAATCCGCCGTCCTTCACGACTACCACATCCTGATAGACCACCGTCTCATTGCCTACCTGGTCAACCGCCGTGTACGCTACCCGCTGGCGTCCAAGCTTGCTCAGGTCCAGCCCGCTGACAGATACCTTCACGTCCGCTGCTGCCGATACATTATCGGAAACGGTGAAGCCCCCGAGATCGGTACGGAAGTTAAAGTCCTTCTTGTTCTGGACAATTCCTACCGTTTCCTTGTTCAGTGTCAGCTCAGGTGCTGTGTTATCAAGTCCGGCAATGGTCACCGGAACCTTGTTCACATTGCCCAGAAGATCCGAGATGGCAATAACCGCTGACCCGCTGCTCTCAAAAGCACGCCAGTAGCTGTACGTTCCATCTGCTTTACTAATCTGGTTCGTATAAGCAGTTCCGTCTGAAATAGGTCTTACGCCCGAGAACATCTGGTTAGGGGCAGCGACTGTGCCGCTAAGTGTAACCTTCACTTTGCCCTTGGCATATTTCTGTCCGCCGATGGTCACAATCTGATCGGCCGGGACGGCTTTGCCATCGGCATCCACAAAGGTATAGGACACTTTGTCCGGTACTGGCGGTGAAGAGAGAATATTCGTTACTTTTTCTTTAATAACTGCTGTATTACCGTACACATCCGTCACCGTGAATGAAGCCGTTCCATTCTCCATGAGTGTAATGCTCTTATCCGGACTGATGATGTTGAACGCTTTAGCCGAAGCATCCGCCTTCTCTACCGTAACCGTAACGCCGGTGGAGAAGAGCACATTGCCGCTGCTATCCTTCAGGGTACCGAAGGTTTGGCTGCCATTCTCGCCATATTGGTAGGAACGGACCAATTTCACCCTAGGGGCTTCCTTGTTAATGTTCGCAACCGTAGCTTCAACCGTATTGACATTTCCGGCAGCATCCTTAATTTCGAATTCGAACTTGCCGTTCTCCGTGAACGTGTAGGCCGTCTTGCCGCCATTGTTCACAATCGTGACCGGCTCAGAGGTGCTCTGAAGATAAGCAACCACATTCCCGTTCGTACTCTCCATGTATGAATATTCAATGGTTCCTTCAGGAGCAGTACCGTCAATATTCTTCACGACCAGATACAGCGTATCTGTCCGGTCCGGATCACTAAGATCGGTCAGATCGAAGCTGTAATAGCCATTCTCGTAGATCTTGAATGAATTCCCTGTCCGCACCGGCACCGAAGGATTAATCTTCGACGGCATGACGCGGATACCCGGCGGGAGCGTAATCTCAATATCTGCGCCAACCTTGGCGTTGACCGGACTGTTCACGCTGAGCGAAGCAAGCGCGTAGACCGGCTCTACGCTGGTAGAGGCACCATCGATATCAAGCTTGGCTGCTTTACTGATTAGACCGCCCGGCGTTCTGTACTTCACCCAGACCTGAAGCTCCTCAGGCTTGCCAGTTGGAACCTTCACTGCTACAAAGTTGGTGTAAGGCCTCCAGTTCAGCCAGCTCACCCCGTTATCCGGTGAGACTGAATATTCATATCCGGTCTTGTCCTCAGATTCGAGACTCAGCTTCACAATTGCCGTGTAGCCGTCTACTGTATCACCGGACAGATAGATTAGAGAAGACTTGGCATCCGACACCGGCGCTTCCGGTTTGGTCGTTGCCGAGACCTTGAAGGTTCCTGCAGTTGCCTTGATCGTGCTGTTTCCAGCTCCGTCAACCGCGAGTACATATAATCGGTATTCAGCAATTTCTCCGGCATCCAGCGATTTGTCGTCGATGGATACTGAGCCGCCTGCTGGGACAACCTCCCATTTGGTAGAAGACTCTGTAGGTACGTCTGCACCCGGTTCTTGTCTGACCCATTGATACTTGCTGACCAGTCCTGTTTTGCTGTAGAATTCCGACACGCTAATCTTCGTCTTCTGCAGCGGCAGCGGGTAAGCAACTGAATCAGGACTGAAATATACTGCCGGTGCTTCATTGTCAAAATAGTAAGCCTTCGAGTAGTAGTACGTTTTGTCGCTATGCTTCACCATAAGATGAATGTATTGCGTTCCGTTCAATTCTGGTTTAGCAGGAATGACATAGCTGTAAGTCGCTTCACTTACAGAAGCACCACGGCCCTTGGCTGCCAGCTTGGCGTCTGTGCTGCCTTCTGGTGTCGCTGACGGTTCAGATGCTTCGGCTGATGCACCTGGTGTCGCTGACGGTTCAGTTGCTTCTGCTGAAGCAGTTGGCGTCGCTTCAGGCTCTGCACTGCTATCCGGTGCCGGAGTCTCTTCAGAATCAAGCGGCGTCAGTGAAGGCGCTGCTGGCCCGGAGGACAAGAACTTCATTATGGCTACCGGACCGATGCTTGCTGTAACCTCCGGCTCAGCCGGAGTACTAGGCTCTGTAGGGGCACCAGACGCTTCCGGTTCCGATCCGTCTTCTATCAGGCTTTTATCAGACATTGGGGATATGCCGGACGACCCGGAAACCTCCAATCCGGTGAATTCACCATCTCCCGGACGAAGAGAGCTTTCGCTGATGGCATAGCCCACATAATCGGGATGCACGCCGCTGATCGAGAATGTAACATCATGACTTTTCACATAATTCGGATTGGCTTCCGGCGTGAACTCTGTTGGAATTGCCGCCTCTGAACTTACAACCACCGCTCTTTCCTGCGGTGTCTTGATCGTCTCATTGCCCGCAAGATCCAGCGCCTTCAGATAGAGCCAGTAAGAGCCGTCCTCATCAATATCCTCATAGGTAGACCGGGTTACAGTCGAGCCTGTGAATGGTGTATCCTCCCACTTGGTGGATGCCGGGGAATCCCCGTCTTTTACCCATTGGTACTGTACACTGCTGACTCCGCTATGCGGGTCCTTGACCAGAGCCTGCACCGTGGCGGTGTCCTCGCCGGCCAAGGTAATGGCTGGTCCCTGGTTGTCCAGCTTCAGCACGCCTACTTCATGCGTCCAGTTAGAATCGTCATTCTTGAAATCCTCAAGCGGCCAGACGCTCAGATCGCCATATTGTCCAACAGCCGCGAGCGCCTGATTGTCTGCATAGAAGATTTTGTCTGCTTCTGAGCCTGGCGCTTCTGCTTTCCAGGAATCATACAGCTCCTGATGGGTTGCGACATAAGCTTTTTTCTTCTCGTACTGCATCAGCTCTCTGGCTGAATCCCAGGACATATCGGCCGTCCAGGTATGCAGGTACCACTCCCCGCTGTTGCCTTCCTCGAAGGCTTCCGCCGGAGGGGCTAGCAGGTTCGTCTTGTTGTTCACTACAGATAGCTGTACATCCTCGAATTCTCCGGGATACAGCTCTTCCGACGGCTGCTTGGCGGAGAGTGCATAACGCTTAAGCGCTGCATAATGATCTCCGGCTACACCGGCGAACGGATCAGCCTTATCCTGGCTCCACCAGTAGTACACCAGACCCACCGAAGGTGAGGCTTCCGCACTCATATTGGAAGGGCGGTAGATCCCGCGGCTCGGCCGCTCCGTACCACGGTCAGCGACGGTAGGATCAAGATGCGGTACTATAATGGAAGGATCGTTGGCGTCAATCGTAACCTTGCCTTTTTTGGCATACTTCGCATCCGTTGCACCGCCTGCCTCGAACCGGTATCCGATCACCGGCTGCGTGTTGTCGATGAACAGGTTGGCCCAGTCAATTTTGGAGTTGGCGAGCGAGAAGTCACCGCCTTCAATACCAGCGATCTTCTCTTCATGGATTCCATCGAAATTCGCAGGCTGAATCAACAGATTCCCGGCGTAATCCTGAATGACATCGGTATCCATTTGGATCGGCTCACTGCCGCCCTTGGCATCATTAGATATAGCTATGGCCTTGAGAAGCGGGGTTTCCACCGTTTTGCCGTCAGGCACGGTCATGCGGAAGCTCCAATTCGGTGTATTCCGGCCTGCAACATAATAGGCTTTCATTCCGTTATTAAAGAGGATGAAGGTTTTCTTCTCATCCCAGCCGGTTTTGGCAATCGCCTCTTCGGTCATCTGCAGGGTGAAGTCAATGACATCTCCCTTATTGAGCGTAACCCCGGTAAGGATCTCCGGCTGAATGCCATTCTTGGTCTTGGAATACTTGGGACGTACGGCATCAACGATGACGCGGTATCCGCCACGGTCGAAGTCAAACGGATTCCCGGCCTTGCGCTCCACCCAGGAATTGCTGCCGCTGCTCGGCACGGTGTTGAGATTGAAAACCGCCTTGTTCCCTGCTGCATCACTGAGCACGGCTTCTTTCAATTTATTCTCCAGCGACAGATCCATCTGTGCACCGCCGGTGGTTCCTCCGGTGATTAACGGTCTCAGCGGAAGGTTGCTGCTGTTATGGAAAGGAACTCCTGTATATCTGTAGGCAATTTTCTTTTGGTAGGAATTCAGATTGTTCACATTAAAAGATATATTCTGCAGATACTGCTGCTGTCCGGCCGCTGGCAATCCAGTATCCGGATCATTAATGAACAGCTTATGCCGCAGGAAATAATCAGAATTGGCCTCCACTACCGAAGTCGGTCTGACCGGCTCGCTGAAGTTGTAGCTGAGCGTGATGTTCTCGTCTCTTTTGACATACAGCTCTTTCTGATTAATGTTCTCGTTCAGACGTTCTGCACCGTTGCCGGTGAAGGTATAGTTATCGATGACCGGACGCTTGAGATCCTGGAACTTGAGGTAGAATCCGCGTACACCTGCTGCTTCACCGTCGTCATCACCTTCGCCCCAAACCCTAATGTTAATAATAGAATCAGGTTTGATGATGGCCTTGGCCGATTTGTTATACCGCTGGCTGCTGCCGGTTCGTTCATTAATAATATTTTTTCCGTCGATGCTGACTGTAATGGATGAATGACGTGTCCATAAGAACCCGGAGTGGCGGCGCAATACTGAGAATCCTGTAAGCATCTCCGCATGTCCGCTAAGCGCCATATTCTTCAGAATCGGGTTGTCGGCTACCTTCACCTCAAATTGAACCGTTGCTTCATTATCATTGACACCGGCAAAGATATCGCCCTTGGCCCAGTCGTACTTGGCATCTTTGTCGGTTTCTGTCTGCTTGAAGCCTTCCACCATATCATTGTAAAAGTTAATAAACGTATTATCTGCGGGGTAGGACAGATTCCCTACATGGGCTCCGGTCTTGAATGTGACTTCAAAATCATCACCCGCAGCCTCTGCCAGTCCGCTAAAGGAACTGGGTATTAACGATAACAACATGCTAAGAATCAAGCTTAGCGAGGTATATCTCTTCAATCTCCTGCTCATTAACAATTGATGCTCCCCCTTATTCATTCATCATTTCCTGTCCGGCATGCAGCAAGCTTCGTTGTAGTCTGGATTCACTCCCTATGCTTCCGCATTCTCCTTTCGCCCTGCCCTCCCGTGGACAAAAAATACTAGTCATAAACTACCTATTTTTTCATATCTGCGTTTATTCTATCAGGCGGCTCTAAACAAACTCTTAACAAATCTCGACAAAAGGTGCGTCAAAGGCCCAAAAATAGGGTTAATATACTCGAAAAACGAAAAAAGTCCTGGGATTTTCGAAAAAATATCTAAAAATAAAATAAACCGCACTGAGATTAGCTCAGTTGCGGTTGGTTAGAGTTACCTTCACACCAGCACATTGTATTGTTTTCCGTATACATTTGGCCATGCACCTGCGTGCGAGCACATTTCTTCAAAGTAGGATAGAGCCGTTTTGTAATTCCCCATAGCATATTCCTCTTCACCTAGGTCATATGCGTTAAAACTGTTCATTCCCCTGTCCTCTCTATATTTCATTCAAAATATCTTAAAGCAATTGCTCACAGCTTATCTGTTCTACCTGCAACCCTTTGAATACAGGTAATATCCTGTCCAGATACCAGCTAAAATCAGTGATGTCGGTATCATCTTGCACTATCAATTTCTTTCTTGCTATCGATAGACTAAACATGAATTGCTTCGTGTTAAAAACAAGCAGCTCACAGCCAATTTCAGAATCTGCCCGCATTAACTCAATTCCGATAATCTCATTTTTATTCTGTTTTTCCTTGAATAGCTCAAAAAGGCTTACAATCGCAGTCAAAAACATTTCAGCATATTATCCAGACTATATTCTGGAAGCTGAGGCTTGCTCCAATAACGGGTAACACGCATGAGCACATTACACATTTTCCCTCTAGATGTTCTAATAGCGGGCGTGTCATAATCATCGTTCCAGACCCACTCGCCCTGATATTTATTGCATAACCACTCCCCAACGAAGGCACTTGCATTCAAAAGCATCTCCCAGTCAGGGGCATCATTCTTCTCTTTCTTTTTTATAATTAAGAAGTTCTCTATTTCTTTGAAATCATCCATTTGCTCAAGCTTAAACCCATATTCTTGTTCAAAAGCTCTCATTCTATGATATGGATCAATCATTAATTGCTTATTAATAGAAATATCCGGCGTTAAATCTGGAGTACTCTTAATCTCTAGCCATGAGAATCCATAGATTACAAGCAGTTCTTCTATTTCACTAAAAATCCCCGACAGAGATGCTTCGTCAGAATAATACCACCAGTGGTCCATTCTTCTTGTAAAACTGCTTATTTGCCTTTTATCAAAAATATTGATTGATGTGTACAGCTCCACTTTAAATGCTTGATACATATGATTACTCTTTTGAAAGCTGACAAACTGCTTCACTTTATCATTGAACAGTTTACTGTAAACCCAAGATACACTGTCCGTTTTAGGTTCAATTGAAAAGCCATGTTGATGCAGAGTGTTCTCCAAATATTTCTTCAGAGCCATTCTAAATGAAATCAAATGCTCCACTCCCTTTTTCATTACAAATGAAGACCTTGCTCCATCTATTCTATCTTATTTGGTCTGCCCCATCCCATATTTCTTATAACAAAAGCGCCCCAAGAACCTTACGGCTCCCAGGACGCTTTCACTTCATCAATCTTCTGATCCATTCCTTCACGCTTACTTCGCAGACACAGTGATGCTGTCCAGGTTAGGGCCTTCGGTGCCCGTAGTGACCACTTTCAAGGTATTGACTCCCTTGTCCATAGGAACCTCAATGGTGGTCTCGCCCCAGGTCCCCCAGCTGCCCGTAGCTTCAAAAGGAGCCGCCGTGACAACTTTGCTGCCGTTCACATACATATCCAGATAGCGCGTGCCTTTCTCCAGGGCATATCTGAATTTCACATTCTTGGTGCCGGCTATGGCCGTATTAATGCTGTTCCATTGAATAGATGCATTCGAAGGGGCATTGAAATTGACGAATTGAATAGTGTTATCCCCCGAATAAGTGCTCTCAATGACCGAGTTGACCAGCGTGGTATTCTTCTCTGCTTCATACAGGGTGCTGGATTTGGGCGGGACTGAGCTTAACTCCACTACAACAGTAGTAACGCTCTGCGCCGGCAGTTCGGCTGTGAAGGAGCTTCCGCCCACATTCCGGCCCGGCTGAGCCTCCAGATTCCGGGTGCCGTCTGTTACCCAGGAAGCTACTGTCGACGCGGCTCCATTGTTCAGAGTGAAGCTTTGATTGGCCGCAGTATTGCTCTTGTTGATCGCTACAATAACGACCTTATTCTCACCCTTGTAGGCCGAAGTGTAGATGTTGTCAGCAGGATTCTTGGTAGCCTCCACTCTTACATAGCCGGGACGGACAAACTTAGAGTAGTGAGCCATATTGTAACCGCGCTTGCTGATGGTGCCGTCTTCGTTCATCGGGCTGTACTGTCTGCGGATATACCACCACACATACGCCTGGAAATCCCCTTCGGCCATGGCATTGTAAATATGATAAGAGACATCCAGCGCCTCAGGCCAGCGGTCCGCCGAGCTCGCTTCACTGTTCGGGTAGTAGACCTCTGTCATCCACAGCTCTTTGCCCGCTCCTTTTTGCTTGAACAGAGGGTAAGGGAAATCACTGAATTGGGTCCCATAGGTATGGGCACCGAGAATGTCCATATTGGCAAGCGCCTGCGGATCATTCAGAATCTGGTCAGACATCGATTTCACATAGGAAAAGGATTCGGGTGCCATCACCCGGTTATGGATCGAGCCAGCGTTCTCTTTCATAAACCGCAGAATTTCATCGGCAGACCACCAGGTCCAGTCATCGGCGTAATCCGGCTCATTTTGAACAGAAATAGCGTACAGATTGACACCATTGCTTTTCATAAAAGAGTCAAATTCATTCAGGTACTGGGCATATGCTTCATATTTATCGTATCTGAGACGCTTCCCCGTCTTCGGCTGAACAAAAGCAGTCACATTGATGTTATCAATAGCCGGACCTTCCGTTCCCGTACTTACCAGCTTTAACGTACTTGTGCCATTCGCCATGGATACCTGGATAGACTGTTCACCCCAGCTTGACCCGCTTCCGGTGGCTGCAAAAGCAACGTTGCTGAGCGTTTTTGTACCGTTCACATAGACATCCATATGGCTGGTCCCGCTTGGCAGGGCGTAGCGTATTTTGATATTTTTGGTTCCTGTGCTGCCAATGAAAATCGTATTAAACTGAACAGCCGCACCGGCGGTATTCTGAAGCTTAACATAACCTGTTCCTGCGTAGCCTGAATTCGTATGCTCTGCCTGGGCACCCGTCAAAGTAGTTCCCGACTCTGCTTCATAAGTGGTGCCTGCGCCCGCACTTGGGTTAAGCGTGAAGTTCTCGACCATATCCGCCGGAGGATTCCAGGGGGTGGCAAACACGATTGCGCCTTTCTCAATCGCTTTCCGGGCGGTAGCTACCTCCCGTATCCAGTTGTTCTTATTCTCATCAATGGGAATTCGCAGGACCGTAAGGCCTAACTGATTGTCCCCATTGCCAAAAGCCGTCTCCCGCTGAGCAGGCGTCAGATCTCCGATCCACCCGGTGTGGTTCATGCCGCCGAAGCCGCGAATGACTTGCTTTTCCGCCGCTACATCAATGGTTACATCACTTGCAGCAGATACACGGGCAGGTACAGGACCTGCTAGTACGGTGGGCAACATTGTTGCCAGTGCCAGTAATGAGTACACTGTCTTTTTCATACGGTTTTTCATTCTGTTCCATCTCTCCCCAGTCATCATGATTTGTTGGCGGTTCACGGTTATGTACTTAGAATCGTTTATCCCTGATGATCGTAACATGTTTTGCCGTGATTGAAGATCAGGCGGCAGAACTATCTGAACCATGGCTTTCACGGGGTAACGACAGGCAGGCAATACAGCAAATAAAAGCCATTTATTTCATCAGACGAGCCTTTGGTAGGAGGACGATTAGGTAGATGTACCATTGAATACCTTCATCACGGAAAGCGAAAGTGACTCCACGCACCTCCCCGGATTATTTCTTCTGAACTGTTCTGATCACATTCCTGAGACCTCCGTTTACTTTCATTAAGGAAAAAGCACTAACACACATTACAGAAACACTTGAAAATCTTCACGACAAGCTTGCAAAAAAAGAGCGCTCCACCAACCTCTCCGGCTGTGGAACGCTCTTTCACTTTACCTTCAGCTCTTGGCCGCCCGCTGCCCGATCGTCCGCCCTACCTGCTCCAGGATCGCGGACACCGAGGCCGGGTCCTTCACATCATACTCGTCAATATTCAGGCGCAGCACCGGGCAGGCGCTGAATTCATTGATCCACTGCGAATAGCGGGCGTGCATATGCTCCCAGTAGGAGACATCGGTCTGGATCTCCATCTCGCGGCCGCGCTCTTGAATCCGGTTCAGGATGGAAGACAGGCTGCCTTCAATATAGATCAGCACATCCGGGTGCGGGAAGTACGGCGTCATCACCATCGCCTCGTAGAGGCTGGTGTAGGTGGCATAATCGGTCGGGGACATCGTGCCTTGGTCGGCGTGCATTTTGGCGAAAATCCCGGTGTCCTCATAGATCGAGCGGTCCTGCACGAAGCCGCCGCCCAGCTCGAACATCTTCTTCTGCTCCTTGAAGCGCTCCGCGAGGAAATAGATCTGCAGATGGAAGCTCCAGCGCTCAAAGTCATGGTAGAACTTCTCCAGATACGGGTTATGGTCAACCTGCTCCAGCGAGGTCTGGAAGCCCAGGCGCTCCGCCAGTGCTGCGGTCAGCGTGGACTTACCGACGCCTACCGTTCCGGCCACCGTAATAATCGCATTGCCGGGGATATGGTAACTGTTCATTGCATAAGCTCCTTTACTTGTTGCGCGATAGCAGCGAAATCCTCTGGGTTCTCCACGAAATCCACCTGATTACCGTCGATAGTGAGAATGATCGTAGACGGTTCGCGGCGGGCCAGGGAGGCCATGGCTTCGTCATAATCCTCAATTAACTGCTGCAGGTACGCAGGCGCGATGACCTCTTCAAACGTACGGGCGCGCTTGGCGATCCGGGCCAGCAGCGTATCCAAACTCGCCCGGATATACAAAATAATGTTCGGCTTGGGGAAATCATCGGTCAGAATATGATAGATCTCCCGGTATTTGTCCCGTTTCGATCCCTTCAGCGTCCGCTCCCCGAAGATCAGATTCTTATAGATATGATAGTCCGAAATAACCGGCTTCCCTTGATCTATGTACTGCTCTGTCGTCTCTTCAAGCTGCTTGTACCGGTTGCAGAGGAAGAACATCTCAAGCTGGAAGCTCCAGTCGTCCATATTCTGATAGAACTTATCCAGGAACGGATTCTCTTCGACAATTTCTTTGATGACCGGAAGCTGCAATTCGCTGGCGAGCATGGTGGCCAGGGTGGTTTTACCGGCCCCGATCGGGCCTTCCACGGCTATAAAAGGTGCATGTTTCATTAACACTGATTTCCCCCTCAAATACGGACAATTCCAAAAAACAGACTAAATCATTGTACCACAGGAGCGCCGCCTGCATCGGATATTTTTCAAGAAACTTTTTGCGCCCAAGCAGCGTCTATAGTGAAGGTGCAATGATATGGAAACTACTAATGATAGGGAAAGTAGAGGATCACATGATGAGAAAAAGAAATTTACTGATGAGCATCACCATGAGTATGACCGCAATCCTGAGCGTATGGACACCGGCTTATAGCTCCGCAGCAAGTGCAGCGGCCTCCGGCATCGCTTCCTACGGACCCGATTATCTGATCAAGGGCGACGGCTCCCTCTGGGTCTGGGGGAACACAAAGTCCGTGCCTACGCAGGTACAGGGATTGAGTGATGTGAAATCTGCCTTCCCGCTGTGGAACGGCGGACTGGCGGTGACCAAGGATGGCAGCGTATCCAGATGGGAGACCGACGCTAAGGGCAGTGAAATCTTGTCTGGCGAGGACATGAAGAATATAACCGGAGTCCAAGGGATGTACCCCCGTTACCTGGCCGTCACCGGTGAAGGCAATGTCTATTCTACAGAGGTCTCGTCGGATGGAAAAACTGCACCTCCCTTTACCCAAATTCCGGGCCTGGATCATGTTGCAGCGATCTCTCAATATTACGAGAGTAACAAGCTTAACAACAACAAATATAGCAGTTGGGAGCGTTACCTGTTCCTGAAGACAGACGGGACGGTCTCGACCAGTATTGATGAACTCGCCACTTTTAAACCAGTTGCCAATCTGAAGGATGTTGTCCAGCTTGAGCAAAATTATGCGCTCCGCAAGGATGGCAGTGTCTGGACCTGGCCGGTTCAGGATAGTTATGAACCTAAGACTCAGGGTGACCCTGCCCAGGTGAAGGCTGTTCCTTTTGCCGGACTGAAGGATATTAAGTCTCTGTACAACAACGGACGCACCCGGCTCGCCATTGATGGACAATCCCGTCTATGGTTCTGGGGCTCCACCGTTACCGGATATTCGGATGGCACTACGTATCAGGATCAGCCCATTCCGGTAGTCTTCTCTGGGATCAGCAAGGTGACCGATGCCTACATCGTTGAACAATCTATTGTGGCACTGACCGCAGACGGCAAGGCCTATGCCGCTTCGATTGCTGCAGACCGCATGTCGCCGAACGCCAAGTTCACCTTGCTCCTGTCCGATGTCCAGTCAATGAAGGGCGACAGAAGACACATCATCATGCAAAAGAACGATGGCTCCCTCTGGGGCTGGGGCGTAAACAAGAATGCCGAGCTCGGCTACGGCACTTATGAGTTCAGCTATAAGGAGCCTGTCCCGATGCAAAAGCCAATCTCCGTCACTCTTAACGGCGAATCGGTCGCCTTCACAAACGGTGTTATTACACGTAACGGTCAGAACTTCATTCCGCTGCGTTCGCTGTTCAGCAAGATGGGCGCGACTGTCGGATATTCTACGGATAAAGTAGCCACCATCACCGGCACCGCTGCAGACGCATCCCCGCTAACTATTGTGATCAACACCGTGACCGGAGCGACAACCGTAAACGGTAAAAGCGTAACTCTGGCCAATAAGCCGTTTGTCGTTAACGGCTCCGCTTATCTACCGTTGCGCTTCATTAGCGAACAGCTTGGTGCCAAGGTCGATTGGCTGCCGCAGGAGAGCAGAATTGCGATAAGTTTGAAGTAAGGGCGTTCCAAGAGACCAGAGTTCGAGATACATCCAATGTTGCACATCATGCAGGATTTCTGGCTGGGTAAGGAGCAACGGCGGGGAATGTTGTACATTTTGCAGGATTTCCCGCAGTTAGACTGGCCAGATCAGCCTATTGTTGCAATATATGCATGATTTCAGGCATCTGGACGGATTGGGGGCTGCATTGTTGCATTTTCTGCAGGATTTCCCCTACTTGCCCAGTTGGCGAACATAAAGCGCCCCCTCAGCCAAAGCTGAAGGGGCGCTTCTATTTTGCATCTATTGATCTGCTTCTTCCGATTAAGACAACCGCCCGCTGAAGTCACTGTATTCGAACTCGCGGATCACCTTCAGGCCTTCTTCTTCATTATAAGAAGCGATGGCTGGCAGGTTGACGCCGTTGAACATGTGGTTCTTCACCATGGAATAATGCGCCATGTCGGTGAAGATCAGCTTGTCGCCGTATTTCAGCGGCTCGGGGAAGGAATAATCCCCGATCACATCGCCTGCCAGGCAGGTCATGCCGCCCAGCCGGTAGGTGTACGGGAATTCGCCCGGCTGTCCGGCTCCGATAATTCCCGGACGGTACGGCATCGCCAGTACATCCGGCATATGGCATTCGGCAGAGGTATCGAGAATCGCGATATCCATGCCGTTATGCATTGTGTCGAGAACCGTAGCTACCAAATAACCAGTGTTCAGGGCGATCGCCTCGCCTGGCTCGAGGTAGATCTCTACATTATAAGTCTCTTTCATATGCAGAATGCACTTGATTAGTGTCTCCAGATCGTAGTCGGGACGGGTAATATGATGCCCGCCGCCGAAGTTCAGCCATTTCATGCCGTGCAGATACTGTCCGAACTTCTCCTCCACGACCGTAAGCGTCCGCTCCAGCGTGTCCGAATTCTGCTCACACATCGTATGGAAGTGCAGCCCGTCGATTCCGTCCAGCTCGTCCGGCCGGAAGTTCGGCAGGGTGACGCCCATGCGGGAATAGTTATAGCAAGGGTCATACAGTGGCACTTCAATCTCGGAATACTCCGGGTTCACGCGGATGCCGCAGCTGATCTGCTTCGGTGCGCTCTGTACCCGTTCCTTGAACCGGCTCCATTGATCAAAAGAATTAAACACAATATGATCGCTGTACCGCAGCAGCTCATCGAACTCGCGGTCAACATAAGCCGGTGCATAGACATGCACCTCTTTGCCCATCTCCTCGAAGCCCAGACGGGCTTCGAACAGGGAGCTGGAGGTCACGCCATGCAGGTATTTGCCGACCAGCGGGTACATCGCGTGCATGGAGAAGCCTTTTTGCGCAAGAAGGATCTTGGCTCCGCTCCGCTCCTGCACGTAATTCAGGGTCTCCAGGTTCTTCGTCAGCAGCCGCTCATCCACCAGGTACGCAGGGGACGGCAGGTTGCTGATATCGATATCGATGTCTTTATTCTTCATGGCCATGCGCCTTAATCCAGCAGCGTCGGCGAGAAGTCCTCTTGCCAAGGCAGACCGTGCTTATTCAGCGCCTCCATGAACGGGTCCGGATCGAACTCTTCAACGTTGTAGACGCCCGCTTTGTTCCAGATGCCCTTGATGATGAGCATTGCCCCGATCATGGCAGGAACGCCGGTAGTGTAAGAGATGGCCTGGGAGCCAACCTCTCTGTAGCACTCTTCATGGTCGCATACATTGTAGACATAGTAGGTCTTCGGCTGGCCATCCTTCGTACCCTGAATGATGCAGCCGATGTTGGTCTTACCCTTGGTTCTAGGTCCCAGCGAAGCCGGGTCAGGCAGAATTGCCTTCAGGAACTGCAGCGGGATAATCTCCTTGCCTTCATACATAATCGGCTCGATCGAAGTCATGCCGACATTCTCCAGCACCTTCAGGTGAGTCAGATAGTTCTGCGAGAAGGTCATCCAGAAGCGGATTTTCTTCACGCCAGGGATATTCACAGCCAGCGATTCCAGCTCTTCATGGTACAGCAGGTAGATGTCCTTCGGACCGATCTCCGGCAGGTCGTAGACCTTTTTCTCAGACAGCGGCGCAGTTTCAATCCACTCACCATTCTCGAAGTAACGTCCGTTCGCTGTGATCTCGCGGATATTAATCTCAGGATTGAAGTTGGTTGCGAACGGGTAACCATGGTCACCGGCATTCGCATCGACAATGTCAATCGTATGAATCTCGTCAAAATAATGCTTCAGCGCATAAGCAGTGAATACGCCGGTAACCCCCGGGTCAAAGCCGCTGCCGAGCAGCGCCGTAATGCCGGCCTTCTCGAAGCGCTCCTTGTACGCCCACTGCCAGGAATATTCGAATTTCGCAGTGTCCTGCGGCTCATAGTTCGCTGTATCTACATAATGCACTCCTGTAGCCAGGCAGGCATCCATGATCGTCAGATCCTGGTAAGGGAGAGCCACATTAATCACGACATCCGGCTGGAAGCTCTTGATCAGCTCAATCACTTCTTCCGTGTTGTCAGCATCCAGCTGAGCCGTCGAAATCTTCGTCTGGCCCCCGTCCAGCTTCTCCTTCAGAGCATCGCATTTCGCCACTGTACGGCTGGCAATGCAGATCTCTTCGAATACATCCGGGTTCTGGCAGCATTTATGAACAACAACGCTCGCAACACCGCCAGCGCCAATAATTAACGCTTTTCCCAAAATAATAACCCCCTAAATTTGCTTAAAGTTATTAGTTATTAGCCTTATTGCTCTGGAACTGGAACAGGCTACATCCTATGAAAAATCAACAAGGCTGATTATACAGAAACTTTCTCAATAAATCAATAAATTCCGACAAAAAATGAGTAGTTCCGTGTAAAATCCGCAGTTTTCTGCATTAATACTCTGTCATTCACATGATTACACGTAATTCCTTCGTTTTCCTGCGATTTCATCTCTAATAAAACCCGAAGTTTCATTAGCACACCGGCTCACAAGGCCAACCGGATAATTATATCACAGCGGCGCGGTTGTTCAACTTTTTTATTTTAAATTTAAGCAGGCCAGCCATTATGCAAATGATCCGCATTATATTAACTTACCCTTTTTTCATTTCCTTTAACGATTATGTTCCATCCAGGGACCGCAGTTTCGACGGAGGATGTCCGCTGAGCTGCTTGAAGGCTTTGCTGAAATGAAACTCATCGCTGTACCCGCAAGCGGCCGCAACCTCCTTCAGGGTTAGCCTGGTGTACAGCAGCTGCTTCTTGGCGTGCTCATAGCGGATTTCACTTAGATATTCTTTGGGGCTCTTGTGCAGATACCGCTGAAAAAGACTGCGTGCATACGAGCTGGATACACCGTAGCGCAATGCCAGCTCACGAATCTGCAAAGGTTCACTGTAGCGCCGTTCAAGCTCCTCCTTCATCCGCACAAACAGCTCATACCCCTGTCCCCGGTCGGGATGGCCGCTATCCTTAGCTTGAAATAATTCATATATAAGCTGATAGAGCAGCGCCTGCGTCCTGATCTGGCTTCCGGAGCTTCCGGGCACCCAGCCGGCGGCAATCCGGCGGAACAGCTGGCCCAGTGCTCTCCCCCTCTCCCCTCCAGGCGTCATAAGGAAGGGCAGCGGAAGTGTATGCAACGGCTGGACCCTCCCCTGATTGTGGGCAGAAGGCGACAACGTATACAGCGAGAGCAGGATCATAGTGATCCGCAGAGGCTCCAGGCCTCCGCTGCTCATCTCCATGGACAGCCCCGGCCGCAGATAGAACAGCATATCCGGCGACACAAGATGCTCCGCTTTCTCTGTCCGGAAGGCTCCCTCGCCCTCCTGTATCCAGTACAGGCTGTGTACGCTTGTATTCTGACGGATATCCGTCCAGTGCGGGAAGGTCGTCTTGTCATGAATCCAGTGGATGTCCATCACCAGATTCTGCGGAATCTCTTCCATCTGCAGCGCCTCCGTTCTCCGTATGCATGTTGATCGGGAGTGGAATTTTGAAGCGTTTTTGACATGGCATTTCTGTTCATTATACCATGCCACTTCCCTGCATTCATTGCTACACTTAGGGCATTAACGACTGGATTCATGAAGGAGAGATGTTAGATGGATGAACAGCAATCCGCCTCAGTACAAGCAGTGGATTACATGCCCTGGATTGGCCTGTCCGAGGAAGAACAGCATAAGCAGGCGCTTCACCAGCAGCAGCTCGCTGCGGATTATTCCTGCAGCTTCGGGGAGGCCTGTTTTGTCTCGCCGCAAGCAATCGTGCTGCCGGACCGGCTGCAGCTCGGAGACCGGAGCTACATTGCCGGAGGCGCTATTGTCCGCAGTACGCGGCTAGTCACGGGCAGCGACTGCTCCATTAACAGTTATAGCGTCCTGTCAGGCGATATTACCATGGGGAATGGCGTGCGGATCGCTTCTCATGCCAGTCTATATGGCTTCAATCACGGCTACGCAGTGACGGATATCCCTGTTTTCCGTCAGCCTCTGACGGTTAAGGGAATCGTTATCGGCGATGATGTGTGGATCGGGGCGGGAGCGGTTATTCTTGACGGGGTGCGGATCGGCTCGCACAGCATTGTTGCGGCGGGGGCCATCGTGACCCGCGATGTACCGGCTTACAGCATTGTCGGGGGCAATCCGGCCAAGCTGATCCGCAGCCGTCTGCCCGGGGATACAGGGATAGCTGATCATAAAGAGGCTCCCGCTATCCTATATGGACAGCTGGAGCAATTCGGCAAGCAGGTGCAGGAGCAGCTTACTCCCCTGCTGGAATTCTACTCCGACACGATGGAGGGAGAGAAGCTGTTCCGGGACCGGCCGGGAGCGGGGCGGACGGTACGGGCCTACTGCGATGCTGTGGAGATCGCTGCAATGTTCGGCAGCCTGCCGCCTGGCTGGACGAAGGAAGAGCTGATCGCCACCCTACAACAGTTCCAGGATAGCCGGACCGGATTATTGCCTGATCCATGGTCTCCGCCCGGGCCGGAGGATCAGCCGGAGCTGTTAACGGACCACCTCTCGCGTTATCATCTTCTCGCTGTAGGCTACGCTCTTGAAGTGCTGGGCGCTGCTCTGCCTCATCCCGTTACTGCCATCGGGAATATGGATACCTTAACGCTGTATCAGCAGCTTGATCGTCTGCCGTGGGCGGAGAATGCCTGGGGTGCCGGCGACTGGATCGATTGCTACGCTACCGGCCTCTATCATAATCTGCAGTCCTTCGGCTCCGGCAAGCGCCCGGATGATCTGTTCGGCTGGCTGGCGACGCATTGCCGCCGGGACTCGGGGCTGTGGGGTCTGCCTACTGCGGAGGAGGGCTGGCTGCAGCCGGTGAACGGCTTTTACCGCCTTACCCGCGCAACCTACGCCCAGTTCGGCCTGCCCCTGCCGTATCCTGAGCGCACCATCGATACGGTGCTGGCTCACAGCCGGGACCGCCGCTTCTTCCGCCAGGAAGCGCTGAATGCCTGCAATGTGCTGGATGTTGTTCACCCGCTCTGGCTCTGCCTGAAGCAGAGTGATTACCGGCAGGCGGAGATCCGTGCCTGGGCCGGGAAGCTGCTCGGGGAGGTGCTGCCCTTCTGGGTCCCCGGACGCGGCTTCGCCTTCCAGCTATCCCGGCAGCAGGACACCGGCCTGCAAGGCACCGAGATGTGGCTGAGCATTATCTGTCTGCTGGCGGATCTGTGCGGGTTAAGCTCAGCGCTTGGCTACTCCCCCAAGGGAGTTCACCGGCTGGAGCCTGCTTTCCTGTTGCCGGTCTAAGCGGGACTAGCGTCCACAAGGCAGCCAGAACTTACGCCCATAAAGTGGAAATGGCTTTGCCGTCCTTTCGACGGTACCGTTTCAGCGAGAAATAGAAGGAGATTAAACGGATGAATGGGATTACCCTCGTGCTAACACAATGTATACTGTTTTTCGCATACATTTGAGCCGTGCGCCGCGTGCCACCGCAATGTATGCTGTTTTCCGCATACATTCGGGCCACAAGCCCCGTGCCCACCACAATCTATGCTGTTTTTCGCATACATTCGGGCCACAAGCCCGTGCTCACCACAATGTATACTGTTTTCCGTATACATTCGGCCATACGCGACCATATGCGGGCTCTACGAATCATTCGAAGAACCCCCCCCGTCGTCTTCGCTCGTTCTGAGCAGAGATGACGGGGGTTTGTACGCTTTTACATGCAGCTCCCGATTATTGCCCGAAGCCGACGCGAGGACGCTCGCGTTCCTTGGTCTGCAGCTCTACCGCCCGGATCGAGGTAATGGGAATATAGAGGGTCTGATATTCCGTGCGGTATTTCACGAACCGGTCATCCAACGCCTCCAGTACGCCTCCTCTGACACTTGTGCCATCCAGACAATGAATTGCGACTTCCTGGCCTTTCAATGCTTCCAGCATCTTCATCGTTCCCCTCTCCTATAAATTAGTGATGATGGTGTCAATAATCCCGTATTCACGGGCTTCCTCGGCTGACATAAAGTAATCCCGGTCCATGTCCTTCTCCACCTTCTCGGCCGGCTGACCGGTACGTTCTGCTGTGATCTGGACGATCTTCTGCCGGATCTGGAGAATGCGCCGCGCGCTAATCGCAATGTCGCTCGCCTGCCCCTGCGCGCCGCCATGCGGCTGGTGGATCATGATCTCGCTGTTCGGGAGTGCGGATCTTTTGCCGGTGGCTCCGGCCAGAAGCAGCAGCGAAGCGAACGAAGCGGCGAACCCGGTGCAGATCGTGTTCACCTGCGGCCGGATGACCTGCATCGTATCATAGATGCCAAAGCCCGCCGTCGTCGAGCCTCCGGGGCTGTTAATGAACATCTGGATATCCTTCTCCGGCTCTTCCGCCGCCAGGAACAGAAGCTGGGCGATAATGCTGTTCGCCAGCGCGTCATCGATCGCCGCACCGACGAACACAATCCGGTCCTTCAGCAGCCGGGAATAAATGTCATACGACCGCTCTCCACGGGCCGTCTGTTCAATTACATAGGGAATTACACTCATTGTACTGCGCCTCCTCTGACTCTCTAAGTGTGATTTGGTGTAGATACCCTGTAGACGGATCAGAGAGGCCATAAGATACGGAGTACGGTCCATGGACTGAAGCTGCGGGAGGGCGTACCTTTTACAATGAGCTGTTCGTTTATATAATAGAAGCAACTGAATTCCCGTGAAGGAGAGGGCCGCCATGATGATTGCTGACCATCACCGCATACCGGAACCCACACTTATGAATAGAGAAGATATGAATAGAGAAAACCTTCAGGAGCTGGGGGCTGCATTATACCGGTATTGCCTGTCGCTGACCCGTTCCGCCTTCGAGGCCGACGATCTCGCCCAGGAGACCTGGGCCAAAGCGCTCGCCTACCGCAAATTCACCGCCAGCCCCAATCCCGAAGCGCTGCTGCTGCGGATTGCCCGGAATACCTGGATTGATCACATCCGCCGCACCGCCGCGCTGACCCGTGCAGTAGAGCGTTCGGGAACAGGAGCAGCTTCAGCTGCCACAGAGGCGGTGCAAGGAGATCTGACTGAGATCGAGCTGATCTTCCAGGCCCTGCTCGCCTATCTTACGCCGCTTCAGCGGACCGCGCTGGTGCTGAGGGATGTGCTGGGCTATTCTGCCGCCGAGGCTGCCGGACTCCTGGACACCACAGAAGGAGCCGTCAAAGCAGCGCTGCACCGCGCCCGCCTAGCTCTTGTAACGGTGAGGGAGGAGTTAGTCACGCAAGAGGGGCCTGCCCTGCCGCAGGATGCAGATTACCGGGCGTATCTCCATGCGCTGGCCCAGGCCTATGAGCAAGGGCAAATTCCGGTCATGCTGGAGCTTCTCCGCCAGGAGATCGCCCAGACTACAGCGTGCGCTATAAGTACTTTTACCGTACAGGCCGTGTATTCAGGCAATATGTTCATGTCCAATTCCAATGGAAGCTCTGCCTACGCAGAAATGCGGATGGCTGCGTAATGATGAAGCCTTGAGCTGCGAATTCTTAACATCCGACTATAGGAGTGTGATCTGATGAAGAAGAAGGTGCTTGTGCTTGGAGGAACGAGATTTTTCGGCAAAAGGCTGGTGGAGCTGCTGCTTCACAGCCAGGATAACGAGGTGACTCTGCTGACCCGGGGCAGGACCGCTGATCCTTTCGGCGACCGGGTTACCCGGCTCACTGCGGACCGGACTGATGAATCGGCGTTTGAGCAGGCTGTAGGCGATGCCTATTGGGATATCGTGTATGATAACATTTGCTATTCACCAGAGGAGGCTGCGGCGGCGGTGCGGATTTTCGCAGGGCGGGCCAAGCGGTACATCCTCACTTCCAGCTTGTCTGTGTATGATGCGCAGCCGGAAGCGCTAACTGAAGCTGACTTCGATCCAGTGCATTACCCGGTGAGATCGGGCGGAAAGACAGAAATTA
Organism: Paenibacillus sp. FSL K6-1096; assembly: GCF_037977055.1. Classification (NCBI taxonomy): domain Bacteria; kingdom Bacillati; phylum Bacillota; class Bacilli; order Caryophanales; family Paenibacillaceae; genus Paenibacillus; species Paenibacillus sp. FSL K6-1096. Next base: position 6,012,403 of record NZ_CP150274.1, on the reverse strand, counting down.
GCTACCAGGAGGGCAAAAGACAGGCCGAAGCCGTTCTCCTGCAGAGGGCAGACTTCCCGGTGGCGGCGGTACGGTTCCCGATTGTGCTGGGGACGGATGACTATACGCGCAGACTGCATTTTCACATCGAGCATGTTCTGGCCGGGCAGCCGGTCGGCATTCCGAATCCGCAGGCGAAGATCTCCTTCATCCGTTCGGATGAAGCGGCGGAGTTCCTGCACTGGCTGGGCCATGAGGGCTCTGCTGTGACCGGCCCTGTGAACGCCTGCTCGGACGGTACACTTACGATAGGCGGTGTGATGTCCATCATCGAACGGGTGACGGAGCGCAATGCGGTTGTCCAGAGCGAGGCTGCGGACGGGGATCAGTCGCCTTTTGGCATTGAAGAATCGTGGTACATGGATACGTCAAAAGCCCGCAGCGCGGGCTTCAGCTTCCTCTCCTTATCCGAATGGTTCCCGGAGCTGGTTGCTGTGCTGAACCATTCAATTCGCCAGCAACAGTAGCTCCTCCCCCCGTTCCTTTGTGATCTCCGCTGCGGTAGGGCTGGCAGCAGGCTCCGCGTGAGCTGCTGCCGCAGCCGGGATTCGGAACACCTGAATCTCCCGGAACAGCCGCTGCGAGATATCATGAATCTCCCCGGCCTGCCGGGCGATGCTCTGGATCGCCTGATCCTGCTGGGAGCTGGAGGCATTAACCTCCTGGACTCCAGCCGCCGTCTGCTCCGCTACAGCCGCTACCGCATGTACCGATTCGGACAGCCGTGAATGGATCGTGCGGGTATGCTCCACCTTCTGGTGAATCTGCCCGATCTGCGCGCTGATGCCGGTAATCGACTCGTCGATCGCTGCAAAAGAAGCCAGCGTCGCCGTCACCTGATCATCCTGCTGCTCCAGACTTCCCCGCGTCTCCAGCATGTATTCCCGGAAATCCGCCATGCCTGCCTGCAATTCCTCAATAATCCGGCTGATATGCACGGAGAATTCATTCGTCTGTACGGACAACTGCCTTACTTCATCGGCAATCACAGCAAAGCCCTTGCCGGCAGCTCCCGCCCTTGCCGCCTCAATAGCGGCGTTCAGCGAGAGAATATTGGTCTGCTTCGAGATCTCCGTAATCGAGTTCGTAATCCGCGAGATATCGCTGGACTGCTCTACAAGCTTCTCCAGGGCACCATACACCTTGCTGACCGACTCGCGGGACTGCTCTGAGGTCCGGCGCAGCGCAGTGACGGTATCGGAGCCGAGCTGCCGGTTGCGGTCCGCCGCCTTGCTGGTGGCCAGCATAACATCCGTATACTCGGTAATATCCCGCACGCCACCCTCCAGCTCCAGCAGCAGGTGTGTGTTCTGCTCCGACTGGACCGCCTGCTGATCCGCCCCCTGCGAGATTTCCTGAATGGTGCGGACAACCGTCTGGTTCGTCTGCGCGGTCACCGCTGAATGCTGCCGGAAGGATTGCGAATAATCGGCCAGCGCCCCCGCAGCGGACAGGGTTTGCCGCAGCATTTCCCGCACCCGGCCCACCATATGGTCGAAATGATGGCTGAGCTGTCCAAGCTCATCATTGTACGGCGAGTTAATCTGCTGCCGCAGGTCGCCGTCCGCGATCTGCCGGAGCGCAGCCTGCAGCTTGCGGACCGGCGTCAGGAACGAGCGGGTCAGCAGCCAGGCGAGCACCAGCATAAATAAGGCTACGCCGATCGCGGCATAGACTACAATAGAGACTGTATCCTCCAGCAAGGTGAACGAGACCTCCTGCGCTTGCCCTGCATTCCTGGCAGCTGCGGCGTAAAGCTTCCCGTTCGTGTTCAGCATGTCCTCATTCAGAGCAAGCGCCTTCGTATGTATGCCATCTATTTTCTCCAATACCGTCAGCGGATCAAGGGTCTCGTCCGACATCGTGCCGGCCAATTCCTTGATGAGCTCCCCGTATTCAGCAGCCTGTCCCGCCAGTTGCCCAAGCATGGTATACGCAGGCGTGCCTTTCTCAAAATTCACCTTGGCAAGCTCAGCCGACATCTGCCGCTGCTTCTCCTGCACAGTCTCTGCCTGCTCCAGATCACTGGATTCTGCGAAGGCGGTCTCCGCCCGGTTCAGCTCCTGCAATTGCTGGGTGAGTGTGGAGACCGTAATCCGGTTCTCCATTTCGCTCTTTTGCCGTTCCATGGACTGCTCCACCTGATTAATCTTGTACCCCTGGTACACCGCCACCCCCAGAAAGATGAGTGTAATGGCTGAGAAGCTGAGGATGAGCTTCCATTTCATCGATAAATGCAGCGGGTTCCCCTTCAAACGTATCATCCCTTCATATCAAGCTTGATTTGGCAATAGGTATATCTTGCTAATAACCCCATTGTAGAAGCCTGATATTAACTGCTCTCTTCAGTTATGTATGCCGGGTGTAAAGATGATAAAGCGGCAATTCTCATTTTCTTTTAACACAGACAGGGTACAATAGAGTTACTTCTGTTTATGCTTCTAACTAGGAGGAATGATCATGCCCAATATCTGGATGCATCTTGAATACGGACAGCAGCTGGCAGAGGAGTTCAGCGGCCGCTTTCCATTTCTTACACTCCTGGAACAGCAGCAGCAATTGTACAATCTCGGGTGTCAGGGGCCGGATTTCCTGCTGTATCACAGCTTCCTGCCCTGGAGCAAGGACACCGGGGCGCTGCGGCTCGGCGATCTGATGCATACCGAGAGCTGCGGGCCTGTGCTTATAAATTTCTGGCAGGCTGCTCTCTCGCTCGAAGGGGCGGAGCAGGCGCAGGCCCAGCTATATTTTCTCGGCTTCCTGACTCATCATCTGCTGGACCGGAACCTCCATCCTTATATCAACTGGAAGGCAGGCTACAAATACCGGGATCATCAGCGGTTCGAAATCGATCTGGATACGTTGTTCATGAGCCAGCGCCGGGCGTTCAAGACCTGGAAGAACCCGGCCTGGTCGCGGATTGATGCGGGCCGCCGTCTGCCCGAAGCAGTGCACCGTATCCTTCACGCTACGGCGCTTCAGCATTACCCGGAGGCGATGGACCGCCTGACCGCCGGGATCTGGCAGAGCGCCTACCGGGATATGGTGCTGGCCCAGCGGTGCCTCTACGATCCGTTAGGCTGGAAGAAGGCGATCACCTGGGGCCGGACGCGCCGGATGTTCTCCCGCAAGCTGACCGCCCGCGAAGAGCGTCTGGATTACCTGAATGAACGGCACGCGGAGTGGCGGCATCCCGCCCTCTATTCAGAGGTCCGGACCGAATCGGTGTGGGAGCTGTGGGAGGCGGCGCTTGACGAAGGGCGGACCGTCCTTGGCGCGCTGGCCGATTGGCTCGAATGCGCGGGCTCGGCTGCTGCGGAGCGCAATGCTGCGGAGCGCAAACTCGGCGCGTTCGCCGCGGTGTTGGGCAACCGTTCATACGACACCGGCAAGGATTGCAGCCTGAATCTGCACAACCAGTACGCGGACCCGATCTGGACCAGCCTGCCGGGCGGATGAGAGCGGAAATTGGTTCATACGCCCAGCTTACAGCGGGTTCGGCGGAACATCCTCAGACGGCGCCGGGGGGACCACCTCCGGCGAGTCCGGCGGAGTGATTTCAGGTGTCTTCTCCGGCACCACCTCCGGTGGAATCACGACCGGCTCCGGGAGAATATCCGGCTTCACATCGGGAACAACCTTCGGCGGAACCTCTGGCGGCAGCTCTTTGTCCATACTCCATACCTCCTTCATTCCTGATACCCTAGTATACCCACTCTGCCCCGCCTTGAACAATTCCGCTGGCAATGCAAAGTCAATCAAAATCTCGGAATTCACACCGCCTGACGCTGCCCGCATCCATATGCTGTTTCCAGTCACAAGCATTCCTGCTGCTGCGGGAGTGCTTACAAATTTGTTCACTTTTTGTCACCACCGCTCTATTGACCGTTGGTATATTGACTTATATTATACACTTATACAAGCAACCCAAAAATTGGAATCCGGTAAGGCGGTGACCCATGAACTCTGCAACCACCATACGCAGTCATCTGGAGGCCTATCTTGACGCCCGGCACATGTCCATTAACCAATTCTCCGTGCAGTCCGGTATCAACTCCGGCACATTAAGCCGTCTGCTCAGCGGCCAGCAGCCTGTGGCCATGAATCATCTGAAGCTGATCACCAGGGGCATGAAGCTGCCCGAGGATTATTTCTATAGCATGTACATCGATGAATGCTTCCTGTATTCGGCGCCTACCTGGCGGAGACTGCGCCCGTTCATCCTGAGCTGTGCGGAGCTGGGGCGGCTGGACTGCATTGAGCTTGTCGTGAAGAATCTGCTCGATAATCTGATCTATGCGCCGATGCTGTTTGAAGTAGCGGAGGGATTATTTGAGGAGAACCAGTGGCAGGCCGCAGCCGTACTCTACAAGAATGTAAGCGCAAGTGAGAAATATCAGCATTCCGAACGCCTGGCCATCTGCCAGTACCGTTTGTTCCGTATTGCCCTCGGTGACAGCCAGACACTGAATCTGCAGGCGGCGCTGCTGTTCGAATGTTATATTAACCGGCTGGAGGTGCCGGACCAGCTGGAGGGTCTGAAGCACCTGATGCATGTCTATTACTCGCTGCACAAGTGGGACAAGGTGGACGAGCTGGCCCGGGAGATGCACCGGCTGGCCACACTCAGCTATCAGCATCTGCACCGTTCCGTGCGGAGAGAGAAGCATGACAAGCCTCCGGTGAAACCGCTTTTTTTCTATATCCTATATTCATATCTGATGCGCGCCAGTGTCTGTGAGGAGTACGGCGATTATGCAGCAGCGCTTAGTTATGTATCCATGTATCTGGACCGGAGCTGGGTCATGGAGACGGGGGAAGAAGCCAACACCATTCTGGCACAGTTTCAGGAGTGGGGCACCGCCAATACGATGCTCTACCGGATGATGTCCGGTGATGCGCAGGTGCTGGATGAATACGTGGAATATATCGCTCCCCATGCCAATGAGATTTTCGTAGCCCTGTACAATATTATGATCTCAGCCAACCGCTTCTCCTGGAATGTGGACCACATCCTCAGCCGCTTCTCTTCCTACATACCGTACCGGACGAATCTGAGAGATTTCGGACTGCTGCACAATGAGCAGATCCTGGCCGACCAATATTCTACTTTTCTTGCCGAGCTGGCTGTGTATTACCTGCACCATCACCGCAGAGAGGGGATTGAATTCATCCTCCAAAGCCTGCAATCCGCTGCTAAAATAAAAAGCGAGAGCATAATCATTAAGTGTGTCAACTTGTTTGAGCAGCACCGGCAACTGGCAAGCGGGGAAGAGAAGGAACAGTACAAACTTCTGATTGGTGAGGTGCAGAGTTTCAATGACAAAAAGATGGATCATGCTTTGGGTTACGTGTAGTTTAGCTTCAGCACTGGTTATCCCTTATGGCGGGAATACAGCATTCACAGCAGAGCCTGCGCTGGCTGTGGTTGAGCCTGCGGGACATGGTACCGGAAATGGCTGAAGCATGAAATGACGCTCCCGGGGCAGGGAGCGTCATTCTTTTTGGAGCACCACAGGGAATGAGCTCCTCTTACTGCTTATGCCCGCCCGCAGCGCCGGGTGTCAATGTCGCCCTGATCTGCTCCTTCTGCGCGCTCTTCGCTTGTCTCTTCTCCGTTTGCGGTCCTTACGGCCGGTGATCAGACTATAAATGAAATCAACAAGAAGCTCAAATATGAGAAACAATCCCCCACCTCCCGTCCTCTGTAACCGAATTGCCGTCAGCTCTTCCTGCTCTACTCTATCTCTTCAGCCCGCCCAGGCTGGCCCCCGGTGCAAACACCCGCTCTATCCTGCGCTGCACCTCCGGGTCCGGAATCAGCGGCGGCGCCTGATGCGGCTTCACCCGGGCATCGATAATCACATTGTCACAGGACCAGTGCTTATGCTCCACCCTGCTGTTCACCCCATGGATGTCATGCGAAGGATTGCTGCGGGTGAAGGTGGCCCACAGGAAATTGTTCAAATGCTCCGACAGGAAGCTGCTGTCATCGCACAGAATGATCATCGGACAGGAGTCGAGCGGCCCCTCAGCGGCAATGGCGGCGCTCAGGCCGGCGATCTCCTCCACTGCGGCAGCGTAATCGGCGAACGGCTTGCCCTGCAGCGCCACGATTCCGGGTATAATCATCGCTGCCGGACCCCAGTCCGCTCCCAGCCGCCGGAGAACCTCAGGCACCTCTGTACATAAGCACCGTTTCTCCTCACCCACTGCCGCGAAGACGACCTTGCTTCCGCTGTTGATGCCGGTGCCGGAATAATCCAGCGTATCTATGGTCGTATTCGTCTGAAAATGAATGTCGCGGTGCAGATTGATCCGCTCCAGAATGTACGTCAGGAATCCGGGAATATCATGCGTGCTGACCGGCTTGTCCTCTTCTGCGGTAATGAAGAGATACTTCGCCAGGCTAAGCTGGCCGGTGCCAAGAATCCGGTTAGCCATCGTCAGCAGCTCTGCCGGCTGCTTCAATTGCTGGTAAGGCGTGTACCTTTCGCTGCCGATCGCGAAGAGCAGCGGGTGTACCCCGGAGGCGTCCACGGCATGAACCTCCTTCACGCCGGGAATCTCCGAGCGGATCGCCCCGCCGGTCAGCTCATGGATAAGCTCGCCGAACGCGGTATCCTCCTGCGGCGGACGGCCGACCACCGTGAAGGGATAGATTGCCCCCTTCTTGGCATAGACCTTATGGACTCTCATCACCGGGAACGGATGGGTCAGGCTGTAGTAGCCCAGATGGTCGCCGAACGGACCCTCCGGCTTCGTCTCGCCGGGATAGATCTCACCGGTGATTACGAAGTCGGCATCGCTGCTGATGCAGAAGCCGTCTGCATAGGTATAGCGGAAATGGCGTCCGGCCAGCAGCCCGGCGAAGGTCATCTCGCTCAGCCCCTCCGGCAGCGGCATGACCGCGGAGAGGGTATGCGCCGGGGGCCCCCCGATGAAGCAGCTCACCTTCAGCGGCTCACCCTTCCGGCTGGCGTGGGCCTGATGAATCCCGATGCCGCGGTGAATCTGGTAATGGACGCCTACTTCCTTATTGATCTCGTAGTCGTTGCCGCTAAGCTGAATACGGTACATTCCGAGATTGGAGTTCATAATCCCCGGCTTATCGGGGTCCTCCGAATACACCTGCGGCAGCGTAACGAACGCCCCGCCATCCCCCTGCCAATGCTTGATCTGCGGAAGATCGGAGATCTGTATCTCCTCGAAGCCGGCGGGTACAGCTCCGCTCTTTTTGATCGGCAGTGCTTTTCTCGCGGCAAGCGCGGTTCCGACATACCGGAATGGCTGCTTCAGCGCCTTCATGGGGTTACTGCGCAGCGCGATGACTGCCTGGGAGGATTCCCAGGTATCGCGGAAGATGAACTTGCTGCGCTCAATTGTGCCGAACAGGTTCGAGACTGCACGGTACTTCGAGCCCTTGACGTTCTCGAACAGCAGCGCGGGGCCGCCTGCCTCATAGACCTTCATATGGATGGCCGCCATCTCCAGATGCGGGTCCACTTCCTCATGTATACGAATTAAATGCCCGTGCTTCTCCAGGTCAATAATACAGTCTTCCAGATTGCGGTATGCCATGCTTCTACTCCCATTCTGCTTAAGAATATGAACCTCTTTATTATCAATGAGCACGCCCGCGAGGTCAATCCGGCAATGGTCAGCCCACAGTTCCGCCGGGAGAGCCCGCTGCATGACAAAGGCTGCACCAGAGGGCTTCAAGCCTCTCCGGTACAGCCTCTTCCTGAATCCTTAACTCATTGTCCGGTAAATTCAATCTCATCGTAATCATAATAGGCCTGGAGAATCTGCTCCCGGTCATCCTGGAACAGCTGGTCGGCCACCCCGGCTACCAGCCTGGGAATCGCGTTGCGCAGCCCGGAGATTGCCGATGCCGACAACCCGCAGCTGGCCAGAGCGGAATAATTGAAGACGAATAATCCGTGCAGCAGCCTGCGGCCCTCCTCATCCCGGGACTGAAGCGCGAATCCCGGACTCAGGTACGGATGGGCATCCAGCAGCGGATTCCCGGCTCCGTCAGGGGCTGTGTAGCGGTCGCTCCAGCGGGCGATATGAGCATCAACCAACTGCAGCTCCGGCCTTAGCGCCGGGTCGCTGACCAGCCCGGTGCTGATGATCAGATAATCGAACCTGAATTCGCCGGAGGGGGTGGTCACGACCGCCTCTTCCCCGGCCGCCTCTGCCTTAAGCCATGGGGAGCCGAGATGGAGCCGGAAGCCGGGCCACGCTGCCGCACGCGCGAAGGTATCATTGGTCGGCGGCTGATTATAATGGAAGAAATGCGAGATCACCTTGTATTTGTCCTCATCCGCCAGGGTGTGGAACCGTTCAATCATCCCCGAGCCCTCCATCTGGCGGATCGGATTCACGCCCGGCAGCTTCGGGCGGCGGACGAATACCTGCGCCTGAGCCGCCCCTTCGCTCAATGCGAAGTTGGCATTGTCGAAGGCGGATGCCCCGCCGCCGAGAATCCCGATCCGCTTGCCGCGAAGGGCAGCGAAGTCGATCGGCTGTGAGGTATGGGCGTACAGCCGCTCCGGCAGCCCGCCGGCAATCATCTCCGGGACATGCCACCGTCCCCCGCCCTGGATGCCGGTGGCAAGGATCACCTTGCGCGCCAGCAGCGGGCCCGGCGGAGCGCCCGCCCCCGCCACCTGCAGGCGGTAAACCCCGTCGCCGCCGGGTTCAACCAGCAGCAGCCGCACCTCGTTCATGACCGGCAGCTCCAGCACCTTCCTGTACCAGCGCAGGTAGGCCATCCACTGGCCGCGCGGGATTTTGTCCACCTCACCCCAGGCTGCTGCCCCATGCTGGGCCTCCCACCAGGAGCGGAAGGTCAGGGACGGAATCCCCAGATCGATGGAGGTCAGGTGCTTCGGCGTGCGCAGTGTCACCATCCGGGCGTAGGTCTCCCATGGCCCTTCCAGCCCGTCCGGGTTCTCATCGATGACCAGCAGATTGGAGATCCGCTCCCGCAGCAGGCCGAACGCCGCACCGAGCCCGCTCTGCCCGCCGCCCACAATCACCACATCATAGACATGACCTTCCGCATGCACCAGCGGGCGCACCCAATCTGCGCCGCCGTAGGCAAGATAGGACAGATCTGTTTTCACACGTTCATTCAAGGCTTCCAGGCTCATCATCCCTCAGACCTTTCGCTGGCATCTTCAGACCGGGGCCTTCCTGCTGCCTCACAGTCCATTGCTAACATATATGGCCCCATTATATCGGGTGAGAACCTGTTTTTGAATATTCATGGAAGGTTTATTGTCATCGCAGCTAAAATCAGCCGGGTAGTTTGTATATTGAACCTACATTTTATATCATGACTGTCACCACTCTTGACAAGCACTGCTATATGAATGGCGTCAATTACCGCCCCTTTATCTGTCATTCAGCATCCCTGAGCGTAGTCGTGCCGTTGATGTCCACCTGTACCTCAAGGTTAAGCTCAGTGCTCCTGATGATGTTCTGTCCGGCCAGCTGCGGGTATTTGCGTTCGAACTTCTCCGAGATATCGAACACATCGATCCCCTTATCCTTCCACTCCTGGAACAGCTTCAGGCAGTTCTGTCTGATCTTCGCGGCCAGCGAGGCTTCCAGCTCGGCGATATTCTCATCGGTCAGCTCCAGCTTGCCCTGGATGGCAGATACCTCCGTGTTCAGGCTCAGATGAATGTCCAGCCTTGCCGCCCCGTCTTCATAGCTGACCTTGGAGCGGTAACGGTTGCTCTGCAGCAGCAGATTCACCATTTTCGTCTGGTCTTCCGGGTTCTGAATGGCAATATTCCCTGATACCTTGTTGTTCAGCAGGAAGTTGAAGTAGATCGACTTCCTGCTGTCCAGCCTACCTACCATGGTGTAATCCTTCACCAGCGCCAGGCCATCCAGATAATATTGTCCCTTCGTATCCTCATCCTTCGATACATTCATAACCGACATGGAATTCACATAATCCCCGGTCAGCCGCTGATTCATGAATTCCTTGATATTGAGCTTGACGCCGTAAGAGGTCACAGAGGATTTCGAGCCCAGCATGTCATAGAGATACAATCCGGTCATAATCTCTTCATCATGATTAGGCTTAATGAACGAATCTGTAGTCCCAACATAGATTCCCAGAAGCGTGCGGGCGCTGGACTCCTGCCACCGGTCGAACAGCTCAAAGGCCTGATTCAGCCCGCTGCGCGCAAACCGCTCGGTGAACAGAATGACCTTATTGTGCGCCAGTGTCACCGGAGCGCTGGTGAAGGTCTCCAGCCGGTTCATCGCTTCGCCCGGATTCTGTGTCGCGATTTTGTAAATAATCCGCTCTTCCTGGTTCGCCTCCTTGGAGGAGCTGCGGATGGAATTCAGCGTCTCGAAATAGAAGACACAATTCTTCTCCTCATCCGTGTCGATCAGAATCGAGGTCACGAACACGATATGGTCCAGGTCTCTGTACCCGAGACAAGAGGATAACACAAGACACTGCACCGACAGCAACATGGCAAGCAGCAGCCTCCTGACGGTGAGCGTACTCATTTCCTGCTCCTGCTGCCGCTGTACAGGAACGGACGCGATACCTTGTTCAGCGGTCCCCGGACCAGAACATCCCGGTTCGCCGCCCGGAACGAACGCTCGGTGCCCAGCGGGAAAAGATACGGATAATCACAGGACCGCAGTGAGGCCAGGTGGGCAGCCAGCAGAATAACGCCCAGGTAGAAGCCGTGCAGCCCGAAGCAAGCGGACATAATAATAGAGAAAACCGCCCAGACTGATACCGCCGAGGTCAGCCGGGGATTGATGAAGGAAGTGATCGCGTAGATTCCGGTCACCACCACTGTCGCCTGGGAGGCCAGTCCCGCTCCAACAGCGGCATCCCCCAGGATCAGTGCGCCGACGATGCTGAGCGCCTGCCCGATCTGATGCGGCAGCCGCCTGCCCGCTTCCCGGGACAGCTCGAAGAACAGGAACATGAGAATCACCTCCACCACAGTCGGGAATGGCACACCGGAGCGGGAGACGGCCAGCTTGAAGACGAAGGCCGAGGGAATCAGCGAGAAATGATGGGTGGTCAGGGCCACATAGAAGCCAGGGAGCAGCAGCGACAGCAGCAGGGAGCCGAACCGGACCAGCCGCAGCAGCGTCACGAATATTCTGTTGGTGGCATAATCATCAGGCGACTGCAGGTTCTCGAAGAAGAAGCAGGGAGCCGTCAGCGCAAACGGCGTCCCGTTGACAATGACCGAGATTCTGCCCTCAAACAGCTTAGCCACAACAGCATCCGGCTTGTCGGAGTAGCCTATCGTATCAAACAGCGTTTTGCCCGGACCCAGCGCCTCGGCAATATACTGTGCGCCAAGCACGAACTCATTCTCCATCGCCTCCACCTTCTGCCGGACCGTGGCCACCAGATCGCCTGGCGCCGCACCCTCCACGTAGAGCAGCACCGCCTCTGTCTTCGACTGCCGGCCCAGAATATGGCGCTCAATCTTCAGCTTCTCTGTGACCATCCGCTTGCGGATCAGGCTGACATTATTGGCCAGCAGCTCATTGAAGCTCTCGTTCGAGCCGACCAGCGAGGATTCGAATTGCGATTTCTCAACCGCACGGGACTCAATCTTCCGGGCATCGAAATAAATGGCATAGTCCATCTCTTCAAAAATCACGACCGGATCACCGGCCAGCACATGCGAAAGCGCCTCAGCCAGATCATGGACCTCGCCGAACTTGGACACCGATATGGCCTGCTGGACAGCCTCCCTGGTTGTAATCTCCGTATCCGCCTGGGAGAGGGGATCGATAATATGTTGGCTGATATAGCCGGAGTCACAGATCGTTTCTATGAAAAAAAGCGGAATCACTGAATGTTTCATTACGATATCACGCCTGATGAAATCAAAGCAGCCGCTTAGTTCAGCAGCAAGCCCGTCCGCCTTCACGGTCATACTCTCTCCACCCTTCATCCTGAAGTAGTATGGATAGTATGCCAAATTTACGGAATAACATCCGGGATTCAGGCTCATACTAAAGAGGAGTCTACATTTTACTGGCGAAGGAGTCTTGCGGGACCGATGAACTCCAAACATCTTTTTTTCATCATCAGCGCGCTGGCCATTGTAACCCTGAAGACCTTCCCTTCTTCGTTCCTTAAGCTGGGCGGCAGAGACACCTGGATCGCAATGATCGCGGCTTCGGTATGTATTCTTGTGTACACCTGGCTGATTCTGACCATTCACCGACGGACGAAGAATTACAATCTGCCCGATATTTACGCGAAGTCGCTGGGGAAATGGGGCGGGGGCTTTTTCTCATGCCTCTTTATGCTGACCGTTCTATTAACTATATTTGAGAGCGCGGGGGCGGAGGCCAGCGTCATGCACACAGGCTTTCAATTGTTCACCCCGGTATGGGTGTTCATTATGGTGACTGCGTTCGCTACGGTATATGTGGTCAAAAAAGGCATCGCCTCGGTGACCATCACCACGATCATCGTGATCTTCTTCATCAGCCTGTCCGGTATTCTGCTGTCCTTCCTGACCCATAAGTATAAGGATATGAAGTACATCCATCCGATTATGGAGCACGGAGTGACGCCGGATCTGCTGCTGGCTACCCTGAAGATTCTCGGCGCATTGAGCTGTGTCAGCATCATGATCCCCTACCTGGACAGCGTGCGCGACAAGTCGAAGCTGATGCGGCATACCACCATCGCCATGCTGTTCGTTGTCCAAATGCTGATCTTCTCGATGCTCGGCGTCATTACAACCTTCGGGGCCGACCGGGCCGTCAATCTGCTATTCCCGAAGCTGACACAGACGCAGATTATCAGCGCCTTCGGCTTCCTGGAGGCCGGCGAGCTGTTTGTCATGCTGCAGGTGGTGGCCGGCTGGTTCATCCGGTACATCGTCTGCTTCTTTGCCCTGATGGAGCTGATCCGGCTGTCCGGGCTGAAGCTCCGTTTCAAAGAGCATTACATCTGCGCGCTGACCATCCTGTTCTCGTATCTGTTCTCCAGAGACCTGTTCAATATGTTCAAGCTGCTTGACTACCTGCTCTATATTCAGCTGGTTAACTTCCTGGTGATTCCCCTGATTCTCTACTCTATTTATTATGTCCGTAAAAAGCGCGTCCCGGGTTGACCGGGAACGCGCTGCGGCTTAGCAGTGCCTTAGAAGCGGGCGACGTAAAACTCGCGGTTCGCCGGGACGAATCTCTGCACCTGCTGCACATTGTCCGCATCGAAGATACGGAGCGTATAGCTTACACTGGTAAGAGTGCTAATGGTGTTAAATTGGGCGACGCCAAACTCGTCGAACTGAGCTGTGATTGTTGTACCGGAGCTTCGCGTCAGGGTAGCTCTCCAGCCCTGGGTTTCATAAGGGACGTTGTTCGTGTTGATTGCAAGCACGATGAAGTTGTTCAGCACCTGTCTGATCCGCCGTCTTCTGGGTCTGACTGCGGCTGCTCTTGCTTTTTTGACCATCTGGAGACGTTTGGCCAGTAATGCCTTCTTCTCTGTTTCTTTCAATGCCTTCACCACTTTCTGTTAAGATACAGTAGTAAATGCAAATCAGAATCCTCCCGAAACGCGCTCCTGCCTTTATTTTCCATAAATGTAGTATTGCCTTGGTTCTATGGTTTCGTACCCGCCTGACACCCGGACGCATACAATGCTTCCATAGAGGTGATCACACAATGAGGAACAAGAAATCATGGGTCAGGCATCATGCCGCGAAGCTGAACCGCCCCCTGAAGCACACCATCCGCAAAGCCTATCATTCTACTGCCCCTGCGGGCGCAATACCAGTGATTATACAGTTCCGCCAGCCGTTAACTGCAGCAGGCCTGCGGGAGCTGAAGCGCCATCTGGGTCCGCATGCCCTCCCGGTCAAGCATCATCTGCGGCTGCACCGGGCCGTTGCCTCCCGGGTCTCGCTGAAGGGCCTGGAGCGGGTATGCGGCTGGAAGGGCGTACGTAAAGTCTACCTGGACGGGATCAAAAAAGCCTCACTGAACATTGCCACTCCATCTATCGGAGCTACAGCCGTTAAACGCTCAAGAGGGCTGACCGGAAAAGGGATCAACATAGCCGTGCTCGATACCGGCGTGTACCCGCATCCCGATCTGATCCGTCCGGTTAACCGCATCCTGGCCTTCAAGGATTACATCAATCACCGGAAATGTCCGTATGACGACAACGGCCACGGCACGCATATCACCGGGGATGCTGCCGGGAACGGCTGGTCCAGCCGCGGCAAATACCGGGGGCCCGCCCCCGAGGCCGGAATCGTCGCCATCAAGGTGCTGGACCGCAACGGGGACGGGTATGACTCCACCATCATCAAGGCGATTGAATGGTGCATTGCCCGGCGCCGCAAGCTGGGGCTGCGCATCCTGTCCATGTCCTTCGGCGGACCGGTCGCCCCGGAAGTCAAGGATGATCTGCTCGTCCAGGCCGTAGAGCGGGCCGTCAAGGCCGGTCTGACCGTAGTGATTGCCGCAGGTAACAGCGGTCCGGGACGGCGGACCATTGAGTCCCCCGGGATCAGCCCCTCCGCCATTACGGTCGGCGCAGTGAACGACCGCCGGACGCTGACCCAGAAGGATGACCGGATCGCGGTCTATTCCAGCCGCGGCCCTGCCCCGGGCTGCCGGGTGAAGCCTGACCTGGTTGCTCCCGGCGACAATGTCATCTCGCTGCGCGCCCCCGGCTCGCTGCTGGTCCGCAGAATGCCGGGCGACAAGGTCGGCAAGCGGTACTTCAAGCTGTCCGGCACCAGTATATCCACCCCGATTGTCTCCGGTGCCGCCGCACAGCTGCTGCAGCTCCGCCCCTGCCTGTCCCCGCGCCAGGTGAAGACGCTGCTGAAGCAGAATGCCTTTCCGCTCCGCCTGAAGCCGAACACCGGCGGCAGCGGGGAGATTGATGTGCGTTTCCTGTTGAAGCGCGGCTGCCGTAAATAACCCGGACTGTCATTAGGCAACCGTTCCCGGTTATTCCGGGAGCGGTTGCCCGTCCGAGTAAGCAATATCCGGCCACAGAGTCTGCGCCCAGGCCAGCAGCGCCTCATCTTCCCCGTAAGCGCCAATACACTGGAAGCCAAGCGGCAGCCCGCCGAGGGTAGCCGCAGGCAGGCTGACCGACGGACACCCGGCGAATCCCCAGACCGCCGGCATCCCCGCCCAGCCTGTATTCCGCTCCTCCACCTTAGGTGCAATTCCTCCCTGGGCAGGGGATACCCACAGGTCAATGCCCTCCCGCACCATCAGGTCCTTCAGCCCGCGGCGCAGCTCCCGCTGCAGATTACGGTACTGCGCAAGCTCCTCCTCCGGAATCTGTTGTCCTCTAAGAATCGCCTCCTTCACCGGAACCCCGTATTCCGCCCGATGCCCGGCGAACCACTGCTCATGCCCGCGTGCCAGCTCGCCCTCAATGAAGCGCAGCATAGCGTTGCCGTAGATCAGCTCATCCTCCCATGGCATTTGGACGTAGCGGACCGTATAGCCAAGCTGCTCCAGACCCGCGATCTGCGCTTCGAATGCAGCCTTGACCTCCCCGCTCATCAGCTCCATATAGACGCCCTTCGGAATGCCCAGCACCGGCAGACGGGTGACATCGGCGGGGCTGATGTGCCAGTCCGGGACAAGCAAGGCGGCCGCAGCCTCCATATCAGGCAGGCTCTGTGTGAAGAAGCCAATCGTGTCCCAAGCAGGCGACAGCAGCAGCACCCCGTCCAGCGGCACCCTGCCATAGCTGGGCTTGAAGCCGACCACTCCGCAGAACGAAGCCGGAGCGATCACCGAGCGCAACGTCTGGGTGCCCACTGCGAGCGGACACAGCCCGGCAGCAACCGCTGCGGCCGAGCCTGCACTGGACCCGCCGGGCGTATGCCCGGTATGATGCGGATTGCGCGTGGCAATCGGCCCGTTGTAGGCAAATTCCTCGGTCACCGTCTTCCCGGCGATCACTGCTCCCAGGGCGCGGAGCTTCGTGACCAGCGACCCTTGGGAGCCGGTCAGCAGGCCGGCGGGCAGCTGCGAGCCCGCTTGCGTAGGCAAGCCGTCCACATGCAGCAGATCCTTAATGCCCACAGGAACACCCAGTAAGGCCGGCTTTACTCCGTCTTTGCTGATCCTGTGCTGCAGGCTTTCTTTTTCCCGGTTAAAACGCTGCCGAACCTCCTCTTCAGGAACAAACGCATGGATATGCGGCTCAACCTTGCTGAAGCGCTCCATGTACAGGTCAAGTACATTTTCCGGCGAATAACCGGGCTCACGGATACCGTCCATCATTTCAGTCAGGGACACCTTGTGAATCAGCATGATATCATCTCCATGGAAGATTATGTATAACACTAAGCTTGTTACGGCTCAGACTTGGAATGGTAGCAGGAAACTTCCAACGAAACCAGAGATACAGTATAATTCCGCTATCCGCCTTAAAAGTCACCCAATCGGCCTGTCTCAGCAGCAATAACGGATTTTCAGTCCGCCAAAGGTCCATATGACCCTGTAAATCCATATTAGCGGAATCTCAGTCCGCGCGCCCCCATTAGAGTCACAGTCACTCTCCTAGATTTGCAACGCATACTTGGACCATACGCAGCACCCGATCGGCACTATTCCCGCGCAGGCCCCTCACCCCCAACCTCAAAAAACCCGCAGATCAGCTCTGCGGGCTCTTGGAATATACGATTTTGCGGATACTATCTATCGACAGACCATATTGCTCGCACAACTGGTCCATGTCTGTACCGTTACGGTAGCCTTCGCGGATCTCCGCATTGCGGGTCCGGTAGTAGCCGGCTGCCCCGGAGCTTTCGCCCCACTTGCGGCGTTTGCTCGGACAGGCGGGGATATACAAGGATTCACCTTGTATATATTGCTGAATTTCCTTCAGCAGATGGTCTGGCAGCAGCTTGGCTGCATTTACACTTTTCATAAGGCTCGCTCCTTAAAATAAATTGATCTTTTAAGGGCAAAGCCTGTGTAAATAACCGTATCCATTCAATACTTCAGGCGAATATGAATCCGCTCCATGCAAAGCTATCGCCTTCGTTATTTCACAGGCTTTGCATGGAGTGTGCCGTGCTCATATTGACTCATCCGAAACATAGGTCTTCACCTCCCGGAATTCTATAATTGGTGCAGATTACCTCTATTCTAGAATAATTCCCATACCCGTTCAACCATACAGGCGCTGCTTCACCCGCAATTAGCTATAATCAAACTTTACTGCCTGAATATTAGTTTTTTGCGGACGCCGATTATATAATAGAGTCTATATGGTAAAGAAAGGATGCGATGCAGCCCATGAAATTTACTGAATATGTGTACGAACGTCCGGATGTCGAGCAATTCAAGCAGGAGTTCACCACTCTGATCAAAGACCTGGAGACAGGCAACCTGGAGGAACAAAAAGCCGCAGTAGCTGCAATAAACAAGCTTCGCAGCCGCTTCGACACCATGGAGACCCTGGTCAGTGTCCGCCACTCGATGAACACCGAGGATACGTTCTACAAGGCGGAACAGGATTATATGGACGAGACTGGTCCGGTGATCCAGGAGTATATTACAGAGTATTACCGGGCGCTGGTCAACTCCAAATACAGAGCCCAGTTCGAGCAGGAATGGGGAACGCAGCTGCTAAGTCTGGCCGAAATCTCCCTGCGCACCTTCAGCCCTGAGGTCATTTCAGACCTGCAACTGGAGAATAAGCTGACTTCTGAATACACCCAACTGATCGCCTCCGCCAAAATCATGTTCCAGGGCGAAGAACGCACCCTGGCCCAGCTGATTCCTTTTGATTCCTCCACCGACCGCGAAGTGCGCCGGGGCGCCTTCGAGGCCCGTTACGCCTTCATGGCCGAGCATGAGCCCGAGTTCGACCGGATCTATGATGAGCTGGTGAAGGTACGGGCGGGCATCGCCGCCAAGCTGGGATACCCGAGCTTCGTCGAGCTGGGCTATGACCGGATGGGACGCACCGATTACAATGCCGGGATGGTAGCGAACTTCCGCAAGCAGGTGCTGGAGCATATCGTTCCGGTGGCCGGGAAGCTGAAGCAGCGCCAGCGTGAGCGCCTGGGCCTGGACACCCTGAAGTTTTTCGACGAAGGCATCCAGTTCAACTCCGGCAACGCTACTCCTAAGGGAGATCCCGACTGGATCGTGGCCAACGGTGCTAAGATGTATTCGGAGATGTCCCCGGAGACCGGTGAATTCTTCAGCTTCATGCAGGAGAACGGGCTGATGGATCTGGTCAGCAGACAAGGGAAGCAATTCGGCGGCTACTGCACTTATTTCAGCGATTACCGCGCCCCGTTCATTTTCTCCAACTTTAACGGGACCTCCGGCGATATTGATGTGCTGACCCATGAGGTCGGGCACGCGTTCCAGGTGTATTCCAGCCGCGATATGGAGGTTCCTGAGTATGCGTTCCCTACCTCCGAGGCCGCTGAGATTCATTCCATGAGCATGGAGTTCTTCGCCTGGCCGTGGATGGACCTGTTCTTCCAGGAGGAGGCCGACAAGTACCGCTTCAACCACCTGGGCGATGCATTGGAGTTCATTCCATACGGCGTATCGGTCGATGAATTCCAGCATTATGTGTACGAGCATCCCGAGGCGACTCCGCAGGAACGCAAGCAAGCCTGGCGGCGCATTGAGCAGAAGTATCTGCCTCACCGCGATTACGACGGCAACGTGTACCTGGAGCAGGGCGGGTTCTGGCAAAAACAAGCCCACATCTACCGCCATCCGTTCTACTATATCGACTATACACTGGCCCAGCTCTGCGCCTTCCAGTTCTGGAAACGCTCGAACGAGGACTTTGCCTCAGCATGGCCTGATTACCTGAAGCTCTGCCAGGCCGGAGGCAGCAGATCCTTCACCGAGCTGGTGAAGCTGGCCGGACTCATCTCTCCTTTCCAGGACGGCTGCATCAGCTCCGTCATCGGCGAGATCGAGGGCTGGCTGAACAGTATCGACGATAAGGCGCTGTAAGCACCGGGATACCGCTGCAAATACAACAAGCCCCGATATGAGGACATCGGGGCTTGTTCACGTGCCGCTAGCTAACCGCTTACTTCTTTTTGCGCTTCTCCGCAGCCTGCTGCTGATTCTCCGCCACCCGGAATTGGACGATTCTCGTAATGAGCTCATAGGGAAGCGGCTCGCGGATCGGAAATTGCACTGACCCTTTGGCTCCTTTATAGCGTGCCAGCTCCTCCTTGAAGGCTTCGATTCCGCTAGGTGCCGGATAGAACCCGATGTGCGTTTTATAGGCGGCAAAATGCACCAGATTCTTATGCAGATACCAGGTCGGCATCTGGTAGCTGATCTTCTCTTCGGCCTCGGGTGCAGCCTCCTGAATGACCCTCCGCAAGCTCTGCAGCAGCTCCTGAACCTCCGGTTCAAAGGCCGCAATATACTGGTCAACCGATTCATAGGTGACTTTGTTCTTTTCCACTTGTGCTTCCCCTCCCTTAGGTTCATTTCTTTCCCGCATAGAACTGCAAATATTCGTCCATATGGCCCATCCAATAGTCTCCGTCATGCTGGCCGGCTCTGAGGTGATATTCCACCGGCACGCCCTTATCCTTCAGCAGGGTGTACAGCTTCTCCGCCCCTTCGAAGAACCGGTAGCTGTCCTCAGCCCCGCAATCCAAGTAGACCCCCATATCCGTAAGCTCCAGCTTCTCCGCCAGAAGAATCGGATCACGCTCCTGCCGCAGCGCTTCCGTCGGATACAGGAACTGGATCAGGCCGTTCGCCCCGCCAACCGCCGACCAGTCGTCCAGGAACAGCGCTGGGCTATGACCGCCAGCCTTGCTAAAGACATCACTGTGTAAAAATGCAGCATGAAGGCTGATAAATCCGCCCATCGACACCCCGCCTATATACCTTGACTTCCGGTCCGCCCGGGTATTGAAGTGCGTGTCCACATAACCTACAACGTCCTTGACCAGATAATCCTCATACCTCCCGCGGTAGAGCGCCGAAGGATCACCGGGATTGTTTACATTATACACGGGGGAGGAATTCAGACCATAGCTGTTATCCATCTGGGGAGAGACGATAATGAGCGGTTCAATTAGGCCATCCTTGATTAATTGTTCCGCATTCTGCTGAATCTTCAGCCCCTCAAACATATCTGATTCCCGGCTGCCATAGCCATGAATGAAATAGAGCACCGGGTAGCGCTGCTGCGTGTTATAGCCTTCAGGAAGGTAGATACTTAGCCGCATGTCCTGATCCAGGGCCTCACTGCGGAAGGTCAGCTGTTGAAGCCCTGGCGTCTGAAGCGGCGTGGCTTCAGCTTTATCTGCTGCGGGTTCCGAAGAGTTAACCGATGAACACCCTTCAAGAAGCAGAAACACCGGCATAACCAGTGACAAAGACGTACAGAGCATAATCTGAAACAGAACCCGCCTGAACCCCTGAGAACCCTTCAATTCCATCGCCCCCCGTTACTGCTGCAATCGCAGCGCTTACATTTAACGATATCACAAGAATGGATATTAATGGTATAACAAAATAACCCCACAAAGTGGAGCTTTAGAGTAGGTGGTGACTCAGGTACTTGGCGGGGACCCCAAAACACCTGAATATCTTACAAAAAAGGCCGCATCGGCTGCGGCCTTCCCCTGCATCTATATCCTAATTAAGCTTAATAAACTGCCACTTCTGAGCATCCGTGCCGTTGTCCGTCCATTGCTGCACGACGGCACCGTCTGCTGTAGAAGAATTTGAGACGTCCATCGCCAGCCCGCTGGCCTTGGAGATTACCTTGTAATACCCGCCGCCGACGTCGATGATCTTCCACCGCTGGGCGTTGCTGCCATTGTCATTCGCCTGCTGGAGCTGGACGCCGCTGGCGGTGGAGGCATTCGGCACATCCAGTATTTTGCCGCTGTGCATGGCGGTGAGCTTGTAGTAGCCGTCTCCGGTGCTCTCTACTTTGAATTGCTGGTTGGCGGCGGTGAGGTTCGTCCACTGGTGAACCTTCGCTCCGTCTGCGGTGGAGATCTCCTTCACATCCAGCACCTTGCCGCTTGCCTTGTTCATTAAGGTATAGACCCCGCCGCTGACAATCCCGCTTGTTGGAGCACCCTGTTGATATACCCGCACATAATCCACAAGCATCTGCGCCGGGAAGCTGGTCGACCCGTTCGGAGCACCCGGCCAGTTGCCGCCTACCGCAAGATTCAAGAGCAGGAAGAACGGTCTCTGGAATTCCTCAGTGTTGCCGGTTCCGTTCTCAATATTGAATTCATTGAACTGGTTGCCGTCCACGAACCACCGGATATACTTGGAATCCCATTCCACGCTATAGACATGGTACTGGGAGAAGTCCAGATTGCCGGACACCCGCCCGTAATCGGCATGGCCGCCGGCATCCCAGTGTACCGTACCGTTAACGGCAGCGTTATTATTCACCCGCTCCATAATATCGATCTCACCGCAGGCCGGCCAGCCGGCGGAAGTGATATTGGAGCCAAGCATCCAGAATGCAGGCCATAATCCCTGCCCCGAGGGCAGCTTGATGCGGGCTTCGATTTTGCCGTACGTGAAGGTCTTCAGCCCCTGCGTCTTAATCCGCGCCGAGGTATAGTTCATGCCGCCATAGTTTTCCTTCTGCGCTGTAATCACCAGATTGCCGCCGGTCACCTTCAGATTCTGGGAACGGTTCGTATAATATTGCAATTCATTATTGCCCCAGCCGCCGCTGCCTGTGCCGGTCTCGGCCGTCCAGTTCCCGCTATTCAGCGAAGAGCCGTCGAATTCATCGCTCCAGACCAGATTCCAGGTTGCTGCACTTGCGCTTCCCGCAGGCACCAGTGCGGTCAGTAATGCGAACATCAGGAGCAGGCTTAAGACTTTCCCTCTTCTTGGCATCATTGTCCTCCTCATTGTTTTTCGTGAATGGCCGGCAATACTCAATGCACACCATTAAAACCTAACCCAACCGGTTTCGAAAATGGATTGGTACCGCCTTCATCCACTACACCCCATATATATCGTTTTTGCTCCCCGTAAGAACCGGAATTTTGACAAATCAGCGAACTCAGTGCACACAGCAAAAGACCGCTTCCAAAAGAAAGCGGCCCTCTGCTCGGTTCATTCTGTTCCGGTAGCCTTACTCCAGTCCGTTCTCTTCGCGGATCTTGTACAAGCCCTGCAGGAGCAGCTCGGACGGATCGCGGTTAAGCTGCAGATGCATCAGCAGCAGGTGGAGCGGGATCGCGCAGACATTGTTCCCGTCCGTGATCGCAGGGAAGCCTGCTTCAAAGACCGGCCCATGCTCTTCATTCCAGGCCAGTCCGGCATGGACCTGCTCCGGTGCGAACTCCTCCGTCACAGCGGCAATGCACATAGGAACCAGCACATTATCCACAGCGGCCTTGGCTTCCTCTTCGCTGGTGAGCGGTCTTGGCATGGAGTTGCCGCCCTTGGTCTTCATCAGCTCGTGGAAGAAGGAGGCCATCCAGATCTCCGGACTGTTGCCGGACTGGAACCGGTTCGCCAGCTCACGCAGGAAGAAGCCGCAGTAGTAATCCGAATTCTCCTTATCCTTCACTCGGTATATAAATACCGGACCGTAGGCCTCCAGATTCAGCACCTGGCCCTCAACATCACTGAAGCTCATCTTGAGCGCTACAATGCCGTTATGGAAAACAGCCTTCAGCAGTTCGTTCCAATTCTCTTCGGTCATGGCCTTCTCGGCAGCTTCTGCTTCGCCGCCTGCGGTCTCATTGGTTGGTTCATTCGTTGTTTCATTCGTCATAATTAGATTCACCCCGCCTTCTATCATACCATCCTATTGAACAAGGTAACATACCATATCTCTCAGGTTCAAATGGAAAACTTTACCTGTCCCTGATGTATGTCCTGCTGGTGAAGTGCTATACTAAGCGATAGAGTTACCATTCATTTCACAGAAGGGAATGATATAGAACGATGAATACCGAACAACTGGACAGAATGCATACCGGCAGAGGCTTCATAGCTGCCCTGGATCAGAGCGGCGGAAGCACCCCCAAGGCCTTACGTCAATACGGCATCAAGGAAGACCGTTATACGGGCGATGAAGAGATGTATACGCTGGTCCACGCGATGAGAACCCGCATTATCCAGAGCCCCGCCTTCCAGTCCCAGTACATCCTCGGTGCGATTCTGTTCGAGAACACGATGGACCGGTCGATTGACAAGCAATTTACTGCCGATTATCTGTGGAAGCGTAAAGGGATTGTGCCATTTCTCAAAATCGACCAGGGACTGGCCGAGCCTCAGCACGGTGTACAGCTCATGAAGCCTATTCCCGGCCTGGATGACTTGCTTAAGCGGGCAGTAGACAAGCATATCTTCGGCACCAAAATGCGCTCCGTCATTCATGACGCCAACCCGGAGGGCATTCATCTTGTGGTGCAGCAGCAGTTCGAGCTGGCCCGGCAGATCGCCGCATACGGGCTGGTTCCGATTATTGAACCGGAGGTGGATATCCTCAGCCCGGACAAGCAGGCGTCCGAGCAGATCCTGAAGCGTGAGCTGGCTAGCCACCTGTCCGAGCTGGACGATGATGTCAAGGTTATGCTCAAGCTGTCTCTCCCCACTGAGGATGACTTCTACCGGGACCTGACCGCCGATCCCCATGTGGTGCGCATCGTAGCCCTGTCCGGCGGGTATACCCAGGCTGAGGCGAACGAGAAGCTCGCCCGTCAGCATGGCGTGATTGCCAGCTTCTCCCGCGCGTTGTCCCAAGGTCTCACCGATCAGCAGAGTGACGAGGAATTCCACAAGACTCTTGCTGCCTCTATCGAGGCTATCTATGAAGCTTCCATCACCTGAATAGATAAAACAAGGAAGACCCCGGGCCACCAGCCTGGGGTCTTCCTGTATACAGCAGCAGGCTGTAGCTACACGCTTGCCAATCTGGCGGCTTCCTCGCGCACCATCGGCGCAACCTCCGTCCCGAAGAGACGGATGGCCTCCATCACCTCGGCATGAGGCATAGAGCCGTGCGGAACATGCAGCAGGAACCGGGTAATCCCTACGTGCTTGTACAGATGGATGATTTTGCGGGCCACCGTCTCCGGGTCCCCTACATACAAAGCACCATCGAAGCTACACGCAGCATCATAATCCGCACGCTCATAAGAAGGCAGGCCTTTCTCCACCGCCCGGACATTCGTCCGTGCGTACGTGGACGGGAAGAACTGCTCTACCGCCTGCTGCCGGGTCTTCGCAACGAAGCCATGGGAGTGTGAGGCAATCGGGAGCTTCGACACATCATGGCCTGCCTTGGCTGCCGCCTCCTTGTAAAGCCGTACATGCTGGGCATAATCGGAAGGGTTCACATTGCCGATGATGGCCAGGGCAAAGGGCAGGCCCAGCGTACCGGCACGGACCGCAGACTCCAGGCTTCCGGCACTCGCGATCCAGACCGGAAGCGGGTTCTGCTCAGGGCGCGGGTAGATCCCCAGATCCTTAATCGCCGGACGGTGCTTCCCGCTCCAGGTCACCCGCTCCGCCTCGCGGAGCTTCAAGAGCAGATCAAGCTTCTCGTCAAACAGTTCTTCGTAATCCTTCAGATCATAGCCGAATAACGGGAATGACTCGGTGAACGAGCCGCGCCCGACCATAATCTCGGCCCGGCCGTTCGAGAGGCCGTCCAGGGTGGCGAAATCCTGAAATACGCGCACCGGATCGGCTGAGGAGAGGATCATGACCGCGCTGCTCAGACGGATTCTGTCCGTCAGCGGCGCAGCTGCAGCCATCAGCACCGCAGGCGACGAAGCGGCAAAATCAGGCCGGTGATGCTCACCTACGCCGTATACATCCAGTCCCACCTGATCCGCAAGTCTGATCTCCTCCACAACCTCGCGCAGCCGCTCCGCATGGCTCAGAGTTACTCCGGTATTCACATCAGGCGTTGTCTCGACAAAGGTGCTTATTCCAAGTTCCACTAATAGTTCCTCCCAGATGTCATTCATTCTCAGATGTGTTACTTCACCAATTCCTCCAGGCTGCCGAACAGGCCGGAGGCCGACTTCAGCTTCGCTTCATTACCAACCACGCAAAGGTAGTTCTGCGCGGCCACATCCTTCAGTAATTCCGCATAGCTGCGGATATCCGCAGCGGTAGCCGACAGAATCTCATTGCGTTCACGCTGAAGGTCTTCTGCGCTGAGCTGTTCGAAATAATAACGGTCCGCCTGCCGGCCCTGTGCACCGGGACTCAGCGGCTGATCCAGCATCGCCAGGGTGCCGATAACCGCTCCCTCCATCTCCTCTTCACCTGCTGCATAACCGGCAGCAAACTGGTACGCCCGGTCATAAATCTCCAGAGTCTCCTGCAGATTGGGATCGCGGTAGGAGGTGAACAGGAGAATGCCGTCCCGGCGCAGCTGCAGATTGGCGCCATACGCGCCGCCCTTGACCCGGACCGCATTCCACAGGTAGGTCAGGCTGAGGATTTTTTTGAGGACCTGGAGCTTGCCGGAATACGTGAAGCCCAGCTTTTTATAATCATAGCCCTTGACTACATACTGAACCTGGCTCGCGGACATGAAGCCTTCATTACCGGCGCGGCCACGCGCAGACAATAGCGGCATGGATCGGGTCTGCCGGTCCGCAAGGTCCAGCTCCGTAAAATGCGCCGCAAATTCAGCAAAGGTATCCGAGGTTCCGGTAACCGAGAGCGTTACATTCTGCTTATTGAACAACATTTCACCGATGTCCTTAAGTGTGTCCGCCAGCTCATCGGCCTGACGGTCAATGCAGCGGGCCAGCTCCTTGATGAACTGGTAATAAGCCACGCCGCCAAGCTGCTCCTCATACATTCCTCTGTCCGAGAAGTAGGAGAGCGCACGGCTGGCTGCAATCTCATTGCCCTTCTGGATCAGCGCCGCTTCCATGGCTGACGCCTCCCGGCGGACAATCTCCTGCAGCTTGGACAGATGGTCCAGGCGGCTATGGTAGAGCATTTCATGCAGCAGCTTCAGCGAGGCGCCGATGTTGCCCTGCATCACCTTGATGCGCGCGCTGAACTTGGCCTGATAGCCTTGTCCAGCCGCTTTTCCGGCTCCGAATACCTCATTCTGAAACCGGATGCCCCCGGTGGTGATCCCGATTTCGCTGGTCAGCTCCTCAATGCTGTAGGCCTCCGTCTCCAGTTGGCCCAGCACTCTCGCCAGCAGCTCCAGGTAAGGAATCTGATCAGCCGGAAGCACGCCGGTATCCCAATACAGCTTGATGTAGCCGATCGTATTCGCAGCCGCCTCATGATGCAGCACCTTGATCCCGTCCAGCGAATGCTCATATGTAGGAATACTGTCCGGAACACTGCGGTCAATATCGTGCAACGTCAGTTTGGGAAGCTTCTTCAGCTCTTCAGCAGCATCCGGCGTGTTCTGGCGGTCCAGCAGCTTTTGTGTAAGGAGAACGTGCTGCTCCAGTTCCGGCGGAGTCAGAGACGCTTTGTACTCAGCCAGTCGGCTGCGCACCGCAGCTTCCCGCTCACCCGCCAATGTCCCGGAGGGCTTCAGCACAACGACACTGCAATGATTGCTGCCCAGCAGATAGGTCTCGATCAGACGCTCAAAGTAACGGTCGCCGATCTGACTGCGGATCGACGCAAGCGCGGCCTCATATTCCAGATAAGCGGTCGGCGGGCCGTCATAGAGCCAGGACTTCATCACTTCCATGCTATAGGTCAAGCCCTTCGGATACTGGGCGAAGTCTGCTTCCCGCAGCTCGAATTCCTTGCTGTTCACCGCAGCCAGCACCAGCTTCTGATCCAGTCCCTCCGCCGCCAGACGGCTTAACACGGTTCTGACCAGTTCCACGAATGCCTCTTTGGCCTCGGGGTTGGAATGCGTCAGGGCAATGCCCAGCATAGGCTGAACCATACTGTCCGAATAGAAGGCAACCACATCCTTGCCAAGCCCGCTCTCCAGAAGAGCCTGCTTCAGCGGGGCGGCGTTGCTATCCATCAGCATGTTTTTGAGAATGGCGAAAGCCAGATTCAGCTCCCGGTCCAGAGAGGTTCTCAGGACATAGTTCAGGCTCACATACGTCTTGTCCGCAGCGCTCTCCGCTGCCAGAATCGGATACTCTGCGTTAAGTTCCTTGATCCCGGTCGGCTGCTGCAAGGAAATTGACGTATCCACTGCCTTGCGGGTATAGCGGCTGAGATACTCCTCATGGATAAACTTCAGCCTGTCTTCAATATTCAAGTCCCCATACAGGTAGAAATAACTGTTGGACGGGTGATAATAATTCCGGTGCGCCTCCAGGAATTGTTCATAGGTCAAGGCAGGGATATCCTGCGGATCGCCGCCGGAGGAATGACGGTAGATGGTATCCGGGAAAAGCGACTTTTTGATCCGGTCAATCAGGACCGTAACCGGCGAGGAATACGAGCCTTTCATCTCATTGTAGACGACGCCCTTGTAGATCAGCTCATCCTCCGGCTTCGCCAGCTCGTAATGCCACCCCTCCTGTTCAAAAATCTCCGGCTGCGCGTAAATATTCGGCTGAAACACGCTGTCCAGGTAGACCTCCATCAGGTTGGCATAGTCCTGGTGATTACGGCTGGCTACCGGATACATTGTTTTGTCGCTGAACGTGAACGCGTTCAGGAAGGTCTTCATCGAACCCTTAAGCAGCTCCACGAACGGTTCCTTCACCGGAAATTTCGCCGAGCCGCAGAGGACCGAATGCTCCAGAATGTGAAACACTCCGGTGCTA
This sequence comes from Paenibacillus sp. FSL K6-1096, assembly GCF_037977055.1. Lineage (NCBI taxonomy): Bacteria > Bacillati > Bacillota > Bacilli > Caryophanales > Paenibacillaceae > Paenibacillus > Paenibacillus sp. FSL K6-1096. The sequence continues at coordinate 5,984,606 of NZ_CP150274.1, read as the reverse complement.
TCCTCCGGCGGGGTACGGAAGGTGACGCTGAATACCTTGTTGTCATCCTGATTCTGCACATAGAGCAGCCTTGCCCCGCTCTGCTGATGCTCCATCGTATATACGGAGGATTCGATCTCGCCGATATACTGCTGATGTAAGACTTGAAACCCGGAATAGATTTGGCCTGTACTTAAGCTGCTCATCCTAATTCCCTCCTTGGTTCAGGGCTGCCCTGATCTTATGAGCTTATCATATCTCCGCTTCCGGCTTCCACCAGAGTCAGGGCCAGAGTCCATGGCAGACGCTCCGGCTATACCTGGCTCAGCTTCTGAGCCGCCTCTTCCTCATCCGCCACGAAAAAGAAATCCGTCCCGTGATTACATTCATAGATGAAATCGCGCAGACTGCGGCTGTTATAGCCGCTGAAATCCCCGACCACCGCTGCCTTAACCTGATAATTAATGAACTTCTGCAGAATCTCGCCGGCCAGCCGTGTCTTAAGCTCGAAGAAATCCTCGCTTAGCAGCGCCTTATGTATTACTATGCGGTCACAGTCCGTTTCATAGCGGACCGACATCATCAGATCGAGCGCGCTCTGGACATCGTTCACTATAGCCTCGTTTCCGCTCACGACCGCAATTTTGGTACCGCCGGCTTCCGTTGTTGTTATGTTCAATTGACTGACCTCCTGTTCGGGTATGTTAAGTTGTACAGATAGCGTATAATGAACGCAATTGAATTATACAGCAAAGGATGGACAGACATGAAGCTTAAGATGAATTGGATCACACTCAGGGTGCGCGATCTGGAGGCCTCCCTCGATTTCTACCACCGGATTCTGGGACTTCCAGTGGAGCGCAGGTTCGAGAGCAGAGGGAAACAAATTGTCATGCTGGGCGAAGAGGGGCTGCCGAAGCTTGAGCTGATCCAGGGCAGCGACCCGGCGCTGAAACCGGAATGCGGGGTGTCTATCGGTTTCGAGGTCGGGTCACTGGATGAAGCAATAGACGAGTTGGCCAAGGAGGGAATCCCGGTCGCCCGCGGCCCCATCGCTCCAAATCCCAGCATACGCTTCTTCTATATCCTTGACCCGGACGGCTTCGAGGTGCAGCTTGCGGAGCATATGTAGGGTGTAGGACCAGGTTGCGGAATATGCGGCGCACAATCAGGCGAACACAATGTGTTCGCTTTTTCGCATACATTCCGCCCACGCGCCTCCGCCACGCCCAATGTATTCGCTTTTCCGCATACATTCCGCCCGCACGCCCACGCCACGCCCCAATGTATTCGCTTTTTCGATTACATTCCGCCCACACGCCTCCGCCACGCCCAATGTGTTCGCTTTTTCGATTACATTCAGCCACGCGCCTCCGCCACGCCCCAATGTATTCGCTTTTTCGATTACATTCCGCCCGCACGCCTCCGCCATGCCCAATGTGTTCGCTTTTTCGCATACATTCGGCCCACGCGTCCACGCCATACCCAATATGTTCGCTTTTTCGATTAGATTTAGCCCACGCGCCCACGCCACGCCCCAATGTATTCGCTTTTTCGCATACATTCCGCCCACACGCCTCCGCCACGCCCAATGTATTCGCTTTTCCGCATACATTCGGCCCGCGCGCCTCCGCCACGCCCAATGTATTCGCTTTTCCGCATACATTCGGCCCACGCGCCTCCGCCACGCCCAATGTATTCGCTTTTCCGCATACATTTAGCCCTCACGCCTCCGCCACGCCTGATGTGTTCGCTTTTCCGCATACATTCGGCCCGCAGGCCCACGCCACGCCCAATGTATTCGCTTTTCCGCATACAATTCTCCAGACAGCAAAAAAACGGCATTTCTGCCGTTTCTTAAGGGATGGACTCTCAGGGACTCGAACCCTGGACCAATTGATTAAGAGTCAACTGCTCTACCAACTGAGCTAAGAGTCCATATGGTGTATATATCTCATTCTACTAGACGAGAATCTCTAAGCTGATCACGCCCGCTCAAAAGATACTTTAATAATATACGTCCTGAGACAGGCGTTGTCAACTGTTTTTATAAATTTTCTCCGCTCATACCTGTTAACCGCAGTCTACACCCTATTCTTCCGCATCATAATCACGTACACAGGCAGCCCGGCAAGCGTAATGCCAATCCCAATCAGCGAGCGCAACGGGTCACTGATAATCGTGCTGACCAGAATGTACAGGCCTCCTGCGACGCCAAGGATCGGAGTGAGCGGATAGAGCGGCACGCGGTAGCGGCCTTGCCCGGGCGGCGTGGTGACGCGCAGAATGAATACACCGAACACCCCCATCGTGAAGAAGATCCACAGCACGAACACCAGCAGATCCGTCAGCGTATTGAAGGTTCCCGAGAAGATGTAGACCACCGCCAGTACACTCTGAAAAATAAGCGCATTAGCCGGTGTCTGGAACCTCGGATGAATGCGGCTGAGCACCTTGGCGCAGGGAATCTGCCCGCGCGCTCCCATCGCCTGCGGCACCCGTGCTGCCGTCATCAGGTAACCGTTCAGCGCCCCCAGCACGGAGACGATAATCCCTGCCGTAATGAAAGCACCCCCGCCGTTTCCGAACAGCGCCTCCGCCGCATCTGCACCCGGTGTCTCAGACGACACAATCTGCTCGTAAGGCAGCGCCTTAAATACCGCCAGATTGAACAATACATAGACGGCAATGACAAAAATAACGCCAATCGAAATCACCTTCGGCAGCGTCCGGGCCGGGTCCTTGATCTCTCCTGCCATATTGGTGACGCTGATCCAGCCGTCATAGGCCCAGAGGGTGCCCAGCACCGCTGCCCCGAAGCCCGCTCCCGCCGCAGATACACTGATTCCGCTGAAGCCGGGAGCGGCACCCGAGAACAGCCCCACGCCCACAATGCCCGCCACCGGAATGAGCTTCCCGACCGTGGCTACCGTCTGAATGATGCCGCCGAAACGCGTGGCGATCACATTCATCAGCAGGATGAAGGCCAGAATCCCCACGGCCACCAGCTTCTGCTGCCAGGCATTCAGCGGCACGAAGTACCCCGAGTAGGTAGCAAAAGCAATCGCCAGCGCGGCCACCGAAGCCGGGTACGAGATCACGGCCTGCACCCAGCCCAGCAGATATCCGGCCACTCCGCCGTACAACTCAGTTAGATATGTATAGAGTCCCCCCGACTGCGGAATGGCCGCTGCAATCTCCGCCACACTCAGCGCGGAAGCCAGCGTAATGATCCCTCCCGCCAGCCAGGCCAGAATACTCATCCACGGGGTTCCTGCATCGCTCAACACAATCCCAGGCTTCAAAAAAATCCCCGATCCGATAATCATCCCGACCACCAGGGCCAGGGCTTGCATAAAGGTGATGCTTTGGGTTAACGGTTTCGATTTCATGGTTTCTTTCCTTGTCCTTCCATTCTATGTGAGTTATAGTCTCCGTAGTAAATTCTCTGTTCTTGCACTCCGCCCCTCTTTTTGAATCAGGATAATTTGGTTATAAATCAAACTTACCATTGAACCATCCATGATATGGAAGATATACTATTTGGGAGCGCTATCACTGACCCTTCTTCATCTTGGCGCTACTACCTTTCGGGGAGGCATATACGTATGCTCTACACTCCTGGCAAGACCGACTGCTCACCGGCAGAGGTCCAATACGACGCTTCAAGAATCGATGTGCTGCATAACCACCTTCAACAGCTAATCGACGAGCACAAAATTCAGGCCGCCGCCTTCTGCGTATCCAGATACGGCAAAACATTCATGCACGGCGCAATCGGCCCCCGTTCTTACCGTAACGACCCGGCAGACCCGCTGCTGCCGACAACGGTTCATCAGATTGCTTCCATTACCAAGTCAATTACCTCCGTGGCGATTGCCAAGCTGGTGGAGGATGGCGTACTGCGGCTGGATCTGCCTGTGGGCATGTTCCTGAAGCCGTTTGATGTGGAGCCGTTCAGCAAAATCGATATTTACAGCCTGCTGACCCATACCTCCGGCCTGTTCCCGGACTGTGCGAGCGACCTGATTCCTTACCATAAGTCTTACTGGGAACGGGTTGGCGAATATTTTGAGCAATACAAACCGGAGGACGGCGAGCCGGACTGGATCACAGCCGCGCTGAGCTGCGGGATTGACAACCCGGTCGGCCAGGAATGGCAATACTGCTCCTTCGGCTTCTGTATTCTTGGCGAGATTATTAAGAAGGTTACAGGCATGACTGCTGAACAGTACATAGAAGAGCAGATTCTGAAGCCGCTTGGCATGAATGATACGATGTGGGAGCCGACTCCCGAGCTGGCCAAGCGCTTCATACTCAGAAGTGAACGGAAGGAAAAGCACTGGAATAACGTCATCCATGGCACTGTGCCCGAGCCCCCTCCGGCAGAGAAGCTGTGGGAGAACGTATCCAGTACAGGGGGAGGCCTCTCCTCCACCCCGGCTGACCTCATCCGCTTCGCCAATATGCTGCTGGGCATGGGCACCCTGGACGGCACCCGCATTCTGGGCCGCAAGGCTGTTGAGAAGCTCACCACCCGTACCCTTTACGGCGTGCCCGACTACTGCTGGGGGAACAACACCAAGGACCGCAGCTACGGGATTGGCCTCGATATGCGTCAGGGTCCCGCCTTCTTCTATTCGCAGGGCAGTTATTTCCATGAAGGCGCCGGGGCCTGCTGCATGGTGATGGACCCTGCAGAGCAGCTGGCGGCGGTCTGGTTCGTGCCATTCGCTGACGATAACTGGCACGCGGAAGCCCTGTTCAATGTCACCAATATCATCTGGTCCGGACTGAGCTGATGCACCGCCTGAAGCATAATTGGGAGATCTGCCGGGCAGTCGCGGAGGTGACCTACAAGGAGTGGAGCGCCTACCGCACCCACTCCCTGGTGTCCGTGATTGTCGGCCCGGTCTACTTCATGGTGCAATATTTCATCTGGACATCAGTATACGGCGGGCAGACTACTACTTTGGGCGGGCTGGATCTCCAGCAGATGATCCGCTACTTCGGAGCGACAGCGCTGATCGGCTATCTGATTATGGATTTTGCCGACTGGAACCTGTCGATGCTGGTCCGCACCGGCAAATTCCTGACCTTCCATCTGCGGCCGGTCCATCACCGCTCCTTCGCCTTGTTCCAGAAGCTCGGGCACCGGATGCTCGGCTTCTTATTTGAGTTCCTGCCGTGCCTGCTGATCTTTATCTTCATCTTCGGAATCGATATGCGGCCGGCAAGCCTCCCCTGGACCCTGGTGTCCGTGGCGCTGGCCTTTCTGATGAATTTCTATGTCAATTATACGATTGGGCTTACCTCCTTCTGGCTGGTGCAATCGGGCGGGATACGCAGCGCCTTCCTATTGGTGTCGAGCATCTTCTCGGGTGCGCTGATTCCGCTCGATTTCTTTCCGCACTGGCTGCAGGTGACCCAGTTGTTCCTGCCCTTCCAGTACATTGCTTATATGCCTGCCATGGTGTTCACCGGCCATTATTCACTGGGCGGGCTGGAATTAACCATACCGCAGGCGGTAGGGATGCAGGCGGCCGCCGTGCTGGTGATGTTCGGCTGCAATGAGCTGATCCGCCGCCGGGCGATGAAGCAATTCACGGCAGTCGGCGCATGAGCGGCCAGCAGAAAGGACTATTTTCACATGAAAAGGTATGTTGATGTCTATAAGCAGTGCATGTACTCCGCGGTGCAGACGGCTGCCGCCTACCGGATGAACTTCATCGTCAGCAGCCTGATCACGCTGGTCGGCAATATTCTGTTTCCGCTGGTGACGCTGCTGATCTACCGGGCAGGAACGAGCTTTCCCGGGTGGAGCCTGTACGAGGTGTTATTAATCCAGTCTGTATTCACCATGTCCAGCGGCCTTGCAAATCTTGTGTTCGGAGGCGTGCTGTGGACCACCATGTCCCATGTCCGGGAAGGCAGCTTCGAGGTGATTCTGCTCAAACCGCTGAACCCGCTGTTCTACATTGTAGCCACCACCTTCTCCGTGGAGAGTGTCGGGCTGTTCCTGGGCGGGGCGGCATTATTCGTCTTCTCCACCCTGCATGTAGGCGCAATTCCGGCCATAGCCTGGCTGCAATTCGCCGGACTGTTCCTGGCCGGAACGGCGGTCCTGGCGGGATTATCGCTGATGATGGCGGCCATGTCCTTCAAATGGGTGGGCAATTCGCGCATCTCCGAGCTTGCGGACAGCGTGCTGCATGTCGGCAAATATCCGCTGCCCATCTTCCCCAAGGCAGTACAGGCAGCAGCTACGCTGATCATTCCTGTGGGGATGGTCGGCTTCCTCCCGGCCTCTGCGCTGCTTGGACGGGTGACGGCCAGCGACTTCGCGGCCATCCTGCCCTGCCTGGCCTTTCTGGCGGCAGGCATCTGGATCTACCGGCACATGATCAGAATGTATGAGGGGGTTGGCGGCTGATGTCCGTAATTGAAGTGAACCATTTAACGAAGACTTACACAACCTACAGGCGGGGCGCAGGCATGGGGCAGACGTTCATGAGCCTCTTCCGGCGCGAGGCAGTCTCCGTCCAGGCCGTGGATGATATCAGCTTTGCCATTGAGCAGGGAGAGATCTGCGGGATGCTGGGCCCGAACGGAGCCGGCAAATCGACCACGATCAAAATGCTCTGCGGCGCGCTCTATCCGACCAGCGGAGACATCCGGGTACTCGGCTACGCTCCGGCGCGGGACAGGAAGCGTTATGTCCGCACGATCGGAGCCGTCTTCGGCCAGAAATCCCAGCTCATCTGGGATATCCCGCCCATCGACAGCTTTAAGATGAACAAGGCCATCTATGGCATTTCCGCCGCCGATTTCAGCAACCGGCTGGAGGAGCTGGCGGCGCTGCTGGATATTGCCGGGGTGATGGAGAAGCCCACCCGCGTGCTGTCACTGGGCGAACGCATGAAATGCGAATTCGTGATGGCGATGCTGCACCAGCCGGACATCCTGTTCCTGGATGAGCCGACCATCGGGCTGGATGTCATCGCCAAGCTCAAAATCCGCGAATTCGTCCGCCAGATGAACAAGCAGCAGAATATGACCTGCATTCTCACCACGCATGACCTGGAGGATGTGGAGGAGCTGGCCCACCGGGTCATTGTGATCAACCATGGCGGGAAGGTGTTTGATGATTCGCTCCAGCGGCTGAAGGCCTTCCTGGGCGAGAAGAAGCGGGTGAGCTTCACCTTTAACGAATCTGTGCGCGATACCCTGTTCGACAACGCATATACCACGGTGGTAGAGCGCCCTTCCGATATCCAAATCACGCTGGAGGTGGACACGGCCAGAATCTCGATCAGCGAGTTCATCGAGAGCATCTCCCGGAAGCATGGCTTCTCGGACATTTCCGTCAAGGAGCTGCCCATCCAGCAGGTCGTGATGAACATCTATGAGAACGCCAAAAACAGCCTGGACCGTCACCCGTTACAGTGACAGCCCAGGCTGTTTTTTTCAGAATAGAATCTGTTTATTGCGCAGCAGCCAGCTCGGCGGCAAGCTTCTCGGCCCCGTCGAAGATGGAATAGCTGTAGCCCCAGAACTGGTTGAAATCAATCTTGTAAATCGCTTTGTTCTGGATGGCCTTCAGGCTCTGCAGTGACGGATCGGCATAGAACGCTTTGATCGACTGGTCAGCATCAACACCGCCTGTGTACACCGAGATCAGCATGACATCCGGGTTGGTGGCAATCAATTGCTCCTTGCTGATCTCACCGGTAACGTCAGCGTAGCTATTGGTCAACCCTACCAATCCCAGCACATCTCCCGCAAACGTATCGACATTGCCGCTATAGACCGCAATCGCCCCGTTGCCTCCGTCAGAGACGTAAGCAAAGGTCTTCGCTCCTGTGGCGGCCGCCCCTTCCTTCAGCTTCGCGGCACGCTCCTTCAGCTCTGCGATATAAGCCGCAGCCTTGTCCTGCACATCGAAGATTTGGCCCAGCTGTTCAATATCCTTGTACAGGCTGTCAAGCGTCGCCCCTTGCAGACTGGTGCTCTGCACGAAGGTTTTGATGCCCAGGTCATTGAGTCCGCCTACCGTCCCGACTCCCCAATCCGCATCCGCGAACAGGCCGCCGCGGCCCATCACCAGATCCGGGCCTCTGCCTACTACCAGCTCTTTGCTGGCATAGTCCTGGGAGAGCACAGGAATCTTCTTGAATTCCTCCTGCACCGCCGGATCGCCGGCACCGTATAAGGCTGCTACGCCAACCATCTTATCGGTGAGACCCAGCTTAATCAGCAGCTCGGCTGCGCCTTGGGTATTCGCCACAACCTTCTCGGGAGCCTTGTCGAAGGTCTGCTCCTTGGCCTTCCATTCGGTACCTTCCCCATTGTTCGTATAATTCTCAATCGTGAGCGGATACACCGTCTTGGCCGGCTGTGCGCTCTCCGCCGGAGCAGGGCTTGCGGACGCCGGAGCAGCAGTTTGTGTTGCCGTTGCCGCCGCCTCCTTCGTATTGCCACTGCCCGAAGAGCAGGCGGCCAACAGCAGCGCCAGCATCAGGAGCGCCAGCAGCGGTACATATCTGGTGAATCTTGTTCTCATTCTCTTGGTCCCCATTTCTGTATGTAAGTAGATTGATCCTGCGGTACGCCATGAATGCGCCCAGTCTTGCAGGGGTGGATACCTCCGTAGAATATAGAATACCGGACACCGTGTCAATGATAATGTTTCTCATTGACAATCATTCTCAATGTGGATTATATTAAAAATTAAAAATGAAGGAGTTCTCCTATTGCCATGCAAACCGCCACAGAATCAGCCTCCGAACCGAAGCAGGCACTTATTCACAGCCGTTACGGCTTTATTGCAATTATAGGCATCCTGCTGATTGTCACTCTGCTGTCAGCCGGAGCAGCAGTCTCCTTCGGGCAGGTAGATATTCCAGTCTCGCAATCCTACCGGATTCTGCTTCATCACCTTACAGGCCTCCAGATTGGGGATGTCCAGGAGCTGACCTCCGGCTCCTTCGTGGATATTATCTGGAAGATCCGCTTCCCGCGTGTTCTGATGGCTCTCTTCATTGGCGCCGGGCTTACGCTGTGCGGAACGATCATGCAGGCGGCGGTGCAGAACCCGCTGGCTGACCCATACATACTTGGTATCTCCTCCGGCGCTTCGCTGGGAGCTACCTTTTCCATTCTGATCGGCTTCGGCACCATGGGGCTGCTCGGCCAGACCGGAATTGCCTTCTGGGCCTTCGCGGGAGCGGTCGGCGCTTCCCTGCTGGTCCTCCTGCTCGCCAGTGCAGGCGGCAAAATGACCTCCGTCAAGCTGGTCCTGGCCGGGATGGTCATTAACGCTTTATGTACCGCTTTTGCCAACTTTATTGTCTATTTCGCGAATAATGCCGAAGGCATCAAGACGGTTACCTTCTGGACGATGGGCAGCCTCGCCGCCTCCAGTTGGGATAAGCTGCCGCTAATCTCGGTCACCGTCCTGCTGGCCACCCTCTTCTTCCTGTCGCAGTTCCGCGTCCTGAATGCCATGCTGCTCGGGGATGAGGCTGCGGTTACCCTCGGCATCCAACTTGGAGTCTACCGCAGAGTCTACATGCTGCTGACCGCCCTGGTTACCGGGGTGATGGTCGCAAGCTGCGGCATGATCGGCTTCGTCGGGCTGATTATCCCCCATCTGATCCGGGGACTGGTCGGCTCGGACCACCGCAGGCTGCTCCCGGCCTCCATTTTGTTCGGAGCGATCTTCCTGATCTGGACAGATGTGATTGCCCGGACGATTGTGCCGAATGTGGAGCTGCCGATCGGGATTATTACCGCCCTGATTGGCGCGCCGATGTTCATGTACATGCTGATTAGAAAAGGCTATGCTTTTGGAGGGAAAAGCTGATGAATCTGAACGTTGAAAGCTTAAGTGTGTCCTTCGGTGAAGCGAAGATTGTGCAGGAGGTCTCGCTGAAGGTGAGGAATAAGCAATTCGTCGGCCTGATCGGCCCGAACGGCTGCGGCAAATCGACACTGCTCAAAAGCATCTATAAAGTCATCAAGCCGCGCCAGGGCGATGTCTTCCTCTCAGAGCTGAATGTGATCAAAGCCAGCCCGAAGGCCGTAGCCCGCAAGCTCGGCGTCGTCGGCCAGTTCAACGAGCTGAGCTTCGACTTCACCGTGCGGGAGATGGTGGCGATGGGGCGGACCCCGCACAAGGGGATGCTGGAGACCGACAACCGGGAGGATTCAGATATTATCTCTGCCGCGCTGCGCAAGGTGAACCTGGAGGGACATGCCGGCCGCAGCTACAACTCCCTGTCCGGGGGCGAGAAGCAGCGTGTCATTCTGGCGCGGGTACTGGCCCAGCAGCCCGAATTCATGATTCTGGATGAGCCGACCAACCATCTGGACATCAAGTACCAGCTGCAGATTCTGAATATTGTCAAAAAGCTGGATATCGGCATTCTCGCCGCCCTCCACGACCTGACCCTGGCCGCCGAATACTGCGACTATCTGTATGTCATGAAGGAAGGCCGGGTCGCCGCCAGCGGGAAGCCTGCGGACATTCTGACGAAGGAACTGATCGGCGAGGTCTTCGATGTTGCCTGTGAGACGTACTGCAACCCGGTCACCGGTGCTCTGGGCATCGCTTATCTGGAGACGAGGTAATTTTCATATTTAAATAACATCGCACTTAGGCAGATTAAACGGCAGACGGGACCGCCGCTCAATCTGCCTGCTTGGCGTCTGCGGATGCCTCCCCGTCCTTCTGTCCACGGCCGTACCGCTCCTGATAGCTGCTGGGTGTACAACCAGCGTATTTCTTGAAGATCGCAATGAAATATTTATAATCCTTATAGCCTACATTGGCGGCAATCGCATACACCTTGTCGTCTCTGCTGCGCAGCAGATCCATCGCCTTCTGGATACGGTAACGGTTCAGAAAGTCGTTGAAGGTATAGGTGGTTTCACTCTTGAACTTCTGGTTCAGATAGGTGGCGCTGACCCCCAGGCTCTCCACCAGATCCTTGATTCCGATCTTCTCCGCATAATGCTCCTGAACATACCGGATCATCCTGGACACGTAGCGGGACGACTTCCCCGGAAGCTTAACAACGGAGGCCTGCAGCGCTTCTCCGCTTGCGGCTCCTGAAGTCAGCATTGCGTTATACTGGCGCTTCATCTCCAGCTGCCCTTTGGCCCGCTCCAGTGCAGCGGACAGCTGCTCCTGTTCAAGCGGCTTCAGCAGATACTCGGTCACCCCGAGCCGGATCGCATCCTTAGCCAGCCTGAACTCATCATAGCCCGACAGGATAATGTAGCTGCAATCCGCTTCCTTGACGCTCTGCTCAATCATTCCAATTCCATCCAGCAACGGCATATTCACATCGACAATAACAATATCCGGCCGGAGCCCGGCGATCTGGCGCAGTCCGTCCTCACCATTCTCGGCTTCCCCTACTACTACGCAGGCTGCTCCCATCCAATCGAAGGTGAACCGCAGCCCCTTGCGGATCATCTCCTCATCCTCTACCAGCAGCACCTTGAACATCCGTCGTCTCCTCCTTCCGGTATGGCAATCTGAATGTAACGGCCGTGCCTTCTCCCTGCGTGCTGTCCACCTCGATGCCGTAGCGTTCCCCATACATCAGCACCAGACGGCGGTGCAGATTGTGCAGCCCGATATGAGGAGCACGGTTGTCCTGCGAATGCATGATGGCCCGCACCTCCTCCAGCCGTTCCCTGCTCATTCCTCCGGCATTATCCTTCACTTCAAGGATCAGATCTGTGCCCTCCACCCGGCCAACCACAGTAATTGCCACCGATTCGCGCTTGCGGTAGCCGTATTTAATCGTATTCTCAATCACCGGCTGGAGCATCAGTCTGGGAACGAGCGCTGCCTTGGCCGTTTGATCGACTTCCTCATGATAATGGAGTCTGTCCTTGAAGCGGATCTGCTGCAGCTTCATATAGCCCGCTATATATTCCAAATCTTCCCCAAGCACCACATGGTCCCGTTCATTGCCTATACTGTAGCGCAGGTGGCGGGACAGCGTGATGACCATCTCCTGGGCAAGCTGATGATCCACAACAATCGCATAGCGCAGGGTCTCCAGTACATTGAATATGAAATGCGGATGAAACTGTGACTGCAGATGCTTCACTTCAATGACTCTGCGCAGATCGGACAGCTCGATGTTCTGGGCGGCCAGCTCGTTCAGACGCTGCAGCATCTGATTATACTGGTTGGCCAGAGTCTCGAATTCATCACCGGTTCCAATGTACACGTAAGAATCCATGTTGCCGGATTGCAGCTCTCTGACGGCGTAGGTCAGCTTATCAATCGCCCGGGACTGGCGTGCGGAGAAGATACGGGCAGTATATTGAATGACAATCCAGAGCAGCAGACTGGCCATCGCAAAAAATACAGCCAGAGACAGATAGGCACTCCGGTTTCCTTCAGCGGCGCTTAATGTGTAGATACGCCAGTTCGACAGCGGGATGTACGTTTCCTTGCTGTAATATTTTCCATCATCGATCCATACGTAGCCCTTGGCATCACTGGTCAGGCTGTACTTGTTCATCAGCCCCTGAGTCAGATTGTTGGTTGTGGCAATAATGGTCCGGTAGGGGTCGGTAACCACGGCAATTTCGTTATTCTGCACAAAGAGCAGCTTCTGCAGATCCGGCTCGTAGAGCTGATAGATCAGATATCCCAGCACTCCCCTGCTGTCACGAATTTCTCTGGCAAACGTATAGGCCGTGTAACGGTCATGCGAGAAGCGGATATGGTTGGTCTCGGCCAATTGCGCCAAGCCCTGATGATGCATTCGCCGGGCGACCGCCTGCAGCGCAAAGTCAGAGGAGCCGGAGCCATAGTTAGCCGAAGAAGCCAGGATAGCTCCGTCCGTGCTTATGATATACATAATGCTCTTCACCCGCTGACGGTTATTGAAGGCATAGAACCGCTCGAACACCTCCGTAACTTGCCCCTGCGACCCGGTAAACGCAAGGACGGAAGCCAGTGCCGCCGCTTCATTCATTTCCTTAACATAGGAGCTGTAGACCTCCTCCATCGCCAGCTTGATTTTTTTGCCTGCCTCCGTTGTCTGGTTGATGAGCAGGAAGTGTGAATTGATCATCATGAACATCAGGAACAGCACAAATAATATGGAAATGGGCACAAGCGTGTGCAGCAAAAACAGCCTGCGCAGCGAATCCTTGAAGCTCTTTTTAGCCACCATGCCCTCCCCCTTCCATCGTTTCAGCGATCTTACACCTGGATGCAGCAAAGCCCGGAACCCGCTTGCGCGGGTCCGGACGGCAGTTACATGGTTACTTCCTTTTTGCCGGACAGCTTGAAGAACAGCAGCAGTGACAGCACCGTAATCACGGTCAGCAGGGTCGATAATGCAGCAGCCACGCCGTAATTGCCGCGGACCACCTCTGTATAAACCGCTACCGTCATGGTCCGGGTCTTCCCTGTGTACAGAATAATCGAGGTGCTAAGCTCGGTAATAATGCTGATCCAGCTGATGATCGCCCCGGCGAATACCCCGGAGATCATCATCGGCACGGTAATCTTGAAGAAGGTCCGCAGAGTGGAGGCACCCAGACTGATCGCCGCTTCTTCTATGCTGTCATTGACCTGATGAAGCACAGCGGCGCTGGAGCGGATCGTATAAGGCAGGCGCCGGATGACAAACGCAACGATCAGAATCACAGCAGTGCCGCTCAGCACCAGCGGTTCTTTATTGAAGGTCACCAGCAGGGCGATCCCCAGAATTGAGCCTGGTACGATATAAGGCAGCATTGTAAATGTATCCAGAACATTCGCCGCCGCACCTTTGCGCTTCACTGTAACATAGGCGATCAGGACCGCTGCCAGAGTAATAATGATAATCGTGATGCTGGCCATCATGAAGGTATTATAGATGGAATCTCCCACTTTGGAAAAGGCTGCCCGGTAGCTGTCCAGGGAATAGCCGTCAACGAATATTTTGCCGGAGGTCTTCAGGAAGGAGGTATACGCCACATAGACTTGCGGCATCAGCGCCAGTAACGTGAACAGGTACACGTAGGCGTGAGCCGCCAAGTTGGCCACCCCCTTCAGCTTCTTCGGCTCAATCGGATTCAGGGCACTCATACTGTACGATTTCCGGTTCGCCACATACTTCTGGAGCAGAAATACAGCAACCGCAAACAGCACAACAATGACACTGATCGCCGCTGCAAAGCCGTCATCTCCTCCAACCTCACTGATGAATTCATTGAAGATCAGGACAGGCACCGTCCGGTAGCCTTCCCCGATCAGCATCGGTGTGCCGAAATCGGCGAACGCCCGCATGAAGACCAGCAGGCCTCCGGCGAGCAGGGTCGGCGTGATCAGCGGCACGAGGATTTTCCACATTTTGCGCAGACCCGTGCAGTTCATGCTCTCCGCCGCTTCCATCAGGGAGTTGTCCACATTCTTCAGCGCCCCTGACACGTACATGAAGATCAGCGGGGACAGCTGCAGGGTCAGCACCAGCAGAATGCCGGAGAAGCCGTAAATATCAGGCATGGTGAAGCCGAAGACCCGGGACACGAAGGTAGTAATTACCCCGCTGCGCCCGAGCAGCAGAATCCAGGCATACGCTCCGATAAACGGCGCGGACATCGAGGAGATCAGGATCAGAATCCGCACCGCAGCGCTTCCTCTAATTCGGGCAATCGTCATGATGTAGGCGAGCGGGCCGGCGACCAGAATAGACAGCAGGGTAACACTTACGGTCACCTTGATGCTATTCCACACGGCGTTCATATAATAAGCCTTGCTGAAGAACTTATGGAAGTAGGCCAGCGAGAACTCTCCGGTGTTGCTGTCGAAGAAGCTTTTAATTAACAGCATGAACAGAGGCAGGGCCAGGAATACCATATATCCGGCGAAAATAACAAAGGTAATCAGCGACCAGATATCCCAGCGCTTCATGCGGCCGCTCATAACTGAATCCCCCGGTTCAGATTGCGTTCCCCGGTTTGGTCATAGACATTGACCGTTCCCGGAAGAATGGCAAGCGTCACCTTGGTGCCGATATCCACCACCTCAGCGGAAGCTGACTGCTGGATGACCTCCACTTCCTGTCCGTTCTCCAGCGCCACTACCAGGTGGGTATTGAGGCCCAGAAACACATTGTTAACCACCGTTCCCGTGAGCCCTGCTGCTTCGTCTGTCAGCACGAATTCCTCCGGCCGGACGGAGATTTTCACCTCTTCCGTTGCAGAGCCTGTCCATTCCTCCGGCAGTCCCGGGATCTCCAAGGAATAGCTGCTGCCCACACGAAGCACGGCGCTGCCTCCGGCTCCGCTCTCCAGCTTCGCCTCAAGGACATTGGTCCGCCCGATGAAGGTCGCAACGAACAGATTGGCCGGGCGCTGATAGATATCCCGGGGCGTTCCCACCTGCTGGATGATGCCGGCCTTCATGACCGCAATCCGGTCAGATACCGCCATCGCCTCCTCCTGGTCATGTGTCACGTAGACCGTGGTGATGCCCACCTCACGCTGCACGCGCTTGATGGCATTACGCATATCCACACGGAGCTGCGCATCCAGATTGGACAGCGGCTCATCCATCAGCAGCACATCAGGATTAATCACGATGGCACGGGCCAGCGCTACGCGCTGCTGCTGTCCGCCTGAGAGATTCTTGGGCATTCTGTTCTTGTAGATTTCGATCTGTACGGTATCGAGAATCTCTGCGACTCTGCGCTGCCGTTCCTCCTTGCCCACTTTACGGTTCTCCAGCCCGAAGGCTACATTCTCCGATACGCTTAGATGGGGAAAGATGGCGTAATTCTGAAAGACCATTCCGATGTTCCGTTTGCCTGGAGGGACGTTGTTCATGACTTTATCGTTGAAGCCGAGATCCCCGCCTTCAATACTGTTGAAGCCGGCCACCATCCGCAGCAGTGTTGTTTTCCCGCAGCCTGAAGGCCCCAAAAGGGTGAAGAACTCACCCTTTTGGATGTTCAGGGACAGCTCGGGGATCACGGTGGTGTCGCCATATTTTTTGACAATCTTCTTGAAGGATATTGCGACGCTCATGTTGCACACCCGCCTTCTCTCTATTTAGCTGCTCTGTAGTCTCGATTATTTAGCAATACTGGTAAACATTTCGTTATAACGTTCCACAATCGCCGCCTTATTCTCGGCAACATAAGCCACATCCTCATCGATCACCTTGATCTGATCCATCGGTGTCATGAAGTCTCCAATTGCGGCATCCGAGCGCAGCGGACGGTTGGTCGTCTCCTGTCCAAGCGCATCCTGCCCTTCCTTGGAGATCAGGAAGTCAATGAATTTCTTGGCGTTCTCCTGATTCGGAGAGCCTTTGACAACCCCCGCTACCGCATCCAGGAATACTGTCCCTTCCTCGGGATACACAACCTTAACCGGCGCACCGTCTCTGACATAGCTGACTGCCGGATCTTCATACGTCAACGCCACCACATATTCCCCGTCCGCAACGCTCTTGTGCGCTTTGCTGGAGCCGCCGGCAATTTTGCCATCCAGGTTCTCCAGCAGCTTAGCCACATAATCCCAGCCAGCCTCTGAGGTATAGTCGCCGCCCATCGCTCTGAGCATATTCGTCAATTGGGCAAACGCCGAGCTGGAGTTGGCCGGGTCCGCCATCGCGATCTTGCCCTTCAGCGCCGGATTGAGCAGATCTGCATAGCCGTTGATGGGAATGTCGCCTGCGAGATTCGTATTTACCAGCAGCACACTTCCGTCCGATACATAAGAGGTCATGATTCCTGTTGTATTGGTGTGTCCCGCCAACAGATCCTTATCATTAGGAGATACATATTCTTCGAACAGGTCCGCATTATCATTGAACAGGGCGAAAGCTCCGCCGAACATAACGTCAGCATACGGGTTACTTTTCTCCGACTGAATCCGCTTGATCAGCTCACCGCTGCCCGCCGATACCAGCTCTACGGTAACGCCTGTCTGCTTCTCAAAGGCCGGGATAAGTGCGTTAATCATCGCTTCACTATTTGGGGTGTAGACGACCAGCTTGTCCGAGCTGCCGCCCGCCGCGCCTTCATTCGCTTTATTTCCTCCACATGCCGAGAGTACAACCACCATCATTGTCATAATAAGTGACACACTCAACCACTTTTTCATTTCCTCTTCACCCCTCATCTGGTTATAGGTCTATTTTATCAGCTTGAAATTTCATTAAAATCCTATAATTCGACAAAATCATCTAAAATGCGCAACTAAAATAACTGAATACGTTACTTTAACTGACATAACAATGGATCTGGGGTAGTTAAATAACTTTTTTGCCGGATACTGAAACTATTTAATCTGTTGTACGGTCTAATGTTCAATAAAATGCTTCAAGAAGCCAATAAAGGAGTGAACGAGCTGAAAGCCCAGTTGCCAGTACCACAGCAATTTGCTGAAAAACTTCAAGACTGCCGGAACAACCTGTTCCGCAAGGCCTACTGTTATGTCAAAAACGAGCATGAAGCGCTCGAAATCGTCTCGGAGGCTACCTATAAGGGGTATCTTGCTTTCGGACGAATGAAGACACCGCAGTATTTCGAGACCTGGATGACCCGGATTGTCATCAACACCGCTATTGACCATCTTAACCGGAACAAACGGGTTACTTACATGGAGGATCACTCGCAGAGCTATACCGGGGATGAGCATCCGGTTCCACTGGAGGAGAAGTTGGATCTGTATCAGGCTCTGGACAGACTATTGCCCGAGGAGAAGGCGTATATTATCCTGAAATTTTTTGAGGATCTGCGCTTCAAGGACATGGCGGACATTCTGGAGCTGCCGGAGAACACCGTCAAGACCAGGTTCTACCGGATTATCGGCAAACTGAAGGCATACTTAAAGGATGGGGAGGTTGAAGGCGTATGACAGGAAAAGACCGCTATGCACAGATTGAAATTCCCGCACAGCTTGGAGAGGTTCTGGAGGAAGCGCAGAGAAAAGCAGCTGCCCGCCGCAGCAAAAGAACTGTGCGGTGGAGATGGCTCGGGTCAACGGCGGCAGCCGTCATTGCTTGCCTGCTGGTATTGAATATCCCGGGTGTAGCAAGCGCCCTGTCTAAGCTTCCTGTAGTCGGAAGCATTGTGAAGGTGCTGCAGTTCGGAACAGGAGGCGGGCTTACCGATGGTGCTGCCGTGAGCACCGTGACCACTGAAGATACGATCACCATGGTATTTGGCCAGGATGGCGGATCTGCCGCGAGCGTACCCGCTTACACAGTTGACCAGCGGGAAGCACCGGACCGTTTAATTTTTACTTTTAACGGCGTCCGCAGCTTTGATTACGATGCGTTGGAGCAGGATCTGCTGGCTTCTCCACTGGTTAGCGATGTCTACAGGAATATCATCCTCGATGATTCCGCCATGCGGTTCGTGGTTGAACTGAAGGAAGGCACCCGGCATACCCTTACTGAATACAGCAATCCGGGTACGCTTGAGCTGAAGCTGACCGCTGAGGACAAGGCCGCTCCACCTAAGGAAGTCTACTATGTACGCAGCGAAGGAATGCCTCAGGGGGAATCACTGGCTATCCTGGAAGAGATCTATCTGGATGATGATGTTACCTTCCTGAAAACAACCTCCGGTGATTTCGCCGCTGTTATCGGCGCTTTCCCCACCCGCGAAGCAGCGGAGCAGAAGCTCGCAGAAATCGCCGCGCGTGAGAACTATGCCGGAGACCTGTACGTGGATAACTGGATGAGCAACGGGCATCCGCAGTAATTCCCGTATTTACCGAAACAGGCCATAAAAGTCTAAGCCGCTTGCCATGCCACCCTCTCCGGCGTTAGCCGATAAGTAGAGGATAAGCATGGAGGCGGTTTTTATGTTAAATAAACTAACATATACTGAATATATTTTTTATTTTTATACAATTAAACCGCATAAATATAGATTTATTTTACATATAAGTAAATATATCATTTTGACATTTATGATTTATGTCATATATAATCACATTAATTTTAATATTTAAGGAGGTCATTTATGAAGTTTATTCACAAAAGAACTCTAAAGAGCTTTACCGCGCTGCTTGCCCTCTTCACCCTGCTGTCGTTTCCTTCCATTACCCAAGCTGCGGATGCAGCCGTACCCGGGAAAGTTATTCCCAACGTCGTAGTGGTCGGCGTCGGCGGCACCATCACCTCCACCTCACCTTCCAGAGAGCTGTTCCAGACTTACGGCACCCCTAAGGTCCCCATCAATGATATTATCCAAAGATTACAGCCTGAGCTGTCCAAAATCGCCAACGTCACCAGCACCGAGCTAAGCAATATCAGCTCGGCGCAGACCACCTCCAAGGACTTATATAATCTCACCATCGCCATCGATAAGGAACTGGCTAATCCGGCAGTGAACGCTGTAGTCGTGACTACAGGAACTAATATTATGGAAGAGCTGGCCTACTGGACCGACCTCACGGTCCGCAGCCCGAAGCCCGTCATCTTCACAGGGTCGATGCGGCAATCCAATACGATCTCCTTCGACGGGGAAGCCAACCTGCTGAACGCCATCCGGCTGGCAGCAAGCCAGAAGACCGCCTACTATGGTACTGTTCTCATGATGAACGATGAATTCTTTGCCGCCAGGGAAGTCACCAAGACGGATGCACTGCGTCTGGATACCTTCGGCGGAGGCCGTTACGGCGCCCTCGGTACAGTGGATGAGAACCGCATTCGTGCCGTCCGTGCCCCGGCCCGCGTCAAGGATGCCGGCACTGAGAAGTGGAAGACTCCTTTCGATCTCAGTACGATCCAGGCGGAGGATCTGGCCAAGGTTGATATTGTGTACAGCTATACGGAAGCCTCCGCTACACCGATCACAGCCTTGGTCAATGACGGAGTTCAAGGGATAGTCACTGCGGGCCACGGGGCCGGCGGGATTTCAACCGCACAGCAGGCCGCCCGCAAAGAGGCGATTGAGAAGGGTGTCCTGTTCGTCAGCGCAACACGCGCAGGCTCGGGGGCGGTGTATGATACCGGAGCCAAAGGAATTATAGGTGCAGGCGACCTGCTTCCGCAGAAGGCCAGAATCCTGCTTCAGCTGGGACTCACCTTCTCCAAGGATCAGGAGCAGATCCGCCAGTGGTTCTCTACCATAGGCATGCCGGATTTCGATATGAGCAAATGAAATTAGCGGAGGCCCCCGGCCTCCGCTTTATCTTTTCCAAATAGAAGATAGGACTTATTTACGCCGCAGCACAGTATTTCATACGGCGGATAGACCAGGCGGACAGCAATAAGAGATACAACAGATTCATCAGGAAGAACAGCAGATTCTCTGCCGGTGTCAGCCCGCGCTGTGTAAGCACCCCCATACCAATAGTCAGCAGCGAGTAAGGAAACAGCAGCCCCAGCTTCAGCACATACAGGCCCAGTCCGGCAAACACCGCACACAGGCTGATTCCGATCGGAGTAGCAAAGCTGCGGATTCGGATGGACAACCCGAGCTGCAGCGCGGCAATACTCAGCGAAGCCACCCAGCCGCGGAAGGTCCACATAACGATGTCCAGCGGAAAGTCTCCTGTCATAGAAAGCATCTGCCCGGCCGCCCAATACATGAGCAGGAATAAGGCCTGCGCTCCGGCAATCAGCACGCCTACAACAGCCAGCTTGGCCATGAAGAGGCTTGCTGTGGATACAGGAGCAGCCAGAAGCAGATTCCAGTTCCTGTTCGCATGCTCCAGCCGGCAGACAAAGGCGCAGCAGATCGCAATCAGAATCGGCAGAAAAAACTCCCCGTAAAATAAGCTTACCTGCGTCCACAGGCTATACCAGCCGCCCTCCAGCGCTTCACGGTTCATAACAAAGTTGGCACAGCCGATCATCAGACTGACTACCGGCAGGCTGACCAGCACCAGCCCCATCCGCGAGCGGCGCAGCTTGGGCCATTCGGCCGCAACACTTCTCAGCATAAGATCCCTCCTTATATCGCTTGTCTTGAGATATGGGCATTACCGCCGGTATACAGCAGCACAGTGATGAATAGCGCTGCAATGCATTGTAGAACAGGTATCGTCCCCGTAATATAGGACCCGCCAGAAGCCTGATAGAGATAAGTTACCGGACTGAGGTCAAGGTAATAGGACCAGACAACAGCCTTGCGGACGGCAGCCGGGAACAGGCTGGCGGTTGTTCCCAGGAACCCGCCGAGCATCCCGAGGCATAAGGCAAAGGCCTGGTTCTTCACCGCCAGCGATACCCATTGCTGCATGGCGGCAACCAGCAGGCTGGCAACCAGTGTACCGGCGGTGAATTGCAGCAGCAGGCCGAGCGGAAGCGGGCTCTCCAGCTTATGCAGCATTCCGAAGCCGATGATAAACACAGCCTGGGCTAATATCCCATATAGAACCAGGTTTACGGCACAGATATATTTGGCGGCATAAACCGAGCGTCGTCCGGCCGGGGTGGTCATCAGCATTTTCCAGGTATCGCCCTTATGCTCCATATCGCAGATCCGCGAGATCACAATGGCAGTCAGAATCGGCAGGAACAGCCCGTTCATTGAAGAGAGACTGAAGATCAGCGCTTCCCACGAGGCATTGGAGGCGCTCCGGGAGATGGAGATGCTCATGGATACCGCTGCCCATCCCAGCTCTGCAGCCAGGAAAAGCGTCAGCATCGCCCAGACCCTTCTCCGCCGGAGCTTGTAGTATTCCAGGATTATCGCTCTCATCACAGGCTCCGCTCCCTTCCCGTCAGCTCCAGGAAGATGTCCTCCAGGCTCTTTTTATTCTCTTCAATCCGGCTGACTCCGATCTGCCCGGATACCAGAATTCCGTTGATCCTTGACACCTCGGCGTCCGGCATGGCCTTGAACACTAGCCGCTGCTCCTCCACCCGGGGCCGGTATCCATGTGCTGCCAGCACTTGGACCGCTTTGCCGGGATTATCGGTCTGGAAATGTACGGCCGCCTGATTCTGCGCCTGAAGCGCAGCCATCGTTCCCTGAAACAGCAG
Source organism: Paenibacillus sp. FSL K6-1096 (assembly GCF_037977055.1). NCBI lineage: Bacteria > Bacillati > Bacillota > Bacilli > Caryophanales > Paenibacillaceae > Paenibacillus > Paenibacillus sp. FSL K6-1096. The sequence continues at coordinate 5,962,651 of NZ_CP150274.1, read as the reverse complement.
CTTGCCTTCGCTGATAATGCCAACCGAGGAAGCGGTCTGCTCGATCTCGGACAGCAGGTGGCTGGACACCAGCACCGTCATGTCATACTGCACCGGCAACGACTTAATCAGCTCGCGGATCTCCCCGATGCCTGCCGGGTCCAGGCCGTTTGTCGGCTCGTCCAGAACCAGCAGGCTTGGAAAAGCCAGCAAGGCCATCGCGATCCCCAGCCGCTGCTTCATCCCAAGCGAATACTCGCGGGCCTGCTTGTGCCGGTGCTGCTCAAGCCGGACGAACTGCAGCACCTTACCGATATTCTTGGCCGGCAGGCGGCGCAGCCGCTGCATCACCCGCAGATTCTCAAGCCCTGTCAGATGGCCGTAATAGGAAGGCGATTCGATCAGAGAGCCGGTCTGGTTCAGAACCGCCATCCGGTGCTTCTGCAGCTCCTTCCCGAAGACGTTAACCGTCCCTTGCGTAGGCTGGACCAGTCCGAGCAGCATCTTAAGCGTAGTCGTCTTGCCTGCACCGTTCGGACCGAGGAAGCCGAAGATTTCGCCTTTCTGTACCTTCAGATCTACGTGATCCACCCGGGGCGTTCCCCTGTAGATTTTGGTCAATTGTCTGGTCTCAATAATCGGATAAGTACTCATTCTGTTTGTTCAGCTCCATTTCTGCCAAGTTGGCCTCTTGCTTACCAGCATAGAGGTCTTCCCTTGCTCCAGGCTGAAGCTAACCTTACGCCTACCTTAAATCAGCCGCCTCCTCTCAAACTCCACCGCTTGATCGTGTATACTGATTCTGGGTGATTACGATTGAATACAATGAAGAACCGGAAAATACTGCTTGTCGAGGACGAACCGAAAATACGCGAGATGATTGAGCTGTTTCTGCGCAAAGAAGGCTTTTACCGCATCTATACAGCCGGAGATTCCGGAAGCGCCCTTGCTTTGTGCCGGCATGAGAAGCCGGACATCGCCATTCTGGATGTGATGCTGCCGGATCAGGACGGCTTCTCGCTCCTGTCCGCTATACGGACCTTCTCCGATATGCCGGTGCTGTTCCTGTCGGCACGCGGTGAAGATGAGGACCGGCTGCTGGGGCTGGGACTGGGTGCAGACGATTATATCGTCAAGCCTTTTCTGCCCAGGGAGTTAATGCTGCGCCTGATGGCTGTGCTGAAGCGGGTATATGCCTCCCCCGTTCCAGAACAGCTGCCAATCTTCAGAGCAGGTGAACAGGTGGTGGATCTGGAGAGCGCTGCCGTTGTTAGAGAAGGCCAGGAGCTCCCTCTGACCGCCAAAGAGCACGCCATCCTGATCAAGCTGTACGAGAACCGCGGCCGGATTGTGACCAGCGATGCCATCTGCCAGGCGGTCTGGGGAGATGACAGCTACGGGTATGAGAACACCTTAATGGTGCACATCCGGCGTATCCGTGAAAAGCTTGAAGCCGACCCTTCGAAGCCGGTGCATCTGCTGACCGTCCGGGGGCTGGGTTATAAGCTTGTTGTGCAGGAGGCGCGCTAATGGACAGTGCGGTCCGCATATTACGCAGGTTCGTAGGCTCCACAATGCTGGTCTCTGCGCTGCTGCTCCTGTTCAATCTGATTCTGCTCGGTTCCCTGATCTTCAAGGAGACCCATCAGGAGACTTCGCCCGGTAAGGTTGTCCGGGATGTCTCTCTGGATTTGAAGGGAACGGAAGGCAGCTACTCACTTGACGCCAAGGCCGCCGCGCTCCTTGAGCAGCATAAGGCCTGGGCCATGCTGCTGGATGCGGACGGCAAGGTGCAGTGGAGTGAGCAGCTTCCGCCGGAGATACCAGACGCCTTCAATATTATAGAGGTGGCGAAATTCTCGCGTTACTACTTAATGGAGTATCCCGTATACACCTGGGAGCATCCTGAAGGGCTGCTGGTTGTCGGGTATCCCAAATATTCATATGAGAAATATCAGCTCGAATATCTGACCGATTGGGTGCGCTCACTTCCCTTAAGGGTGCTGCTTCTCCTGGTATGCAATGCCGTGCTTGCGGTGGCCCTGTCGCTGTTCATCGGCACCCGGCTGATCCGCAGCATCCGTCCGCTGATCAACAGCATTCATGCCCTGGCCAAGGACAAGCCGGTCCGGCTGGAGCCGCAGGGCATCTTCAGCGACTTGTCGGAGAGCATCAATTCAGCTTCGGCAACACTCCAGACCCGGAGCACCCAGTTAAAATCAAGGGATGAAGCGCGCTCCAACTGGATTGCCGGAATCTCGCACGACATCCGCACCCCGCTCTCCATGATCCTGGGCTACGCCAGCAATCTGGAGGAACAAGACAACCTGACTGGAGAACAGCGCCGGCAGGCTGCCATCATCCGCCGCCAAGGGGAGCAGCTAAGGTCGCTGGTTAGCGACTTGAATCTGGTCTCCATGCTGGAATACGAGATGCAGCCGCTACAGCTTAAGCCAATTCGCTTATCTGCTCTGGTCCGGACCGTGGTATCCGACTTCATCAACAACGGCCTGGAGGAGCCATATTCGCTGGACCTGTGCATAACGGACGAGCGCCTGCAGATAATGGGCGATGAGAAGCTGCTCTACCGTGCGGTCAGCAATCTGGTCCAGAACAGCATCCGCCATAATCCGGACGGCTGCCGGATTACGGTAACGATCTCGCGTTGTCCGGAAGACCCGGAAGCCTGCTGTCTATCTGTATTCGATGACGGGTCAGGAGTTCCGGCAGAGCTCCTGCCGGAGCTGGTCCTGCTGCCCTACTCCGGGAAGCGGACCCGCCCCGTCCGCCAGGGCCACGGGCTTGGCCTCCCGATGGTCGCCCGTATCGCCGAAGCTCACAAGGGGAAGCTGATTCTGGAGAATCCTCCCGGAGAAGGACTGTGTGCGGTGTTGAAGCTGCCGGTTATAGCATAATTTTTTGCTCCAAAATCCGCCATTTTCTGCTATGCTAATAGAAATTCATAGTAGATACAGGAGGCGTAACCCGGAATGGATGCATTTCAATATGAGCTTACTTCAGAGAGTTCGATCAACCTGAAATATGAGTACGGCGGCGAGTACTTCACGTTCAGCCTGTACCGCGATGACGAAGGCTGGGTGCTTCATCCATTCGACGGGATGCTGCTGCGGAATCCGGCGATGTGCACGCTGGTCGCACAGGAGCTGTTCAAGCACAAGCCCTTCCAGGTCATGCTGGCAAAAGAAGGCATTCTGTTCACCGATATACGCTCGACCGTCAATCTCGAGAATGTTAACACACCGGTGGCCGCACGCAATGAACGCGAGTCCCGTAGCAATCCGGCAGATGATCTCATGGACTTCGTTCAGCAGCACTCGATTGAAGAGGTCATCGATTATGAATGCAGTCTGGTGGGGAGCCGAATCTCCTTCTATAAAGAAATCCTGCAGCGCATGTTCATGGACAACCTTGGGCCTTCGGACCCTGAATTCCAGCAGGTACAGGATATTGTGCGGATCTACGAGCAGGCGCTGGAGCGGCTGTCCAGCCTGAATGGTCCGAATCTGGACGCCGGCAGACGCGGCAGATATTAACCTTAGGAGAGGCTGGTTCTCATGACATTCGAGCTAATTAAGGGACAGAAGGTCAGCTTAACCGCAAATAACCCCCGCCTCACGCAGCTTATCATCGGCCTGGGCTGGCAGGCTGCGGGAGCGGGGATTGAGATTGACAGCTCTGCTGTTCTGCTTACGGGCGGACAGAGGGTCTCTACTGCTGCGGACCTTATATTCTACAGGAATCCCGCTGCACATCATCAGTCTGTAGTATTATTGCAACCTGAACACAGGGTTGTTACCGGCGTGGCTGACCACACACAGATTGCGGTCCGGCTGGACCTGATCCCTGCGGAGTACGAGCGCATTGCGTTTGTGCTGACGATCCATGAAGCCCAGAAACGGCAGCAGAGCTTTGCGGGCTTGGCCGGCGCTTATTTGCGGATCATGAGCGCTGCGGACGGAACGGAGCTGCTGCGTTACCCGCTGGAGGGCGGTTATTCAGTGGAGACAGCCATCGTTGCCGGAGAGCTCTACCGGTATGGGGGCGAATGGAAATTCAGTGCGGTCGGCTCCGGTTATGCCGGCGGCCTGCCCGCCCTATGCCGCAGCTGCGGGATACCGGAAGCGGAGGCCGAAGCATTGGTTCAGGCAGCGAGACCGGCTGCTGCACCCGGAAAGTCTCCTTTTGTGCTGCCGGAGCTGCGGCCACGCCCTAAGCAGAGGCCGGCGGACCCGTTGCCTCCTGCTGCCCCGGCTTCGCCGCCGGGATCTCCGGGGCATCCGGGAGAACGGCAGCTGAAGAACCGCGGGGAGACAGTCCGGCTTCAGAGCGGACCTGGGGCTGCGGGTGAGATTGTCATCAATCTCAAATGGGTTCAGACCGAATCCTCCCGCTGGTTCGGAAGGAAGAGTATTGATCTGGATCTGGGCTGCCTGTTTGAACTCAGCAATGGGCTCAAAGGCGCTGTCCAGGCGCTCGGTGAGTCCTTCGGCAGCTTCAACCGGCCGCCTTACATCATCCTGGACGGGGATGACCGGACAGGCTCAATTGCCACGGGTGAGAATCTGCGGATTAACAGCCGCTATCTCTCCGAGATCAAGCGGATTGTTATTTTTGCCCTCATCTATGAGGGAGCGGCGAGCTGGCCGCAGGCTGGCGCCGTGGTAACCATCCGCCAGCAGGGCGGGCCGGAGATCGAGGTGCAACTGGACGGGCATAATAACGATAAGGGAATGTGCGCCGTCGCCATGCTGCACAGCCAGCCGGATGGAACCTTCATCGTGGAACGGCTTGTAGAGTATTTCAGCGGCCATGAGGAGCTGGACCAGCACTATCAGTGGAACCTGCGGTGGGAGGCCGGGAGTAAGTAGCAGCTAGTAGGCAGTGGACATAATATGAGCGGCATCGCCTTGACGGGCGATGCCGCTTATTGTGCATGTGTTCGGTTTTCCGCTTACATTTGGCCTCACGCCTCCGTGCTGGCCGACTGTATTCGGTTTTTCGCATACATTCCGCCTCACGCTTCCGTGCTGGCCGATTCTGTTCAGTTTTTCGCATACATTCCGCCTCACGCTTCCGTGCTAGCCGATTCTGTTCGGTTTTTCGCATACATTCCGCCTCACGCCTCCGCGCTGGCCGATTGTGTTCGGTTTTTCGCATACATTTCGCCTCACGCCTTCGTGCTGGCCAATTGTGTTCGGTTTTTCGCATACATCCGACCTACATGCCTTTATCGTAATGGCATCCTAAGGCATTCAGCTTATAAGACACAAACAACCCTCCACCGTCATATGACGGGGAAGGGCTGTTTGTGTATTCATTATTCTGCAGTATGATCTACAGATGCTGCCTGAATGCTGCCGAATGCCCAGTAGCTTGCCGGGACATCCGCCCATTTCTGGGCTGCGCTGGTCAGCGGAGCGATCCCCAGGGCGCGGTTGATGATGGTTACGGCTTCCGCGCGTGTTAACGTCTGGTCCGGACGGAACGTGCCGTCCTGATATCCGGTAATCATGCCTGCCTGGGACATCCGCTCAATCGCAGCCTGCGCCCAGTGACCGGCAATATCGCTGAAGCCGGCCGATTGGCCTTCGCCGCCTGTAATCAGGCGCGATAGAAGGGTTGCCATTTCGGCTCTGGTAATCGTCTGGTTCGGCTTGAAGCTGCCGTCCGTGTAACCTTTCATCATGCCGCTTCTGGTTACCTGGCCGATGGCCTCGGCTGCCCAGTGGCTGGCAGTCACATCAGTGTAGGCTACACCGGCAGTAACTGCGGACTGGCTGAAGGTGCGGGCAATGATGCTGGCAACCTCTGCCCGGGTGATGCTGTGGCCCGGCTTGAAGGTACCGTCAGCATATCCCGTTATATACGCCTTCACCTGCACCGCAGGATCTTGGGCAAGTACAACGGTAAAGGTACTGAATTTGCTGATGCTGAATTGAATACCTGACTTCCCGGTCTGGCCGTAAGGTACGATTTCGCCCTTGACCAGCTCTTTGGTGCCATCGCTGTGTTCAATGAAGACTGCAAGTGCCTTCAACTGCTCCGCCGTTAACGAAGGGTTGTTAAGCGGCAGCACCAGAGTAACCGGACGGCTCTGCAGGTTCGTCTCAATCGTTACCGGACGGCTCACCAGCGTAACCGCTGCACCGCTCGATACGCTTTGCACCTGTGCTTTGGCACGGGCTTCAGCCTCTGCGCTCTGCTGCGGTGTTTTCAGTGGAACCAGGTTGAAATAAATATCCGTACCGAATCCGGCCATCGAACTGCCCGGCACCTTCACCTCAGCATTGACGGTGAAAAGATCCAGCGTAATCTCATTATCAGCAAACTGCTTGCCGGAAGCTGCCGGAATGGTCAGTCTGGTTCCGGCAACCTCATCATTCTTGTCAGGCACAACAATTCTGGCAATATTGGACCCGGCAGCCTTAAGCTCATTGACCGCCCGGATCGCCTGCTCCAATGTGAACGTAAGAGTGTCGTTCTTCACTCCGTTTGCATCCTTGGTCCGGCTAATAACAACAGAGGATACCATAGACCCTTGACTGGCCCCATTCTCAACGTTTGCATTAATGCTCTCCGTCTGCGGGGTCGGTGTCGGTACCGGAGCCGGGGCTCCCCCGCCTGATCCTGAACCGCCGCCCGTTGCAGGAGGATTGGTCGGTGTGACCGGCACCGGAACTGTAGAGAAGCTCCAGAGTGTTTTATCCGTAATCCCTGCATAGCTGTTACCTGCTTCATCTGTAAAAGCACCCGTCCCGATCAGCACATAATAGCTCTCGCCCTGCTTCAGCAGGCCGCTGGTATTGATGCTGACGGTAGAGTCTTTAATCGTAACAAGCTGCGTATTGCTTGCCTTAATCGCCGTTACGATCTCATCATTCGCTGCATTCACAATCTTAATATCGGCACTCCCTGCCAACACATTCTCATTGAAGGTCAATGTGAGTGCGGTAGATTCAGATACATGCGTTGCGTTGCGTGCCGGATTGGAAGAAGTCACGACAGGCGCTGCTGTATCTGGCGCAGTAGTGGTCACGAACCGCCAGGCGTTAATCCCTGCAATACCGGCATAGCTGTTGCCAGCTCCGTCTGTAAAGGCTCCTTCAGAGATCCGCACATAGTAGCTGGTCCCATGCTCCAGGTTATCCGCCGGATTGATAGTGACCACATGATTCAGAATGGTTACCATGTCCGAAGTGGCGGAAATCGTCAAGACAGGCTGCGTAACATCTGAGCTGCGGAAAATCTCAATGCTACCGGCTCCCGCCTTCACATTCTCGCTGAAGGTCAGGACCAGATTCGCGTTCACAGCCACTTCGGTGGCCCAAGGCTCCGGCGAATAGGTAACTACCGTTGGCGAGGTGCGGTCCGGCGCATCCGTTGTGGTGAACTGCCAGGCGTTGCTGTCCGTGATCCCGGCATAACTGTTGCCTGCGGCATCTGTAAATGCCCCGGCTCCAATCTGCACATAGTAGCTGGCTCCATACTTCAGTTCATCCGTAGGGTTAATTGTCACTACATTTCCCTGGATGGTTACATTCCCGGAAGCTGCCGGAATCGTAACTGCCGGTGTATGAGTTGCACTGGTGTAAATCACGATATTGCCTTCTCCAGCCTTTACATCCTCACTGAAGGTAAGGGTCAAATTGGCGTCTGTTGCAACATCTGCTGCCCCATTTACAGGCGTAAAATGCTCTAATGCAGGAGCAGTCGTATCGGGCGCAGCCGCAGTTGTGAAATGCCAGGTGGTACTGTCCGCAATTCCAGAGTAGAAGTTGCCGGATAGATCCGCGAAGGCATCGTCAGTAATTTTCACAGCATAGCTTGTACCATACTCCAGAGGGTGAGCCAGTTGAATAGTTACCTTGTTGTTTACAATGCTCGTTTCGCCGGCAGTAATAGTTGCCGCCGCTTGGTCGGATGCATCGCTGTAGATCTTTATGCTGCCTTCCCCCGCCTGTACATTCTCGCTAAAAGCAAGCTCCAGGCTAGCACCAATTGCTACATCTATTGCCCCATTCTTAGGCGAGTATGTGCTTACGATTGGCGCCGTCGTATCCGGTTCGCTGGTGGTACTAAAGCGCCAGGTTGTATTGTTCGTGATACCGGCATAGCTGTTGCCCGACATATCCGTAAATGTACCATTATCAATCTGGACATAATAGGTTGCACTGTAATCCAGGTCAGCCTTCGGATTAATTGTTACCACTTTACCGTCAATGGTTACATCATCTGATTCAACAGGGACCGCCATAAGCGGGCCATCGCTAATCTCACTGTTGTATATCTTAATTTCGCCTTCACCCTTCTGAACATCCTCATTAAAGGTAAGAGTCAGGTTGGTGCCGATCGGTACATCCATTGCTCCATTCTTAGGAGTAAAATCACTCACCACCGGTGGTGCAGTATCAGGCGCTTCTTCTGTGGTGAACTGCCAGGTGTCCTTGTCCGAGATACCTGTGTAATAGTTAGCGTTTTCTGATAGATCTTTGAAAGCTTCTTCATCGATGTTTACAAAGTACGTAGTACTGTTCTTAAATTTTTCATACGGAACAATGGTTACCACGTTATCCTTAACCGTAACATTCTCTGTGTTAACCGGAATTACTGCCGGGTAATCTAAGTCCTCACTATCATAAATCAGAATGCTGCCGCTATCCTTCATCACAGGCTCATCGAACGTGAGTGTCAATTGAGCATCAGTCGCTACTCCCGCATCTCCCTGGTCTGGAGAGTAAGAGATAACAGTCGGAGCTTCCGTATCTCCTGGTCCAGCAACTGTTGTAAAGCTCCACTCCTCCGCTGAGATCGCTGCATTGCCGCTTGCACCATTAGTGAAAGCATCCGCGTCGATTGTTACGGCGTATTTCGTACCTGGATCGAAATTTTTGCCCGGATTAATCGTTACCGTATTGTTAGCTGGATTTATCTTTACTCTGCTGGCGTCATCCGCCGGGATGGTTTCAACCGGAGCGGACAAATCCGCAGCTTTGAAAATTTTAATGTTATTGTCGATGTTAGCGTTACTGCCTGTATCTGTGTCATTATCAGTATCGGTATTATTATCTGCAGATGCTGCTGTCACTGGCTGATTAAACATGATCTCCAGATTCATATCTACTGGTACATCGGTCTCATCATTCCCTGGAGACAGACTGAGCACCCGCGGGATGTTAGGAATGACATAAGACATAATGATCTCTCCGGAATCACCCGCAGCAATAAATTGATTAAGAACTTGATAAAATACGATACCGTTAAGATTAGCAGTTGCGTTTGAAGTCTCAGGCTTCCATGTCTGCCCCAGATCGCTAGAGGAGAACACTTTCCCGCCATCTCCTGCGGCCATAAATACGCTGTTTCCGAAAGTCACTCCATTCAGTTTCATATTTGAGCCAATGATCTTCTCCGCACTTTTAGAACCTTCTGGAGAGGTAACAACGATTCCGGCGTCACCGACAGCCACGAACATCCCGCCGCCAAAGGTAATTCCGTTCAAGCTCAGGGTGGAATGATCAGTTTCTTTGCGCTCTACCTTCTTCCATTCCAACCCATCCACGGAAGTTACTACAGTACCGTTATCACCCACCGCTACAAACTTGCCGTCGCCATAAGCCACAGCGTTCAGATTCTCCTCAGTGTCTGAGAATACGATCTCCCAGTCAGGGCGATTGTCATTTTTGATCATAATCATTCCTGAATCGCCAACTAGAACTAATGTTCCATCGCCGTAGCTGACTCCATTCCAGTTAAAACCGGCGGAGCCATCGGAGGGTGTCCAGGACACGCCATCTGTTGACGTTAGGACTATCCCATTGTCACCGACTGCAACGAATTCGCCGCCTGCGCCCTTATGAATAATACTATTCAAATCATCGCTTACCCCAGACTCACTAACTGCCCAGGTCGAAGTGCTGCTTGCGGCAACAATTTTCCCTTCTCCCCCCACTGCAACTAAAGTATCTGAGCCAATAGCAACTCCGTTTACGTTGATGCCGTCTGGCAGCGGACCAACATTGTCCCAGCCTGCCGCACCATTGTCCGTTGAACCCGCATATACCGGAAAGGCTCCGGTCCAAACCAAGCTGATCGCGAGTAACAACGAGAAAACTTTTTTCAATCCCTTACCCTTAAACAATGTATCGCTCCCCCTTGTTCGTTCATCCTGTGCGCTATATCGCAAGTCCTGCTGCAGTGTGGCATCTGCCCCCTTAGAAATTTCATATCTGGGCTCCATTTTAGCAGACGGCTCTAAACAAACTCTTAACAAATCTCGACAAAAACCGCTGTACAAGGACCTAAACGGGAAAATCACCAAAAAAAACGAAAAAAATCCCGGGCATCATTGCCCGGGGAATATTAAAGGAGTTTGCGACACACTCTGTCAGAATAACTGGGACAACGGAGAGGCGAGCAGGATTGACGAGATGAACACAAGTTGAATCGTGATGCGGACGATTAAGTTCGGCACTGGTTTGCCCCCGATGGTCAACCGATTATGGGCAGCATACATATTGGCGGGGAGCATGGCGATCAGCAGAACAATCAGGCATATGGCAGCCGTCAAGGAGACGGATGGCAGCAGCAGACCTACTGCCCCGGCAATCTCCAGCAGTCCGGTAACCGTGACAATCGACTCTTTTCGCGGAAAAGCCGGCGGCACCATTCTAATCAGATCCGCCCGCCGCCGTCCCCAGTGAGCCGAAGCCCCCAGAAGCAGCATAACAGCCACTGCCCACTGAAGCGAGATTTGCCAGTCACTCCAATAGGTCAGACCCAGGAGACCCAGCCCCCGGAACAGTACAAAGGATGCGACGAGCGCATAAAAAGGAATCATTTCACCTCTCCCCTTCCATCTACTTTTTCAGAATGCCGGCCATAAAATCGGATATTTCTTTTGCAGAAAGGGACTCGGCAGAGGGTCGCATGGAGGACCGCACCCGCAGCCCCAAGGACAGCAGGACAAACAGCTCCGCCGTCTCATCTGGATTCACCGTTTCTTGGATCACTCCGTATTTTTGCCCGGTGGTAATCCACTGTCTGGAGACGGACACCGACCGCTCATGAAACTGCTTAAGCACCTCCGCTACCGCAGGTTCATTCTCTTTGCCCAGCAGGTACAGAAGAACCTTATTGGTTGCCTCATGGCTGTCCTCCAGTCCGGCCAGACTTCTGGCAATCGCCAGCATCGGCCCCTCGAAGGCTTTGTCCAGACTGCCTGCCACCTCTTCCTCGAAACGGTCATTCACCGCATCAAGCCGCTCCTCCAGCACCCAGGCGAAAATCTCATCCTTGCTCTTCACATAATGAAAAATCGCCCCCTTCGATAACCCCGACTGCTCCATGATATCCTTCAAGGTGATGGCATGACAGCTCTTGTCCCGCAGTAGTTCCTTAGTGGCCTCCAATAATTGCCGGGTCGTTTGCTTTCGGCGGTCTGAGTTCTTCATCGTGCTCTCCCTTCTGTGTCCGTTTAAATGCTAATAATTGATTCTCATTATATATACCGACCATCGGTTTGTAAATATATAAAATAAAAAGAGCCTGGTGATTCCGGGGTATAACGGATTGGTTCTTCCGCCTCCCTCGAATCCCGAGCCCTTGATGCGCTATAGCTCTATGTAAAGTCTTTCGTTGAACGTCTCTTCCTAATTACACCTCTTCATCCTCGTACTCACCATCTTCAATATCCCCATATTGATCAGGTGCATCTCCCGTACTCTCCGTGATTATAGGCAGCTTCTGACCCGGCTTCACTTCGGTCTCACCCAGATACTGGACAATCATTTTCCACTCATCGCCATAATCGAATAAGAGCAGCATCTTTTGTTTGGGGGTATGAAAAACTTTGCTGATCTTCACTTTTCGCACTCCGGGAAACCTCTCCCCCGCACCCACATCAGCGAATGATTCATAGCCTTCCTCAGAGCTTGTCCAGTCTTTGATGTTATCATAGAAGCCAAAGGAATGATCCAGATCGAAATCAAAGGATTCAATCGTAACCGCCGCAAGATCGTACAGCGATGCCTTCGCTGAAATAGCAATCTCCCGGGTCGGCCGCCCACGCACAGTACCTTTCCAGTCGCTTAGGATTACCTTGAATAACCGGGCTTGTTCGTTTGTTGTCATGTTGCTCTCCCCTTTTATCAATTCCACTATTCCTCACGCATTTTCTGAATTTCATCGGACAGTTTTTTTGCTTCGTTAGGCGTCAGTATACCTACCGATTCAAGAATATCGTCAATTGAATAATCATCTGCAACTAGCTCGCGAACGCTTTGTTTATCCATTCTTTTTGGCACAGACATGTCTGGTTTCAGCCTCCCATAAAGATTAATATTCCACTCTCCTTGCTTCAATCCATTGCAAATGACGCAAAAAATTAAGAACATCATCCAGTGATTGATAGATGCTATGATCCCGTATTTTCCCTTCAAAATCAGCAACCCCGAGTAATGGAAATTGAAGGTGAACCGGATCGAACTCGGTAATGTTATCAGCCGCATCGGGGTAATTCTCATGGGTATGGTTATGGAACTTCATAATTAATGAATGATCTTTGTTATACCAATTATAGAAAAAAGCGCGCAGATTACCTCGTTTATCGCCGTGTTCTTCACATTTCAAATAGGAATCCCATCCATTAAGTTTGATGGTAAACTTCGGGTTATACGCAGAAGGACGATCTTGCGTGACATCAAATACGATTTCCGAATGAATGTTTTTGATGTTTCCTGGATTTGAGATGAAAACTTCCTGGGTAAACTCAGCCAAGCAGATGCTCTTTTCTTTTCAGCAGATACTTCCATACATCTAAATCAATGTCTTCATCAGAAGTAACGAGTTCTCCGGATTTACTCATATGCATGAAATTCTCGATAGGTCCATATTTCGCTTCGTAAGCACTAAGCTTTTGGTCAATAAACTTTAATTCATCTTCCGTTTCATTCTCTGCTGCACCCTGCATACGAAGTTGATAAGCTTTCGCTGCTTCACTTATACGCACAGTCACACCACTCGGGTACTCCAGCGTTGCGGCGGCAGGAATATCAACATGCTTGCCCGGCTCTGGCCGGGTAACACCGATAAACCGTCCTTGGGCAATCCAGCGGGAAATCGTCTGATGTGATACCCCCAGCATCCGCGCTACTTCCCTGGTTGGATAATGTTTGACCTTGGGAAGATCAGTCTGTGTGGAGTGCTGAACTTGAGTAAGTTGATATACTAGCTCCTGCTGGCCAACCCGAAATTTCTCAGGATCGAGCAATTCGTCATCGGATAACCGCTGAACCTTTATTCCCGAAGCCTCTACAGCATCACATAACATTTGGTAGGTAATAATATTCTCCCGTAACTGACCCGATGAAAAAATATTACTCGCATACGTTGCTTGCCGTTCCCGCACTTCCAAAATGTCCTGGATCGCCATACTCATCACCTCCCCCATATTTTAACACAAAGTTAATACTGGAGTATACAAACTTCTCATTAAATCAACATCATATCAACGAATCTCATTACTCCGGTTATAATTCGGTACGTGCCTCAGCAGCGCCGAATGTAGTCGGTTTAATACGAAAATAAAAGTACCGGAAAACGCGCCGCAGACTGGGTTTTGACAAAAAAAGACCCACCGCCCCCAAAAAACGTTTCGTTTTTTTGAAAAAGGGAAGACTATGGGGTAGGATTTAGTTGCACGCTATATCCTAACTGCTGGATATATTGAACGTACCGATCCAACCTGTTTTTCTTGGACGTCTCATCGCCTAGTGAGACGTCTATTTCTTGGTATGACCTCTTCTCCCGCATCAGGGCATGGAGGATTCGAATCAGCAAATGCGCCGTGGCGACGTTTGCTTTTTTATCTCCTCGTCTCTTCCGGATTCGTCGAAAGAATTGGCCGATCCGGTTCGAGGAGCGAGCGTTCGCCCAAGCCGCCTGACACAACGCACCTTTCAGATGCTTGTTCCCTTGCATCGTTTTTGACTTTCTTCGCTTTCCCGCACTTTCGTTGTTCCCTGGACACACTCCCGCCCATGAAGCGAACTGCGCATCACTCGGGAACATTTCCGCGACATGCGGCCCCACTTCGGCAAAAATGGTCACAGCAGACGTCCGCTCAATTCCTGGAATGGAGTCAATTTGTTCAATCACCTCCAGGTACGGTTCTGCCTTCGCCTCGATTCGCGCTTCCAGTTCCGTGATTCTTTTCTCCAAATAGACCAAGTGGTCCCAGTGGTCTCGAATCATCTCCCGATGATGACGGCGCAACTTGCCATTGAGCGCGTCGAGTAGCTGCGGAACTTTCTTTTTTAAACGGGTTTTGACCAGGTTTTTAACGGTCACTTCGTCCACGACCTCGCCGTCCATGATCTTCTGGAGCAGGCCCCGTCCCGTAACCCCATAGAGATCGGACATAAAGGTGGTTAGTTTGATGTTGGCATCCTGCAGGATTTTGTGAATGCGGTTTTTCTCCGCCGTCACCGCCTGCACCATCTTACTCCGGTAACGAGTCAAATCCCGCAAATCCCGGATGTCCTGTTCGGGCACCATACTGCCTTCAATGAGCCCGCAACGGTGCAATTGCGCTAACCAGCGCGCGTCTTGCATGTCCGTTTTTCGACCCGACGTATTCTTTACCCGCCGGGCGTTGGCCAGGACGAGGTCACAACTGCCCTCTAAGATGTTCCATACCGGTTTCCATAACACGCCGGTGCTCTCCATCACCACTTCCCGGCAGCCGTGTTCACTCAGCCAATCTTGCAGGCCGAGCAATTCTTTGGTTGTCGTCCCAAACGTTTTCAGGTGATATTGGGGTTTCTGTTCGATCGGTCCTTTTAACACGCAGGCTACAACGGTTTCCTGATGCACGTCCAGACCGGCGCAACACATACGTACAGCATCCATTCCTACCATCCTCCATCGTCAGTTTACAAATCATGCGCTCGAGTGAGTGTAATTTAATACACGTACTTTTGGGGGCTACAATAGGCGATGCTCGAAAAGCGCAATAGAACGGTTTTTCGAACGGGGTGGGTCCCAGTAACCGTTTCCGCCCTTTGATTTGTATATGTAAGTGTTGACGACTACAGCCTCATTTAGAATGGATGCGACGGATGCCAACCACTTATTTTCATTCCTGGGGGTGACAAGGCCTCTGCCTTGTCATGCCTGTTTTTCGATTACATTCCGTCCACCCGCCTTCGCTACGCCCAATGTAATCAGTTTTTCGATTACATTCTATCCACACACCTCACCAGCGCCGAATGTGATCGGTTTTTCGATTACATTTGGCCTACGGACCTCCGCCATGCCCAATGTAGTCGGTTTTTCGATTACATTTGGCCTGCGCGCCGTGCTCGGTTCGATTGTGTTCGGTTTTCCACATACATTTGTCCCAGATACTTGCGCCATCGCCGATTGTGATCGGTTTTTCATACAAATACTAAAAATCCCCTGAACACAGCAAAAGAACGGCATCTCTGCCGTTCTTTCTGTGATGGACTCTCAGGGACTCGAACCCTGGACCAATTGATTAAGAGTCAACTGCTCTACCAACTGAGCTAAGAGTCCATATGAAATTTGGTGGAGCCAAGGGGGATCGAACCCCTGACCTCATCGCTGCCAGCGATGCGCTCTCCCAGCTGAGCTATGGCCCCACAGGCCGATTTAGAATGACATTATGTATTCTAAAATCTCATTCGAGCGTTATGCTCTAGTCGCTTGAAGTTTCTTATATTTCGTAGCCGACTTCTATATAATACAGAAATCGTCCGCAGGTGTCAACACTTTTATTCAAAAAAATTTCCGGCACAGGGACCGGCCCTGAACCTCAGGCCAATCCCTTTACCTCACTATTCCTGACGTCTCCACACAGAGCCGATTACAGCCCGTCCAGCTCCTCCGTATTCTTGGAGAGCAGACCCTTCAGCTCCTTCATGAACATGTTGATGTCCTTGAACTGGCGGTATACGGACGCGAAGCGGACGTAGGCCACCTCGTCTACCGGATAGAGCTGCTCCATCACCAGCTCGCCGATCTGGCGGCTCTCGATCTCGGCCAGAGCGATGCCGCGCAGACTCTTCTCCACCTCGGAGACGATTACCTCCAGGCGCTCCACCGGCACCGGGCGCTTCTCGCAGGCGCGGATGAGGCCGCGGAGGATTTTGTCGCGGCTGAACTCTTCACGGCTGCCGCCTTTTTTGATGACGATCAGCGGGGTCTCCTCGATCATCTCGAAGGTGGTGAACCGGCGGCTGCACTGCTCGCATTCACGCCTGCGGCGGATCGACTTATTCTCATTGGCCGGCCGGGAGTCAAGCACCTTGGTGTTGGTATGATCGCAGTAAGGACATTTCATAAGCTTCTTCACTTCCTCTTGGTTAGATTGAACAGCCCCGCAGACCTGTAGCCCGTCTGTACGGGGTTGTTATTTATTTTCCAGAAATCACCGTTTAATTGTTGTTATGAATATGCCATGTCCGGCACATAATACAGTTACCAACCGATAGGAGGTGAACAGCAATGAGCCAAAACAACAGCTCCAATAACCTGGTAGCTCCAAATTCACGCGGTGCCTTGGAACAACTGAAATATGAAGTTGCCCAAGAACTAGGTATTACCCTCTCCCCAGACGGATACCAAGGCAATAAAACTTCTTACGAAAACGGTTCGATCGGTGGTTACATCACTAAACGTCTTGTAACCCTGGCTGAACAGCAACTGGCAGGTCAGTACAAATAACCTGTCTCAAACACGACATAAGCTTGCCTAAGAAGTATCAAGCGGCCTCGGCCGTTTGGTGCTTCTTTTTGCATCACAAGAAGAACGTCAGAATTCACTGTACAGCTCGGTGTACTGGTCATAGTAATAAATCACACGCTGCACATAGTGGCGGGTCTCCCCGAAGGGAATATCCTTCACCGTCTCTTCCCTTCCGTCCCACTGCCCTTCATCCAGCCAGCTCTGCACCTTGCCGGGTCCGGCATTGTAAGCAGCGATAATCGCCGTCCGGTTGCCGTCAAACTGGCGGGAGAGCGTCGACAGATACCAGGTGCCGAGTTCAATATTGGATGAAGGCTCCTCCTTCAGCCGCTCCAGCGACACGTCGGGGAGCTTGGCCTTCTCCAGGGCCCACTTGGCCGTGTCCGGCATGAGCTGCATGAGTCCGATGGCCCCTTTTTTGGATTCACGTCCGGTCTTGTAGTTAGTCTCCACCCGGATAATTGAAGCCACAAGGAACGGGTCCATCTCATAAGTCAGGCTGTGCTTGCGGATCTCATCTTTGTAGTAGATCGGATAGAACCACGACATCCAGTTGGTGCTGAGAAACAGAATGGCTGTGAAGCCTATAAATAACAGCAGAAGCACTCTTTTTTTGCGCAGCCACTTCATCATCAGCGGACCAGCCTGTCCCGCAGGGCGGCAACCTGGCGCTCCGTGGCCTCAGGCCCGCCGCTGTTGTCAATCACATAGGTTGCTCTCCTGCGCTTCAGCTCAATGTCCATCTGTGCGGCAACCCGGCCCTCGGCCTGCTCCAGCGTCATTCCGCTGCGCTCCATCAGGCGGGCTAACTGGACCCTTCGGGGAACATAAACCACGATAACCTGCTCGAACAGCGTGTCCAGCTCTGACTCGTACAATAGCGGAATATCAACAATAACCAGGCGCTGCGGATCTTCCTGCTCCAGCGCATTCATTCGCTCCCTGATCTCCCTGCGGATCGCCGGATGAGTCAGGCTGTTCAGCGTCTGAAGCGCTTCCGGGTCCCGGAATACAATATCGCCGAGCGCTGCCCGGTCCAGTGAACCGTCAGGCCGCAGAATCCGGTCCCCGAACGCCTGTACAGCCGCAGCCAGCACCGGATGTCCGGGAAGCATGACCTCCCTGGCGATGACATCTGCATCGACCAGGGCCGCTCCCTCCCTGACAAACAGTGCGGACACGGTGCTTTTGCCCGAAGCAATGCCTCCGGTTAAGCCTATAATCATGTACTCACCTCATAATAACTTCATTATACCCATTGCAATTAATAATAACGCCGGCAGAACGGCGGCATGCTTCATCCAGTAACTGCCGGACAATCTCAGCCCGGTCTTCATCCCCAGCCGCAGAAAGGTTCCGCTGAATATGGCAATCATCAGTGCAGTCGTCCACGGGCTGAACCCGAGCAGCGCAGCGCCAAGGCCCGCACCGAAGGCATCCAGCGATAGGGCAATCCCCAGAATCATAGCTTCCAGCGGGGATATGCTGCCGGAGGCATCGATATCGGCGGAGGACGGAGTGCGGAGAATCTGGATCACGACCCCGAGATGCCGCAGCTCCAGCGAGAATACGGCCGGCTTCGGCTGTTCAACCTCCTGCACCGCAGCGGCAGCAGCGGCGGTCTCCAGCATGGTCTCCCCGCCCGCCGCACCATCCGGCTGCTCCTTCTCCTTCTGGGTCAGCATCTGGAACAGGGACCAGCAGCCCATCAAGACGAGAATAACCGCTCCGATACTGGAAGCGGCATAAGGCGAGATCACCTTGGCCAGCAGCACACCTACCTGCATTGAGACGTAGATGACCACCCCTGAACAGAGCGAGATAATCATGACCGAGAGCAAAGGGATTTTCATTTTACGCAGACCATATGTAATGCCAACACCGAAACCGTCCAGACTAAGAGCAAACGCCAGCAGCAGCAATGACAACCATGGGCTTAGCACCCGCAATCCCTCCCGTGAAGAGCAGGAACCAGGCAGATGATGCCAGCCGGGCTCCGCTTCGCCTTAATCAGCAGTCTTCACACATTATATGGGCGGGACAGGCGATGGGTGCCTGCCTTTTGCAGTCTGTTACAGAACCGGCATAGGAGCCGGCTGGCAGCTCGGACAATAATGCGTTCCCCGTCCGCCGACCACACTCTTCGCAATCAGCGTGCCGCAGGTGACACAAGGCTGGTCCTTGCGTCCGTAGATCCGGTGCTCATCCTGATAATTGCCGCTCTCCCCCTGACCGTTAACATACGACTTCACTGAGGAGCCTCCGGCATTCACCGCTTCTGTCAGCGTGGCAACTATGGCGTGATGCAGCCGGGCCAGCTGTTCTTCCGAGAGTGACCTCGCGGCGGCTTCCGGGTGAATGCCCGCACGGTGCAGGGACTCATCCACATAAATATTGCCGATGCCAACCACAACCTCCTGATTGAGCAGCAGCGGCTTGATCTTGGTGCTCCGGTGCGCGACAATCTGCTTGAACCGCTCCAGCGTAAAATCAGCATCCAGCGGCTCCTGGCCCAGCTTGTTCAGCGGCTTCAGCAGCAGATCCTCGCCCGGCTGGAACAGATGCATCGTTCCGAACTGGCGCACATCGGTGTAACGCAATTCCGTACCGTCGGTGAAATGAAAAATCACATGCGTGTGCTTGTCCAGCGGCTCATCTTGGCGGTATAACCCGTAACGGCCCTCCATCCGCAGATGGGAGACCATCACCAGTCCATCGAACAGGAACCGCAGGAACTTCCCTCTGCGCTCCACCGTCTCCACTGTATGGCCTGCCAGCATATGGGCAAAAGCCACCGTATCGTCCGGGCGCTGAATAATCCGCGGCAGCCGGACGGTCACCTGCTCTATCTGCTTGCCTGTAATTAATTCGTTAAGTGTTCTTCTGACTGTCTCAACTTCCGGCAATTCCGGCATAATGGCTCACCTCCCCTCCATTATAACGGATATCCGCCTTATGCGGGGACCCTATTTCGCTTCATACCAGTTACTGCCATAACTTACCTCAGCCTTCAGCGGCACCGACAGCGCAAGCGCCCCAGCCATCACCTCAGGCAGCAGCTGCTTCATCTCCTCCAGCTCCTCCTCCGGCACCTCAAACACCAGCTCATCGTGCACCTGGAGCAGCATCCGGCTCTTCAGGCCGCGCTCATACAGTGCCTTATCCATATGGACCATCGCCAGCTTGATGATATCGGCGGCTGTGCCCTGGATCGGCGTATTCATCGCAGTCCGCTCGGCGAAGGAACGCAGATTGAAGTTCTTCGCATTAATCTCCGGCAGATACCGGCGGCGCTCCAGCAGTGTGGTGACATAGCCCTGCTTACGGGCCTCGACCACAATCTCATCCATATAACGGCGGACGCCCTGGAACACTTCGAAATACTGTTCAATGAACTTTGCTGCTTCCTTCCGCGGAATATTCAGGTTCTGAGACAGCCCGTAGTCGCTGATACCGTACACAATCCCGAAGTTTACCGCCTTAGCCGAGCGGCGCATGTTGCTGTCCACACTGTCAGCGGTAACGCCGAATACGTCCATCGCCGTCTTTGTATGAATATCCATATCCTCGACAAAAGCTTCCTTCATCCGCTCATCACCCGAGATATGCGCCAGCACACGCAGCTCGATCTGCGAGTAGTCCGCCGCCAGAATCGACCAGCCCGGTTCGGAGGGCACGAAGACCTTGCGGAGCTTGCGGCCCTCCTCCAGCCGGATCGGAATATTCTGCAGGTTCGGGAACTGGCTGCTAAGCCGGCCTGTAGCGGCAATGGTCTGGCGGTAAAAGGTGTGCACCTTGCCCGTCTCCGGCGAGATTTCCTTCATTAATCCTTCGACATATGTGGATTGCAGCTTGGCCAGAGTGCGGTATTGCAGAATCAGGCGCACAGCGTCATGATAAGGCGCAAGCTTCTCCAGCACCTCGGCGTCGGTGGAATATCCGGTCTTCGTCTTCTTCACGACAGGCAGGCCAAGCTTCACGAACAGCACCTCGCCCAGCTGCTTGGGTGAATTGAGATTGAATTCAGTGCCGCACACCGCATAGATTTCCGTCACTAGCTGGGCGATCTGGGCTTCAAACTCCCTGCCGAGCTGAACCAGCTCCTCCTTGTTGACAGCGATGCCCTGCTTCTCCATATCGGCAAGAATGCGCGAGAGCGGCATCTCCAGGTCCTGGAACAGGCCGGTCATGCCTGTCTTCTTCAGCTCCTCCTGCTGCTTCTGCACAATCCCCAGAACGGTGGCACTTTTGCGGGCGACATGCTCACCGAGAACGGCAAGCTCCGGTATTCTATATTTGGCCCCTTTGCCGAAGACCTCTTCATCCGGCGACAAGCGGGGCAGTCCGTATTTACTGGTCAGATCATTCAGGTTCTGGTTCGCCTCTGTCGGGTCCAGCAGATAGGCAGCAAGCTGAACATCCTTAGCAGCCCCGGCAAAAGCAATCCCCTGCCAATGCAGCGCCAGATCGGCACGGTGCAGATCATACCCGCTCTTCGGCGCCTGTTCATCGCCGAGCCAGGCTCTGAGCGGCGCTGCCGCCTCACTCTTCAGCAGGGCAAACGGCACGAAGTAATGCTGCTCCGGCGAAGACAGGCCGAGGCCGATAACCTCCGAGCGGTGCGGATTCTCCCCGTTAGACTCGACATGCAGCGCAGTGATGTCCGGCAAGACAGCATTCAGCGCGTCCAGTCCGGCTTCATCTACAATAGTGATTGCCAGCTCTTCCGCCTCCACCTCCGCAGGCCCGGAAGAGCCGTCCGCTCCTTGGGAATATGCGCTCAGGGACAGGCGCTCCAGCAGCGATTTGAATTCCAGCCGCGCCAGGGCCGGCCCGGCCGTAGCGGTGTTGATCCCGCTGAAGACCATATCCTCCCAGGCGTGAGCCAGCGGAACCTCGCGGTAGATGGTCGCCAGCTTTTTGCTCATAATCGCACTGTCGGCATGCTCCTCCAGCTTCTCCTTCATCTTCCCCTTCAGCTCACCGGTTCCGGCCAGCACACCCTCGACCGATCCGAACTGCTGGAGCAGCTTAAGCGCCGTCTTCTCCCCAACTCCCGGCACCCCGGGAATATTATCGCTGGCATCGCCCATCAGCCCCTTCAGATCGATGATCTGCAGCGGGGTGAGATCGTACTTATCGCGGATCTGCTGCGGCCCGTACAGCTCCACCTCGGTTACCCCTTTGCGCACCAGCGCCACGGTGGTATGCTCGGAGGCCAATTGCAGCATATCCTTGTCCCCGGACACAATCATCACCTGCCGGCCGGCTTCATCCGCCTCCCGGGAGATCGTCCCGATAATATCGTCCGCTTCATAGCCTTCGATCTCGAACTGCGGAACGCCCAGCCCCTTCAGCAGCTCCTTCAGCAGCGGGAACTGCTCGGACAGCTCCGGCGGCGTCTTCTGTCGTCCGCCTTTGTATTCCTCATAGCCCTCATGCCGGAAGGTAATCTTCCCGGCGTCGAAGGCGACAATCATATGACTCGGCTTATGCTCTTCAATCAGCCGCAGCAGCATCGTTGTGAACCCGTACACCGCATTCGTCTGCTGCCCTGCCGTATTGGTCAGCGGCGGCATCGCAAAAAATGCGCGGTAAATGATATTATTTCCATCAATGAGTATCAGCTTGTCCTTGTTCACTCTAACACCTCGCCTTAATCTTGCTTACTTCATATATAGTACCATATGCCCCGCACCAAGACGAAATGGCTCTGCCGCGAATCGCCGCTCTACTCCCAAATAAAAAACAAGCCCCCGGTATGAAGGCTTGCTTCCAGCAGTCTATGCTTATTGGTTCAGGTCCGGGCGTTTGCCCGTCACCAGATATACCACACTCTCGCCGATATTAGTGGCATGGTCAGCGATCCGCTCAATGTAACGGCCGACCAGTGTAAGCAGCATGGCCTGATTCACCGTTTCCGGTTTCTGGACCATATACGTGTACAGCTCGTTAATCATCGCGCTGTACAGGCCATCGACCTGATCGTCGTCCTGGGCCATTTTGTAAGCCAGATCGGTATTCTCATCCAGATAGGATTGAATCGCTTCGTTAGTCATTACGGTCACCAGCTCTGCCATGCGCGGAATATCCACGAGCGGCTTGATGAGCTGCTGCCCCTGAATCCGCATCGTAACCTTGGCGACATCCAGCGCCAGATCGCCCATGCGCTCCAGGTCGCTGGAGATTTTGAAGGCTACAATAATGCGGCGCAGGTCCTTCGCCACCGGCTGCTGGGTGATGATCAGCCGCGAGCCGATCTCCATAATCCGGTCCTCCATGGCATTCAGCCGCAGGTCCGCTTTAACAATCTCCTGAGCCCGCTCCGTATCCAGGGTCTGCAGGGCCAGTA
This sequence comes from Paenibacillus sp. FSL K6-1096, assembly GCF_037977055.1. NCBI lineage: Bacteria > Bacillati > Bacillota > Bacilli > Caryophanales > Paenibacillaceae > Paenibacillus > Paenibacillus sp. FSL K6-1096. The sequence continues at coordinate 5,939,535 of NZ_CP150274.1, read as the reverse complement.
TCGCACCATCCAGGGCATCCGTGACATGCTCGCCCATCTGCTGCAGCAGGGTGCGCAGTTCTTCCAGATCTTTGTCGAATTCTTTTCTGCGAATCATATTGACAACGTGCCTCCTCCACAACATATGGTCCAACGGGTGAACTTAAGCATCTGCCTTAGCCGAAACGTCCGGAAATATAATCCTCTGTGCGGGAATCCTTCGGGTTAGAGAACAGCAGCTCGGTATCCGCAGCCTCCACAATGACGCCGTTCAGGAAAAATACGGTGCGCCCCGACACCCGGGCGGCCTGATGCATATTATGCGTGACCATCACAATCGTATACTTATCCCGCAGCTCCTGGACCAGCTCCTCAATCTTCAGCGTGGACACGGGGTCCAGCGCGGACGTTGCCTCATCCATCAGCAGAATATCCGGCTGCACGGCCAGGGCTCTGGCGATACACAGACGCTGCTGCTGGCCGCCGGACAAGCTCAGGGCAGACTTCTTGAGGAAATCCTTCACTTCCTCCCAGAGTGCCGACTGGCGCAGACTCTGCTCCACAAGGACGTCCAGCTCAGCCTTGCCCTTCACCCCATGCAGACGCGGGCCGTAGGCCACATTGTCATAGATCGACTTGGGAAACGGGTTGGGCTGCTGGAACACCATCCCCACCTGCTTGCGCAGACTTTCGACTTCAATCTCGTCGCTGTAAATATTTTTGCCGCCGATATTCACTTTACCTTCAATGCGCGTTCCGGGAATCATATCATTCATCCGGTTCAGCGTCCGCAGCAGGGTGGACTTTCCGCAGCCGGAAGGGCCGATAAACGCGGTGACCTGCTTCTCAGGAATCTGCAAATCCACATTCTTCAGTGCATGGAATGACTCATAGTAGAGATCCAGCTTCTCTATGTCAATGATGGATTTCATTCGTTTCGGTTGTCTCCTTCTCATCATCTTCGTTCCCCATGATAAGCTTTCAGTGTAAATAGAGCTCCAGAGAATTGTTAACGCAATGTAAAATCCTCCGGAACCGAAGAGAACACCGCCATCGTTAAATGACCGGTGTTCTCTTCTTATTCACAACCAGCTTGTAGCCTACGCCGCGGATCGAATCGATATGCACGGATTCCGGATCAAGCTCCAGCTTCTTGCGCAGGGAGCTGACATGCACATCCACGGTGCGCTGGCCTCCGATATAATCGAAGCCCCAGACGGCGTTCATCAGGTCGTCCCGGGTCAGGACCACGCCCGGCTTGCGGGCCAGATACAGCAGTACCTCGAATTCCTTGGGCCGCAGATTGATGCTCTGTCCGCCCAGTGACACTTCGTATCGCTCCGGGTAAATTTCCAGCTGTCCCAGAATAATGGTCGATGAGGATACCTCCGCTTCCGCCGGAGCCTCCTCGGCCATCCCGGAGATCCGCCGCAGCACGGCGCTGACCCGGGCCAGCAGCTCGGATACGCCAAACGGCTTGGTAATATAATCATCCGCTCCGGATTTCAGCCCCCGGACGACGTCCTCTTCCGCATTCTTGGCCGTCAATACAATGACCGGGGTACGTATGCCTTGTCCGCGCAATTTATCCAGAATGTCAATGCCGTTCATGCCGGGCAGCATCAGATCCAGTACGATCAGATCAAACGGTTCTCTAGTCGCACGGTCATATCCTGCCGTTCCATGATCCTCCACCGTCACTTCGTAGCCTTCCTGAGTCAGGTTATAAGACAGCAGCCGGGCCAGTGTCGGTTCGTCTTCAATGACAAGCAATCGTTGTGCCATAGGTTCCCCCGTCTTTTCATAGGTTATTAATTTTACATAACTGCACACATGCACATCATAGCACCGTAATGTTAACTTAGTGTAAAATAATAAATTTAATTTATGCGTTCTCCTCCTGCAGCAGCGGCAATTCCAGAATGAACGAACTGCCGATGCCGAGGTCGCTCTCTACTGTAATCGTTCCCCGATGCAGCTCCACCAGATGCTTCACGATGGACAAGCCAAGACCAGTCCCGCCGGAGCTTCGGGAGCGCGCCTTGTCCACCCGGTAAAAGCGCTCGAAGATGCGCGGCAGATCCTTGCGCGGTATCCCCATCCCCGTGTCACTGACCGTAAAGCGCACACTTTCCGTCCCGTCCGCCTTCTGGAGATTGGCTACAGTAACTCTGACGTTCCCCCCGTCCTGGGTATAGTTGATGGCATTGGAGAGCAGATTCATGAAAATCTGGCGCAGCTTATCTTCGTCCCCTTCGATGAACAGCTCCTCCGGCACCTCGGAGCTGAGTGTAATCTTCTTCTTCTCGGCCACCTTGCTGAGCGTCTCCAGGATAGAATCGAAGAATTCGATGAGGTGGACCGGGGAGCAATCAAGCTGTACGCGTTTGGACTCGATTTTGGACAGCTCCAGAATGTCGCCGATCAGGCGGTTCAGCCGCTCATTCTCGTCGTAGATGATCTGCAGGAACGAACGGGCGGTCTTCTCGTCGGTCACTCCGCCGCCCAGCAGGGTCTCGGCAAAGCCTTTGACCGCAGCCACCGGGGTCTTCAGCTCATGGGAGACATTGGCCACGAACTCGCTGCGCATTCGCTCCAGCCGGCGGATCTCTGTAACCTCCTGCAGCAGGAACAGCATGCCGCGCGAGGAGCCGTCCTGGAGCATCGGCACGCCGTCCACGCGCACAATCCGTTCCACCGGATTATAGATGGTGCGCTCCTCATGAACAGGCTCGCCAGCAGATACGCCCTCGTCAATCAGCCGGGTCAGCTCATAATGATGCTTGATCTCTTTATAGGAATGTCCGGTCATTTCACTGTGCTTCACATCCAGCAGACGTTCGGCCGCCCGGTTGAGCAGGGCAATCTCCCCCGCCTCGTTGATCATCACAATGCCGCCGGTCATATTATCGAGGACGCTCTGCAGCAGATCCTCATTGTCGCGGATCGTCTTGAGCTGGGCCTGGAGGCTGTCGGCCATCGCATTGATCGCTGTTGCCAGCTGGCCGACCTCATCCTTGCGCCTCAGCGGCACGCGGGCATCGTAGTCCAGATCAGTAATACGCCGGGCTACCCTGGTAATCTGCTCCAGCGGCGAGGTCATACTGGAGGCCACCTTGTAGCTGACCAGTGCAGCGGCAACGAAGAGCAGCACTAGTCCGCCCGCCATAATCATCCACGCCCGGCTCAGCCCCTCCGATACGGCATCCAGCCCCATTGACAACCGGATGTAACCGTCAAACCCCTGATCCGAGGAAACTGAACCCGCCACATACATCATGTCACGGTCCAGCGTATCGCTGTATCGGATCGCCCGCCCGATCCCTTCCTTCGCGGCCAGCAGCTCCTCCTCGCGGGTGGAATGGTTGTCCATCTCGCGCGGATTCTTCTCCGAGTCGCCGATGACCCGGCCCTGCTTCGTAATGAAGGTGACGCGTGATCCGGTCAGCTCGGAGATCTTGTGGGCCTGTTCGGTATAGTAATTGATAGCGTCCGGGGCGGATACATCCACGAATGTAAAAGTGCCGGAAAGCAGCTTAATCTCCCGGGACATGTTCTCCTCCAGCACGGAGATATGCGAGTCCTTGAACAGCTTGGCCATCGTAATCCCGGCCCCGGTCATGGAAATCCCGATCAGCGCCATCAGGATAATTGTCAGTCGAATGCGAAATGGTTTCATCAGCGGCAGTCCTCTTCCTTGTCATTGTATCTGTGTCCCTGAGACCACTCTACCTCCATTTCCGGCAAAATACCAGTTCCGGGGGCGATTATCAACGGAGTGTAAAATTTGTGAGTGCGGGGGGGCGGTACTTATGGGGGCGCTTGGGCGAACGCTGGGTAGGGTGTTTGGGGGCTGTGCTGTAGGCGCTTGGATGAACGCTCCGCAGTCGGACCGTTGTTCCGATCGCTGCCGCTTCTCCACAATCAGTCCGCCCGCTCCGCTGTTTAAGAGGTGGGAGTTACAGGTAAACCTTACAAACCTCAGGCGGACAGGCGGACCATCGCATTTCTCTGCCCAACTGCTTGCTGGGGAACGGAAAGTGCATTGTGTTCAGTTTTTTGCATACATTTGGCTCGTCCACCCCAACGCTGCGCATTGTAATCGGTTTTCCGATTACATTCGGTCCGCTTGCCTTCGACCGGCGTATTGTAAGTAGTTTTTCGATTACATTTGGCTCGCCTGCCTCACCAACCAGAAAACGCCCTTCCTGAATGGCATACCTCACCATTTAGAAAGGACGCTATTCGTTTGTTACTTACACTCTACTGATCCTTCCAGCGCTGCACGGCCAGCGTCACGGTCTGCGCACCGCCTGCCGGTGTGAGCGTCCGGTTCGCAATGTCCGCTCCAGAGGACGCGGTCTCTACCGTTCCCCAGCTTCCGCGCGTCAGCTTATATGTCACCGCAGTGCCTGCCGGAAGATTCAGGGTGATGGAATAGACACCATCATTCCCACGAGTCAGCAGATATGCCGGATCTGCCGCATTCCAGGCGTTGAACGAGCCGCTCAGGTACACCTGAGCATTCGCTGGAGTCGAGCCTGGCACACTCACCTTGAAGGTAAAGCTATCCGCCTGCGGCTCGCCGGTGGTCACATTGCCGCCCGTCAAGCTGGAGCTGCCGGTGCCGAAGTTATAATTGTTGCCGCCGTTGTTATCCCAGGCGCCGCTACCGTTATTGAACGCTGCGGTCAGGCCGGTGGCATTGCCCAGCGGAATGGTGATGGACTTGTAGCTGCTTAAGGTTGAGGTCTGCATCTGCACGCCCGGCGCTGTCGTCCAGGCCGCTCCTCCATCCAGCTTGTAGTGAATATACGAATTGCTGAAAGCTGTATTCTTGTAATAGATCGTCGCCGTGTTACCCGCCGGAGTAGCAGTTGGCACTGGTGTTGAAGTCGGGGCGACCGTTGGCACCGGAGTTGCCGTTGGCGCGACAGTCGGTGTCGGTACAGCCGTAGGCGTTGGCGTAACAGTCGGTGCAGGTGTTGCCGTTGCTGCTGGCGACGGCACTGGTGTCGCCGTCGGCGTCGCACTCGGCTTAACTGTCGCTGTCGGCGTTGGTGTTGGCGTCACCGGACCGCCCGACTGAATATTTCCAGTCGGCGTATACGTCCACGTCCCCGTACCGAACAGATAATTGCTGCCGCCATTGCTGTCCCAGGTGCCGCTGCCGTTATTGAAGCAGGCTTCAAGCTGGGTGGCCGCGCCGATATTAATGGTAATTTTGTTATAGCCGGCCACCTCTGCCGCCGGAATGGCTGCGCCCGGTGCGGTCGTCCAGGTTCCGCCAACAGGGCGGTAATGAATGTACGGGGTAGCATAGCCCTGCTTGTAGTAGATCGTCACCTGATTCCCGGCAGGGGTTGTAGCCGCCGCCGCTGCACTGAAGGCCGACAGATTGCCGGAGGCATCATAGGCTTTGACCTGGTATTCGTAGTCCGTGCTGCCTGACAAGCCGCTGTCGGTATAGGATGCCGTCTGGGAGGTGCCGATTTTAACTCCATTGCGGTAGATTTCATAGCCGGTCACCCGGATGTTATCTGCCGCTGCATCCCAGGTTAGCCCGATCGTGGAGGCATTGACTACCTTAGCCTGAAGATTCGCCGGTACAGCCGGAGCTTCTGTGTCCGGTACGGCTGGCACATCGGTAATGAACGGATGGGTTCCTTCAATTGTGCCTTGCATACTCTCTGTATACTTGCCGTTCGCCAGCGTATATTTACCCGCGCCTACGTAGACTTGCTGAATCTCGCTTTTGGTCACATTGCCTTTGGCATCCTTCGCTTCGATATAGTAGTCCAAGAGCTGATCCCGGTAACCGGAGAGATACGTGAAGTACAGATTCCCAATGTCTGTCGCCGGTACCTTCTGCATCATCGCCTTGCTGCTTGCCTGCCAGTCTACACCATTAATATCGGCGCTGAGATCGCGGACATTCATCGGGTATTCGGTCCATTCACCAACCTTGGCCGGATCGATATTGGGTACCCCTGCGGCAGCCATTCCCGCCGGATCATAGACCTTGAAGGTATTGTCCGCCGCATCTGCGGTCTTATCGCGGTGAACCCGGACCTTCACCTTGATGTCGCTGATGCCGCTGGTATCGAACGCATAGGTATAGATAGCAAAAGTATTATTGAAATGCTGCAACGTCCAGCCCTCCGCCTTGCTGACATTGGCGCTGCCCGGATTGTACGGATAACGCTGCGGCCACCAGACGGAAGGGCCTGTTTTGTCTTTGGCCTGTTTTTGCGACACATAGGGCTTGGAGAAATACAGCGATTGGTTAAAAGACAACGCCGGCTTCACACTGTCATCCACATTCTCATCGTAATAGCCGAAGCCTGAGTCCATGGCAGGAAGCAGGAAATACCAGGCCAGCTCAGCGGGATTGGCACCTCCGGCGTAGTCATTTGCTGCGTCTCCTTTTACAGGATAAGAGATCATCCAGGGGTTCAGCTGATTCCCCTCATAGGTCACCTCGCGGTCTATCGGATTCGCCGGCTGCCAATAATTCGGATGCTCCTCCAGCCAGATCTGCTCAGCCGTCTTGGCATAATTCAAGGAAGCCTGAAGCAGTGCGAAGTTCCGCTCCAGATAATGATAGCCCTTCTCGAACGATACAGTCATGCCTTCCTCAATCCCCGCCAGATTCTTCTTCGGGGCATAGGAAGTACCGTTCACCTGATTGAAGGCGGCGAACTGCCCCTTCCAGATCCCGAACGGCAGACGCCAATGGTACCAGGTCGGATCGGAGGAGGAATCACGCGTATCAATCCACGAACCGTCCTGAACATGAACCACATCGGAGGCGGCTGGGGTGTTGCTGAGCAGATACTCATCTATTCCCATGCCCGTAACCCCGCTGCTTGCATAGGTCACATTCCCGGCATTGCGCCAGGTCTCCTCCGAGCCGGCCCGGCCCGAAGAATTATCCCCATCATGGGCTACGACAAAAATCTGCTTCTGCGGAACTAGATTCTCATACGGCTTCAGCGCATCGGCCTTGACCTGGCCCAAATACCCTTCCTCCCAGGACTGCGCCTGAGCCACAGGGATGCCAACCACTCTGGATTCGGCCCCGGTGGCCGGGTCAACATAACGAACCCAATGCGGCGTTGAAGCAAACGGATATTTGTTCTGGACCACCTGCTGCTCATTGAACATCGGCTCACTTACCCAGGCGCCGGCCGTGCTGACATTCTGCAGATCGCTGCGGTTCGGCGGCGAGATCATCGTATCCGCGCCGGGACTGTTCAGCAGCGGATAATCCTTAAGCGTTCGGGAGAAATGGTTGTTGCCAATTACGGACCACTGAATACCAAGCTTCTCCAGCACCGGAATGATCCGTTCCGAGAACCCCAGCTCTGTCGGAAAGAACCCTTTAGATGACTTGTAGCTGCTTCCCAGGAAATAAGGCTGAGCCATTGTCGCCCCATGGTAGATCAGATCCTTCAGTAAATAATCATTGCCGACCAGCGGTCCCATCGAATGATGCCCGGAGAAATGAATCAGGTCGAGCGTGTTGTTTCCACCGGCGGTTTGGAGCTGGTTCACGGCATTCTTCCAGGGAGTTCCCCAGGCCGGATCGTTGTATCCGCTTACATTTCCTTGTTGGATAATACTGTTGACGTTGTTTACAACCGACCCGGACATCGTGACATGCATTTGGGCCTGGGAATAGTTGCTGCGCAGCGTATTGGCCACACTCCAGGGCCAGGTTAGGTACGCTCCGGTCTTGGCGTGATGGGAATAGTAGGAGACCAGATCATCATGGGGCATCGGGGAACCACTAGGCAAAAAATAAGGATACCCCGGGGGAGGATTCTGCTTCAGCGCAATCACTTCACCGTCATAGGTATAACGGATCGGGCTGCCGATTGGGGCAGCGTTGTAGCTGTTCAGATCATAATACGCCCAGAAATTGGGCATATGGTTGTGGTACACATGTGTGGCGGCAATGTCTGCCGAGACCTGTGATGCCGCTGCCGGAACGGATAGAAGCACGCCCAGGAGCAAGGCTGTAATTTTGCGTAAGGACCTGGATGTCTTGGTCATTGGTCAACTCCTTATCATCTGGTTCATTCATCCCTGTTCTTCAAAAAAACGGGGGCGCCGGACATCCATCCTTCACCCCCATCATGTTCTCTACTGATCCTTCCAGCGTTGCACGGTCAGCGTCACCGTCTGAGCACCGCCTGCAGGCGTGAGCGTCCGGTTCGCAATGTCTGCTCCAGAGGACGCGGTCTCTACCGTTCCCCAGCTTCCGCGCGTCAGCTTATACGTCACCGCAGTGCCAGCCGGAAGATTCAAGGTGATGGAGTACACCCCATCGCTGCCCCGGGTCAATTGATACGCCGGATCTGCCGCATTCCAGGCATTGAACGAGCCGCTCAGGTACACCTGCGCATTTGCCGGAGTCGAGCTTGGGACGCTCACCTTGAAGGTGACGCTGTCTGCCTGCGGCTCGCCAGTTGTCACATTGCCGCCCGTCAGACTGGAGCTGCCGGTGCCAAAGTGATAATTGTTGCCGCCGTTGTTATCCCAGGTACCGCTGCCGTTATTGAACGCTGCGGTCAGGCCGGTTGCGCTGCCCAGCGGAATGGTGATGGACTGATATCCGCTGAAAGCAGAGGTCTGCATTTGCACACCCGGCGCAGTCGTCCAGGTTGTGGCTCCGTCCAGCTTGTAGTGAATATACGAATTACTGAAGGCTGTATTCTTGTAATAGATTGTTGCCGTATTACCCGCCGGAGTTGCCGTTGGCACTGGTGTAGCTGTCGGGGCAACCGTTGGCGTAGCCGTAGGCACCGGAGTTGCCGTTGGCGCGACAGTCGGCGTTGGTGTAGCCGTTGGCGCTACCGTCGGAGTCGGTGTCGCTGTCGGCGTAGCCGTTGGCGTTACCGGTCCGCCTGCCTGGATATTGCCTGTAGGCGTATACGTCCACGTCCCTGTGCCGAACAGATAATTGTTGCCGCCATTACTGTCCCAGGTGCCGCTGCCGTTATTGAAGCAGGCCTCAAGCTGGGTGGCTGCGCCGATATTAATCGTAATTTTGTTATAGCCTGCAACCTCTGCTGCCGGAATGGCTGCGCCCGGTGCGGTCGTCCAGGTTCCGCCAACAGGGCGGTAATGAATGTACGGAGTAGCATAGCCCTGCTTGTAGTAGATCGTAACACTGTTGCCGGCAGGGGTGACGATCAAGGCCGCGGCGCTGAAGGCCGACAGATTGCCGGCGGCGTCATATGCTTTTATCGTATAGGAGTAATTCGTACTGCCCACCAGTCCATTATCGGTAAAAGAGGTCGTAGCCGAAGTCCCGATCTTCACCCCATTACGGTAAATCTCATAACCGGTAACGCCGACATTATCTGTGGAAGCTGTCCAGGACACCAGTGCGCTGGAGGCATTTTGCACGGTGGCAGTTACATTTGTCGGAGCACTAGGAGCCTGTGTATCGGTTACCGGCTGAACTTTGGAATAGATTTTGGCAGAGTTGGCGTCCAGAGTTACCGTGATCTGCTTGCCGGTTACACCGCCCGCCTGTACCGTTACGGTATCGGAGGGGTTCAGCTGGTTGACCAGAACTGTACCTGCGGTCAGGGAGCTTTCGGCGCGCAGCGGCAGCGTCACGGTCTGTGACCCGCTGGAAGCATTGCTGAATGCGGAGATGACTTCCTGGCCGACGTTCGTACCGCTGTCAATCCGCCGGGAGAACGCATACAGGTTCTGTGCCGACCACATTTCGCGCTGGGTGCCTGTGCGCAGGGCCGGATTGTTTTTGCGGATCTCGTTCAGCTTGGCGACATGCTTGTAGGTGCTGGCATTCTCATTGAAGTAATTCTCCAGCACGTTGCCGCTTGCGTCCCGCTTCACCATCGACCAGCGGTTCCATGTATCAGCGATGCCCCCGGTCATGATCTGCCCGTTGCCGTTGCCCTTATTCTGCTCCGTTCCCTGGAACACCACAGGCGTCCCGCGCACGGTGAAGATGAAGGTCAGCGCATTCTGCAGCTTGGCCACATTGCCGCCGGCTTCGGTGAGGAAGCGATTGCGGTCATGATTGTCAATGAAGGTTACCATGTGGTTCGCGTTGCCGCCATAGTAGGAGTCTTGAGCGAGTGTGCTTTTAATATTGGAGTCAAAAGACTGCCCGTAAGCAAAACTGTTCAGCACCGAGAAGAACAGCGGGAAGTCCAGCATCCCCCATTCCTTGTTCGCGCCGACCCAGCGGGAGACGAATTCGGCATTGCCGTCAAAATTCTCCCCAAAGGTATTCACGCCCAGCAGGTTCTGCAGCTCGCCGATATCAGTCGGCTTCATCAGCTTGGCCGCATCGACCCGCGCGCCGTCTGCCCCTGTATAATCAAACCAGCCCTTGATCGAGCTGAATACCGCCTGCTTCGCCGCAGGCACATCAAAATCGATATCGTCCAGGCCGCCCAGATCGTGATTCTCCAGATAATCCTGGGCCCACTGATCGTAGCGCCCGTCAGCCAACGACCAGTTAATATCGCCGTTGTGGTGGTACCAGGCCGGGTTATTGAACGGAGCCGCAGGCTGCAAGGAAGGAATATCGTAGTAAGCCTGAGTTCCCAGCATGTAATCGCCGATATGGTTTGGCACGACATCGATGATCACCTTGATCCCGAGCGCATGCGCGGAGTCTACCAGCTCTTTCAGCTTTTCTTTGGTGCCAAAGTAGGGGTTGGCCTTGTTCGGATCTTTGACATTGTATCCGTGATAGGCTGTATTCTTCCCTGTTCCGTTGTTCTCCCGGTTGGTCATCTGCGGCTCGGCTACCGGGGAAATCCAGATCGCAGTGTAGCCCATGTTATGAATGTACGGGAGCTTGTCGATCACCCCCTGCCAGTCGCCGCCTTTCATGTAACGGAAGTCCTCTTCGGAATTCTCGCCATAGCGGATGGCTGCGCCGGTGGCATTGTTGGACGGATCACCGTCATGGAAGCGGTCAACCATAATCTGATAGATCGTGTCGTTCTCCGTCACGGTGCCGATACTGGCAGCCTCCGCCTTAGAAGGCGGGACCACAAACAGACTCATCGTGATGGACAGTACAATGGATGCGATTAGAACGGGAACAAGCAGGCGGTTGCGTTTTCTTTTCATTCCTCATCTCCCTCTCATGGTTACCCTGCGCTTAAGCTTAACACTCTACCAACACACATCGCCGACAGAATCTATGACCTTTGACTTTGATAGGGAAACCGGTTTCCCCACTAAAAATTAACACGCCCATGTATGCGCTGTCAAGACAAATCCGCGAACTTCGCTGCAAAAAAATCATCCGCGAAAAATGCTGTTCTGCGAAAAAACCAAAAACGCGCGTTCAGGCAGGAGAGCTGGGCAATTTGTGTGTACATCTGGCCCGCAGCACCAACGCCTGCGTAATGTGGTCGGTTTTTCGATTACATTCGGCCCACGCTCCGCTCCCGGTCCAATTGTGATCGGTTTTTCGATCACATGCGGCCCAGGCGCCGCTTCCGATCCGATTGTGGTCGGTTTTTCGATTACATTCCCGCCCATACGCACCCGCACCTAACTCCACAAAAAAACCTCCTTCACCGGAATGAAAGAGGCTCTTGTCTGACTGGTTATACTGTTATGCGTTAAGATCCGTTAGTGACGGTGCGCCCTTACTTAAATACCGGCTCGCGGAACTGGGCCAGCTTGGCGGCGGAATCCTTCTCCACATCGGCGTGCAGGCTGTTGCCGTGGGCGTCCATGGTTACGATCGCTGCGAAGCCGTCCACCTGCAGATGCCACATCGCTTCAGGAATGCCGAATTCCATGAAGTCGACCCCGTTCACCTTCTTGATGCATTCCGCATAATATTGCGCCGCTCCGCCGATCGCATTCAGGTAGACTCCTCCGTGTTCGCCAAGCGCCTTCAGCGTCTTAGGACCCATGCCGCCCTTACCGATCACGGCACGGATGCCGAACTTCTTGATAATATCGCCCTGGTACGGCTCCTCCCGGATACTGGTGGTCGGGCCGGCCGCCTTCACATGCCAGCCCTCGTCATCCTTCAGCATCACCGGTCCGCAGTGATAGATGACCGCGCCATTCAGATCCACCGGCGTGTCGTGATCCATCAGGTATTTGTGCAGCGCATCGCGGCCGGTATGCATCTCGCCGGACAGAATCACCACATCGCCGACACGCAGGCTGCGGATATCCTCCTCGCTGATTGGTGTCGTCAGGCGGACCTCACGCGAGCCGCTGGCCGGGGCAGAGGCTGCCACAGCCTGTTCCGCATCAGCCGCTTGTGTGCCTCCAGCCAGAAGATCCGGCGCTGCCGGAATAGTTACATCCTCTGCAACGACAGCGGATGCCCCGCTGTCCTGCGCAGCAGCTACCGCCACAGGCTCAGGCGTCGGCTTGGCCGTCTCCCCTTCTACAGAGATGCCGGTGCCGCTCTCATAGAGCCATTCCTGAATGTCTCCGGTGGCTGGATTAACAAGAATCCCCTGGCGGCGGAAGGCCCAGCAATTGTAGGCTACAGAGACGAAAAAGCTGGCCGGCAGCCGGTTCATGACGCCGATTTTGCAGCCCAGCAGGGTGACTTCACCGCCGAAGCCCATCGTGCCGATGCCCAGCTTGTTGGCATTCTCCATAATATACTCCTCCAGCTTGGCCAAATCCTCGTTCGGATTCACATCCTCCACACTGCGGAACAGCTGCTTCTTCGCCAGCTCGTAGCCCGTTGTGCGGTCGCCGCCGATGCCTACGCCGATGAAGCCTGCGCTGCAACCCTGGCCTTGGGCCTGAAAGACCGCATGCAGGATGCATTTGCGTATACCGTCCAGGTCGCGGCCGGCTTTGCCCAGCCCCTCCAGTTCTGCCGGCAGACTGTACTGGATGTTCTTGTTCTCGCAGCCGCCGCCCTTCAGAATCAGCCGGACATCAATGCCCTCTTCCTCCCACTGCTCAAAATGAATCACCGGTGTGCCGGCCCCCAGATTATCCCCGCTGTTCTCGCCGGTCAGCGAATCCACGGAGTTGGGCCGCAGCTTCCCGTTCTTCGTCGCGCGGATGATCGCGCTGTGAATATCCTTCTTCATCTCTATCTGATTCACGCCCACCGGCGTATGAATAATAAAAGTCGGCATCCCCGTATCCTGGCAGATCGGCGATACTTGCTGCTCCGCCATCCCGATATTCTGGGCAATGGTGGTCAGCGCCAATCCCGAACGTGTGGCCTGGTCCTCCAGTGCGCGGCCTTTGGCTACCGCCCGGCGCACATCACCCGGCAAATTCGTGGAGGTCTCTACGATCAGATTATAAATGCTCTCTTCAAACTGCTGCATCTTCATTCAGTCTCCTCTCCAACTGTGTAAGCCTGCCTTAACTCTGGTACAATCAGTTATTATCATATCATATTAAGACACACATGAAAGGGGTTACTTCAAAATTGAACTACCATTTCTCCGCCTACCTGTACCGGCTGCAATATATCCAGCGCTGGAGCCTCATGCGCAGCACCGCCCCGGAGAACGTGGCGCAGCATTCGTTCCAGGTTGCCCTGCTGGCGCACATGCTGTGCACCATCGGCAATGTCCGCTTCAGCCGGTCGCTGAACGCCGACCGGGCGGCAACGATGGCGCTGTTCCACGACGCCACCGAGGTCTTCACCGGCGATATCGCCACCCCGGTGAAGCATAATAATCCGCTGCTCCTGTCCAGCTTCCGCGAGATGGAGCAGGCAGCCGCCGACCGGCTGGCCGCCATGATCCCGCCGGAGCTGGGCGCTGTCTACGCACCGCTCCTGCAGCCTCAGGCCATCCCGCCCGGCTCCCCGGATGCCGGGCTGCTCCGCTACGTCAAGGCAGCCGACATCCTGGACGCCTATCTCAAATGCGTCTGGGAGACCGCCGCAGGCAACCGTGAATTCGCCTCCGCCAAAGAGCAGACCGCCGCGAAGCTGCATGCGCTGGCGATGCCGGAGATGGAGTATTTTCTCACCCATATGGCGCCAAGCTTCGAGATGTCTCTGGACGAGCTGTCGTCAAGCATGAACCAGGGGGACCTGTAACACAAATAACCCGCCTCACGGCGGGTTGAAGCTTACATTAGTCAACTCAAGACATCGCCAGCGGCTCAGACAGGATATCCCAGTCCTTGAATACCGGCTCAAGTCCTTGTTGGCGCAGCATCTCCACGACCTCACTCACACTGCGGCCATCCGAGATCTCAAACTGCGGGGTTCCGCCTTCCAGCGAATGCCCGCCTACCTCGGTGGACACACCTGCCGACATCTTTGTGATGCCGAGATGAACCAGATGATCCCGCAGCGCAGACGGCTCCCGCGTGGACAGGGAGATCCCGGAGCGCGGCAGGAACAGCCGGTAGGCCAAAATAATCTGCACCAGCGCACGGTCGCTGACATCACTTGCCGGATTGTGCTCCCCCAGGTACGGGCGGAATCTGGGAATCGCCAGCCCGATCTCACACTCGGGGTACTTGTCCTGCAAATACCGGGCATGGAGCGCTGTCGCAAGCGCCTCCCGGCGCCACTCGTACATGCCGAGCAGTGCCCCGATATTGACGGAGCGGAACCCGGCCTGGCAGCCCCGTTCAGGCGCATCCAGACGGTTGCGGTACACCCGCTTGGGTCCTTTTATATGAAGCGCCCGGTACGTCTCCTGATGATAGACCTCCTGATAGAGCGTCAGCCCGTCCACACCTGCCTCCCGAAGATCCGCATATTCCGCTGTGGAGAGCGGGTTCACTTCAATGCTTACAGAAGAAAAATAGCGGCGCAGCACCTCCACACACTCCTTCACATAACTGGCCGGACTGTCCTTCCGGGATTCCCCGGTCAGAATCAGAATGTGGCGCAGACCTGTGGCGGCAATGACTTCTGCCTCGCGGGCGACCTCGTCCAGGGTCAGTCTTTTGCGCGGATAATCATAGATCGAGCTGAAGCTGCAATAGGTACAATGGTTCACACAAAAGTCCGCGAGATACATCGGGGTGAAAAGCTGCATCACATGCCCAAAATGCATGCGCGTCAGCCGGTTCGCCTTCTGCGCCATCTCCTCCAGATAAGGCTCCGCCGCCGGAGACAGCAGAGCCATCAGTCCCTCTTCATCGACCTGCTCTGCACGCAGCGCCCGCTGCACATCCTCCGCCGTATACCGGCTCCACAGCGTATCGTAAGGAAGCTGCTCCAGCCGGGTCACCGTTTCATAAAAGCTCATATCCTTCCTCCCCTTCCATCGTTCAGGCCAGAAATCCGGTCAGCGGCGAAGAGGCGGACGCCGTCTCCTCCACCGGTCCCAGTCCGGCCAGGTAAGCCTTGCGCCCTGCGGATACCGCCTCACGGAAGGCTTCAGCCATCAGCAGCGGATCTTTGGCTGTCGCAATCGCTGTGTTCAGCAGAACCGCAGCTGCACCCATCTCCATAGCCTCCGCCGCCTCAGACGGCCTGCCGATTCCGGCATCCACAATGACAGGCAGATCCGTCTCGGAGATCAGGATACGGATCAGCTCCTTGGTTTGAAGCCCGCGGTTGGAGCCGATCGGCGCACCCAGCGGCATAACGGCGGCTGCTCCGGCGGCCTTCAGCCTCAAGGCGGCAGACAGGTCAGGACTCATATAAGGCAGCACCACGAAGCCTTCCGCGGCCAGAATTTCTGTCGCCCGGATCGTCTCGGCATTATCCGGCAGCAAATATTTCTGGTCGTTAATCACCTCGATCTTCACCCAATTGCCGAGCCCCGCCGACCTCGCTAACCGGGCAATCCGTACCGCTTCCTCAGCAGTACGCGCACCAGATGTATTGGGCAATAAGGTCATATGGGATGGAATATGGAGGACGATGTTGTCCTGGCTCTGCGGGTCTACCCGGCGAAGCGCCACCGTAATGACCTCTGAACCGGAGCGCGCGATGACTTCAGGAATAAGAGTGTTCCTGCTGTATTTGCCGGTGCCAATGAACAGCCTGCTGCTTAGTGTCACACCGCCAATGATAAATGGATCTTGCATATTAACGCCTCCCGGAAGATGTGTGTATGGAACCTTAATGAATGCAATGCCCAAGCTCTAACCCCCGCCGACAAAATGAACCAGCTCCACCCGGTCCCCCTCATTCAGCACAATATCCCCGTACATCTCTCTGCCGGCCAGCTCGCCGTTCAGCTCCACAATCACCAGCTTCCCCGCCCACTCGGGCCGGGCCAGCAGATCGGCCAGTGTCCGGCAGCTCTCCTCAACACTCTGCGTCTTTCCGTTCACCGTTATATTCATGCTTGATCACCTCCTTTACCGAGTGCCTGAGCCGGACCCGGCACATCAGCCTGCCCGGATGCCCTATGAATGGCTTCCCTGTAAGCCCTGGCCGCCGCAGCAGGGTCCTTAGCCCCGCAGATCCCCGACATGACAGCAATACCATCCGCCCCTTGGGCCAGCACCGCTCCGGCATTGCCTGGAGTAATGCCGCCGAGCGCAATCAGCGGAACGCTGCTTCTGCGGACGGCCTCCGCCAGCTGCTCCAGCCCGCGGGCGGCCAGTCCGGGCTTGCAGTCCGTCGGGAATACATGCCCGTACAAGCAGAAGTCCGCCCCCTGCCGTCCGGCCTGTGCCGCTTCCTCTGCAGAGTGGACCGAGCAGCCCAGACGCAGGCCGGGTGCTATGCTGCGGGCAGCTACCGGCGGCAGACTGTGCCAGGCCAACTGTATCCCGCCAGCACCGGCGGCCAGCGCCACATCGATCCGGTCGTTGATGACTAGCTTCGCCGGGGGAACCCCTGCGCCGAGGATCAGCTCCACAGCTGCCAGGAGCTCCCGGGCGGGCATTGATTTTTCCCGCAGATGGATATAATCCACCATAGGCTGCACCGCTGCGGCCAGTTCCGCCAGTGCTCCGGGAGCCATACGCCCGTCTGAGATCACATGAAGCTCGTACAACATCTTCACCCCGCCCCCTGCTTCATTCCCACAACACAAAAAAGACCGCCTCCCATAAGGAAGCAGTCTCCGAACACAAGCAGGAATCCCGGACTGGCCGCATCTTCCCGCTGTATCATTCGTTCTCCACTTCCCTACGCTGGTATAAACCAGATCAGGTTCAAAGGGTCCGGACCATTACGCCCGTCTCAGCCTTGCGGCACCCCTAGTGATCGTTCTATGCAATTATGTGCTCTTGCCTTTTGTATATTAGCACATTATTCCTGTTAGGGCTATCCTTTCATGCTAACAAATGCTCAGCAAACTGACGACATTAATGGAGTGAATGCTAAATATCTATTCCAGGGTAGACGCTTCAGCTTTATCCACATTTTCCTATGTACAGCAAACAAGCCAGCCTCCCGGCTGGCTTGTTCATTTCCTCTATTCAAACGGCATCAGCCGTTAACAACCTCGCCGCCATTCACATGAATCACCTGTCCGCTGACATAGGAAGAATCGTCGGAGGCTAAGTAGACGTAAGCAGGAGCCAGCTCCTCCGGCTGTCCCGGGCGCTTCATCGGCTGGGTGGCACCGAACTCGCTGACCTTTTTCGCATCAAACGTGGATGGAATCAGCGGGGTCCAGATCGGTCCCGGTGCAACCGCGTTCACACGGATACCCTTCTCGGCCAGATTCATCGACAGCGAGCGGGTGAAGCTGAGAATTGCTCCCTTGGTGGACGAATAGTCCAGCAGCTGCGGGCTGCCGCGATACGCCGTGATGGACGTCGTGTTGATGATCGTGGAGCCTTGCTTAAGATGAGGCATAGCCGCCTTGGTCAGATAGAACATGGAGAAAATATTGGTCCGGAACGTCCGTTCCAGCTGCTCCGCTGTAATGTCCTCAATATTATCCTGCGGATGCTGCTCGGCCGCATTGTTGATGAGGATGTCGAGCTTGTCGAGTCCCTCAACCGTTTTATTAATCAGATCCTGGCAGAAGGCCTCTACCCCGATGTCCCCGGAGACCAGAATACACTTCCTGCCCTCCTGCTCCACCTGGCGTTTGGTTTCTTGCGCATCGTCATGCTCGTTCAGATAAGAGATTACAACGTCCGCACCCTCCTTGGCAAAATGCACGGCAACCGCGCGCCCAATCCCGCTGTCGCCTCCGGTAATGAGCGCAGCCTTCCCCAGCAGCTTGCCTGCTGCCTTGTAGGCCGCTGTCTCAAACTTCGGGAGCGGGTTCATCTCACTCTCGATGCCCGGACGCTGGTCCTGCACCTGCGGAGGTAGTGTCTTCGTCTGTTCTTT
Organism: Paenibacillus sp. FSL K6-1096; assembly: GCF_037977055.1. Taxonomy (NCBI): domain Bacteria; kingdom Bacillati; phylum Bacillota; class Bacilli; order Caryophanales; family Paenibacillaceae; genus Paenibacillus; species Paenibacillus sp. FSL K6-1096. The sequence continues at coordinate 5,921,330 of NZ_CP150274.1, read as the reverse complement.
GCTTGTGTCTGGCATAATCCATTCTCCTTTCGCTGTGTACATGATAGGGTCTAATCCTGTTAGCATGGCTTAAGGTCTGGTGTTTATGCATCTTGACAGCCTGTTTCTGAACCGCTGTACGTTATGTTAATTACCCGCTCGGCAGCCAGCCAAACAGGCATGTAAGGAACAGTTAGAAACCGAATATTATCTATAAACGGGAAGGGGGATGACCTATACTTTGTGCTGATAGATAACGTGTTCACTGGAGGGGCTTCAGCTATGGGGAATGATAGGTTGCTATTGACTAACGCGACAGTAATCGATGGAACCGGACAACCGCCGCTATATAAGGCAAGCATAGAAATTACGAACGGCCGAATCGCCACTATTGCACAGCACGCGGAAGGATTAACGGAGTCAGACAACGTTACAGGATTGACCTGAGGGGACTTACGGTTCTGCCGGGATTCATCCACTCCCATGCCCACACCAGCTTCAAATACATACAGAATAAGCCGCTTCACGGGTATGACACCGGGTATCTTGCTGCTTGCCTCTCCGAAGGGATCACTACGATCCGCGATGAAGGAATGACTACGGCAGCAACGATTGAAGACGTGATTACACATACGAATAAACTGAGTGACGGCATGTATCCCAGAATCATTACGTCCGGCAAAGTGTTCACCGCTCCAGGCGGATATGGCGGCCAGGCCCCTATCGGAGTCGTAAGCGCGGAAGAGGCGCGTGCTAAGGTCCAAGAAGTATTAATGCAAGGGATACATTGTATCAAAACCGCACTGGAAGACGGTTACGATTCCTCGACCACCGGACTGCCCCAGCTCAGTCAGGAGATTCTTGAGGCCATCTGTCAAGAGGCCCGCAGCATGGGCGCGCCTGTGTCTGCCCATGTTACAAGTAGACATAATCTGCAGATTCTGGTCCATGCCGGGATCAGCGATGCGGCACATATGGTATATGACCGGCTGGACGATGACCTCATAGAGCAGATGGTTCGTGCACATATCCGCATCGTTCCCACCCTCACCGTACTGGACATGTTCCAGGACAAATTCGGTGCACCTCTGCTGGACCAAGGCCTGGATAATGTCCACAGATACGTCCAGGCGGGCGGGGAGATTGGGCTGGGGGATGATTTTGTGGAGGAAGAAAGCCCGTGGTATAGAGCCGGTATGCCTTGGAGGGAAATCTCACTATTGGCCCAGGCCGGCCTCACCCCAATGCAGATCATTAAGGCAGCCACATCCACCGGTGCTAATATCTGCCACATGGACCATGAGCTCGGAACCATTGAATCAGGCAAAATCGCTGATCTGCTGGTTGTTGAGGGCGATCCGCTGTCCGACATATCCAATCTGCGTAACGTCTGGCTTGTTATGAAAGACGGCAACGTCGTATATCAAACAAACTAGGAGGGCAACACACTATGATGCCAAGAATCGCTTTATCCCCGGTCACTGAGGATGATATAGAGTTCATCGTTGATCTGGAGACTAATGCCAGCCTTTGGCCGTACGAGGATCGGATTCCCACCGATAAGGCGGCGGTGCGGAGGGAAGTGGCTGAGCGTATCGGCAGTGACTGGTATAAGCAATACCTGATCCGGCTGAATTCTCCTGAAGCCACCATTATTGGGGAGCTGACTTTACACTGGTATGTACATGAACGGGGTAGCTGGGAGCTCGGCTTCTGCCTTTTCCCGGAATACCGGGGGCAGGGCTATTGCGGAGAGGCTGCCCGGATGGCGCTGAAGATTGCTTTTGAAGGGTGGAAGGCCCACAAGGTAATTGCGATGTGCAACCTGCATAATACCGCTTCTGCCAAGGTACTGGAGGGGCTGGGCATGGTGCGGGAAGGTATCTTCCGCGAGGAGCTGTATTGGAACGGCCAGTGGGTGGATCAATACTTCTACGCGATATTGGAGCGGGAGTACCAGAAGGTTGCCGCCACGCCGCTATTGAGCCTGAATGAACAAAGTTACTCTCGAGCACCCCGCCTCTGCACATTGTAGTCGGTTTTCCGATTACATTGGGCCTGCTCACTCCCGCCCTGCACATTATAATCGGTTTTCCGACTACATTTGGTCGCACGCCCCCGCTCCTGCGAATTATAATCGGTTTTCCGACTACATTGGACCCATGCGTCCACGTAACGCCGAATATGATCGGTTTTTCGATTACATTGGGTTCGCACGCCTCCACCACGCCGAATGTGTTCGGTTTTTCGATTACATTCCCCCACGCGCCCGCACCTGCCCTAAGCCCAAAAAAGCCCCGGAGGCCGCAGCCTCCAGAGCTTTCCCAAGAACTTATACCTACCCGGCAACCCCCGCCGGGCCGGTCCCCATCTTAAATAATCTGATTGTACACCATCAGAAAGACCATGATGATCAGCGCGATCATCAGCAGCAGGCTCATGGTGCGGATTTTGGCGGTCTCGGCCGAGACATCGCGGTTCTCCCGCATACCGGCCGCCGCCAGGCGCAGCGGCTTGGTCATAATGCCGCCGAAGGCGAACATCGCCAGCAGCAGGATGGTCACCACGATCATCCAGGGTACGGAGTATTCGCCCTTGGTCATCATGTAGCCGCCTGTGAGCAGCTGGATGACCAGCCCGTATTGGGCGAACCGGTTAAATCCGCCGATTGCACTTAACGTGCCTTCCTTCGCCGGTGAGGACAGCTTGGCCGTCCCGCTCAGAATAAACGGCAGCACCAGGTAGAAGCCAAGCGCCAGCGTCCCGATCATATGCAGAAAAAAGAAAACATGACCCACCGTAATCTCCTCCAATTCAATTAGAATGTGACATAAAAGAGCAGGCATAAGCTGCACGGATGTGCAGCCCATACCTGCCGGCTCGCCGTTCCTGTTCGCTTACAGATGCTTGATGATCTCGTCGGCGAAGGCAGAGCATTTCAGCTCAGTGGCGCCTTCCATCTGGCGGGCAAAGTCATAAGTCACCGTCTTATTGTTAATCGCCGTGCTCATTCCCTTGTAGATCAGGTCAGCCGCTTCCTGCCAGCCCAGATGCTCCAGCAGCATAACGCCGGAGAGAATCACAGAGCCCGGATTCACAACGTCCTTGTCGGCATACTTCGGCGCTGTACCGTGAGTCGCCTCGAAGATGGCATGTCCCGTCACATAGTTAATGTTCGCTCCCGGCGCGATCCCGATGCCGCCGATCTGGGCAGCCAGTGCGTCGGACAGATAGTCCCCGTTCAGGTTCAGCGTCGCAATGACATCGAAATCGGTCGGACGGGTCAGCACCTGCTGCAGCGCGATGTCGGCGATTGCGTCTTTGATAATGATTTTGCCGGCTTCTTCAGCCGCCTTCTGGGCCGCATTCGCAGCAGCTTCACCGTCACGTTCCTTGATGGCGTCATACTGGTTCCAGGTGAACACCTTGTCGCCGAATTCCTCTTCAGCTACCTGGTAGCCCCAGTTCTTAAATGCGCCTTCTGTGAACTTCATGATGTTGCCCTTGTGTACCAGCGTCACGCTCTTGCGTCCGTGCTTGATCGCATACTCCACCGCAGAACGCACCAGACGCTTCGAGCCTTCCTCGGACACAGGCTTAATGCCGATACCGGAGGTCTCCGGGAAGCGGATCTTGTTCACGCCCAGCTCCTTCTGCAGGAATTCAATCACCTTCTTCACTTCAGCGGAGCCTTCCTGATATTCAATGCCGGCATAGATATCTTCTGTATTCTCACGGAAAATAACCATATCCACCAGCTCAGGATGCTTCACCGGCGAAGGCACGCCGTCGAAGTAACGCACCGGACGCAGGCAGACATACAGATCGAGCTCCTGGCGCAGCGCCACGTTCAGGGAACGGATACCGCCCCCGATTGGAGTGGTCAGCGGGCCCTTAATCGCCACGATGTACTCGCGGATGGCGGACAGCGTGTCGTTCGGCAGCCATTCACCATAAGTATTGAAGGCCTTCTCGCCGGCAAACACTTCGTACCACGCAATCTTCTTCTCTCCGCCGTAAGCCTTGTCTACAGCGGCGTCCAGCACCCGCTTGGAGGCTTTCCAAATGTCACGGCCGGTACCGTCACCCTCGATGAATGGAATGATCGGATGATTTGGAACCTGCAGCTTGCCGTCTTCGATTGTAATTTGTTCGCCTTCTGTAGGTAGATCATATTGTTCCAGTTTCAACATTTGTGGGAACTCCTCCTAATAAGTATGATGTACAAGCATTATTATCATTCATTGTACTAAAGGGGTGGGACGGCCCGCAAGGGCCGCCCGGTTAACGCTCGTCAACAGGGACGTACTTCATGTCGGACATGCCGGTATATTCCGCGCGCGGACGGATGATGCGGTTATCCTCATATTGCTCCAGAATATGCGCAGTCCAGCCCGACGTCCGGCTGATGGCGAAGATCGGCGTGAACAGCTCGCGCTCAATGCCCAGCTGGGTATAGACCGAGGCGGAATAGAAGTCCACGTTCGGCTTCAGCCCTTTCTGGCTGGTGATCAGCTCTTCCACCTTGACGGACATGTCATAGAGACTGGTGTCATTCTTCATCGTGCCCAGCTCTCTGGACATCTTCATCAGGTGCTTGGCCCGCGGATCGCCGTTCTTGTATACCCGGTGCCCGAAGCCCATGATCTTCTCACGGCGCTCCAGCTTGCCCTGAATATACGGCTCTACCGCATCGATGCTGCCGATCTCCTCCAGCATCTTCATAACCGCTTCATTGGCTCCGCCGTGCAGAGGTCCCTTAAGCGTGCCGATGGCGGAGGTAACGCCGGAATAGATGTCGGACAAGGTGGCTACGGTTACCCGGCCTGCGAACGTCGAAGCGTTCAGCTCATGGTCGGCATGCAGCACCAGCGCCGTGTCCAGCGCCTTGACCGATACAGCATCCGGCTGCTCGCCCCACAGCATGTAGAGGAAGTTCTCGGCGATGCCAAGGCCCTCCTTGGGGGCAACCGGCTCCAGTCCTTTGCGGATGCGGGCGAGTGCAGCCACCACGGTCGGGAGCTGTGCCTGCAGCTTCAGCGCCTTCTTCTGGTTCGCTTCCTTGCTCATATCCTCCGCAGACTCGTCATAGAGCGACAGGCTGGACACGGCCGAGCGCAGCGCCGCCATGGTGTTGGCGTCTTTGGGATAGAGCTTCATTTGGGCAAGCACCTGCTCCGGGATGGAGGCGGAAGCGCTAAGCTCGCGCCGCAGAGCTTCCAGCTCCGGCACTGTCGGCAGACTGCCGTACCACAGCAAATAGACGGTCTCCTCAAAGGTGGCATGATCCGCAAGATCATCAATATCATAACCGCGGTACGTAAGCACTCCGTCTACAATCGAGCTGATCGAGGAGGTAGTTGCAACAATGCCTTCAAGTCCTTTAGTAGCTGTCATAGTATCTCTCTCCTTTGCCAACAGGGGTATATAATGCTGCTTTAATCCTAATGAAAACATTTACATTTTTGCGTATTTCAACTCTCTGAAACAGGCGTCAGGACAGACTTTGAAGATTTGCAACGGAGTTTCTGCGGTTTAACCTTTATTCATCATACCGGATTTTGACGTTTATGTGAACAACGTGGAAGCTTTGAAAGGCATCAAATGATTTTATCAGATAGATAGAAAAAAACGAACGCAAAAATGTTTCATGCTCCCGCTCTCAGGTTACATAGCCTTCTTTCATTATGAATATGACCATTCCCGACCTTAACGGGCCAGCGTCTCATTCACACAGCAGTCATTCGGATAATGTAGGCGCTGGAACGATAGTAACTGCATTTTGTACAGGCCTGTTGATTAGCCAAAAAAAGGTAGCAAAAAGGCCGCTCATTCGGTAAAGTGTTTGTACCCCTACAAACATCCGAAACGAGGCGACCTCATGAAAAAGTCTACTTCAATCTCGAACATTCTGCAATTAGTGATTCCTGAAGAGAAACTCTCACCGTTTCTTCAAGAACTTGAATATGTCGATACAGCAAGAAAGTTTACCGTCTATGACCTCTTTTTATTCTTGGCGGAGGCTTCGTTCCAGCAGTGGGAGGGATATCGGGATGGTGAAGTACGCATGGATTCCAGCGGCCTTAGACCCGTAGACCATTCAACGCTTTCCAAAAAAGCGAAAGATGTTCCCTTCGAGCTTTTTAAGCAATTGCTGAACCTCATGATTGATCTGTGTAATCGCTCGACCCGAAGACATTTAGGGATTCCCAAAGCCTTACTTCTCGTCGATTCCACCAAAATTACCGTCGGGAAAGAACGGCTTCCTTGGGCTCCGCTGAAAGGCGAACGCGCAGGAATCAAATTACACGTGTCGGTGGTGGCCGATGAAGGCCGGCTCTTTAAGGTGACCGAGACCACAGGGAATTCCCATGATTTTAAAAGCTGTCCCGAGCTGATCGACAAACGGTTTATTATCGTAGCCGATCGGGCGTATGGCAGTCACAAACGATTCGATGAGTATCTGGAGCAGCACCAATGCTTTGTCATTCGGCTTCGGGACAACACGCTCTTTCAGTCCCCGGTTGCCCGGATACGAAGCGAACCCTTCACAGGAACTCTCGAACAAGATTTCACCTGCCAATTAGGAAAAGGACAACGGCTTTCCAAGAACCGTTTTCGCGTAGTAATTCTAAGAGACCCACAAGGCAACCCGGTGATTCTTGCTACGAATCTGCACTGGCACTCCGCTGAGCGGATTGCAGAAATTTACAAGAAGCGGTGGCAGATCGAAGTGTTTTTTCGCTGGATTAAGCAGCATTTAAACATTCCAACCTTATTTGGGACCACACCCAATGCTGTGTACGGACAGTTGTATACCGCTTTACTGGTTTATGTGTTATTGAAATTCCTCTTTGACAAAGGAAATGCAGTGGTTCATTGGAGCGCCAAACTAACGTTTGCCGATTTTGACCGCTTATTTACGCTGCAACGATTACCCGTAGAATGGATTACTTTTTTGACTAATAATCTTACATTCCCATAATTTAGCTAATCAACAGGCGTGCATTTTGTACAATGGATTGCTGTAAAAAAGGCCTCGAAATAGAATCTACTGTATTCCGTACAATGGGGTGTTGAACAAAGGCCAGTTTCCACCCAAAACCCAACATTCTACTGTATGAAATACATTAGAATCTCATTTTACGGTCAGGAATCCATTTTCTATTGCAGGAAATACAATTACCTGCTTGAATGCAAGCGTAAAAACCGGTAACGGGTGCAGAACCAGCCCAATATCCAGCTCGATGTTCCTGCTCCGCTAGTCTTTTCACCTCCCTGATGAATATATATAAGACGAGCCGTAATTCAGGCAATCTGCCAGAACAGGAGGGACTGAAGATCGATACACTTGTACTCAAAAGACTGCTGCGCGGCCTATGGGTCGTGCTTGCCGCCGCTGCCGTTCTGCTGGCCATCTATGTATTGCTGCCGCTCCTGTATCCTCTCCTGCTCGCCTGGCTGCTCGCTTATGTGATGCACCCGCTGGTACAGATGCTTAAGGGGCTGAAGCTGCCCGGGTGGCTGGCCGTCTCTCTCTCGCTGCTGTTCTATATCGGGGGCACCGCCCTGGTGCTGACCGCCCTGATTACCCGGCTGGTGAAGGAGCTGATCGGGCTGCTCCAGACCTTCGACCTCCATACGGATCAATGGCGGGGGCTGCTGCAATCGCTGAGCAGCAATGCCAGCATTCAGAATATTATTAACCAGATCAACCAGTTTTACCACGATAATCCCGGATATCATGCCACGATCGACAGCAATATCAACCGGACCACTGAGACGGTCGGCCAGGCTGTGACCCAGATGATCACCGGATTCTTCAATATGATCCTGAAGCTGATCTCCTCGCTGCCCAGCCTTGGCACCATTCTGATCGTCATCGTGCTCGCCGCCTTCTTCCTCAGCACCGGCTGGGACCGGCATACTGCCAAGCTGCAGTCACTGCTCCCTGCGTCGATGCTCAGACCCGTCTCGGAGATCTGGATGGATCTGCGCAAGGCGCTGTTCGGCTATCTCCGCGCCCAGCTGGTGCTGATCTCCGTCACCGCAGTTATTGTGATTGCCGGCCTGCTGCTGCTCGGCGTGCGCTCGGCCTTCGCCATCGGCCTGACCATCGGCATCGTCGACCTCATCCCTTACTTGGGCGTCGGCATCGTCCTCCTGCCTTGGGCTCTCTATTCCTACATGACGGGGAATATCGGACTGGCCATCGGCCTGCTGGTGCTGTACGCCATCATTCTGGTCACCCGCCAGGTGCTGGAGCCCAAGGTGCTGGCCAGCAGCATCGGCATCGATCCGCTCGCCATGCTGATCGGCATGTTCGCCGGACTCCAGCTGCTCGGGATGATCGGCCTGATTCTCGGCCCGGTGCTGCTCGTCATCCTGGATGCCTTCACCCGCGCCGGGGTCTTCCGCGCCCTGCGCAGCTATATTCTCAGCGGCAGGCTGCATTAGGCAGCCGTAACACATATCCCGATATTCAAAAGGCGTTCAATTGCAGCCCCCTGCAACTGAACGCCTTTTAGCAATCTACCTCCGGTAGAAGGTGAATGTGCCGTTCTTCATCTTCTTCTCGATCCATTTCAGCAGGAAGACCCGGTACAGCGGACGCGTCAGCGGAAACACCAGCGTGAAGCCGATCAGATCCGTCACGAAGCCCGGCAGAATCAGCAGCAGTCCGCCAAAAAAAATACATAAGCCGTCCAGCATCGTCCGCCCGGGCACCCGGCCCTCCTGCATATGTGTCCTGCTGTCCTGCAGCACCTTCTTGCCCTCAAACTGCATCATTAGAAACCCGATAACCGAAGTGGCCAGCATGATCAGCAGCGTCTTGGGTGCTCCCAGAAAACTTGAGACATAGATGAAGCCGAATAATTCCACGGCCGGGACGGCGAATAACCCCGCCCACAGCCATTTGTTCCTGATCATACTGCTCCTCCTTCTTCTTCCCCGAGCGCAGCCACGATGGATTGAAACAGCTCAGGCTGTGCCCTGTCGATCCGCACCGGCCTCCACTCCCTGTTCAGCCACACATGGCTCGTGGAGCCGCTGACCAGCAGCTCGCCGGCGGCTCTGTCCTGCCCTTCACAGCCCGCCGGCCCGCGGCGGACTTCATATTCGTAGACAACCCTCAGCGCCGTGAAGGTCGTTAACCGCGCATACACGGTGATAAGATCATCATATCGCGCCGGGCTTTTAAATTGCAAATCTGCAGAGGTGACCGGCAGCAGCAGCCCGTGGCCCTCCAGGGTACGGTAGGCGAAGCCCAGCTCCCGGAACATTTCGGTGCGCCCGCTCTCGAACCAGATCAGATAATTGGCATGATAGACCACGCCCATCTGATCGGTCTCCTCATATCGTACACGGAAGGATGTACTGTGCCAGCGGCTGGTCCATCCCGGCTTGTGCGGATTCATTGGCATGCCCCTTTCTATTATAGCCTATACAGTTACAGTCATCCGGCCGTTAAGCGCCGATGCCCTCAGAGGCCTGATTCAGCTTCAGCCTGCTGCGCGAGCTCCGGGCGACATAGAACAGCAGCGCTGCGCCTACGCCCGCACTCAGCATACAGGACAGGTTCATCAGGCCGACCCCGCCCTGGTTCAGCAGCATCCCGTTCAGCAGATTGCCGAGAATGCCCGCAAGCCCGGAGAAGACGATGTTGAATACACTTTGCCCGGTGGCCTGCATCTCCGCCGAGGTGATCTTCGATACATATTCGACCGCCGCTATATAGAATAAGCCGAAGGACAGGCCGTGCAGCACCTGTACGCCGATCATAACCGAAGGATACGGGAAGGCCACCTGAATCCCCCAGCGCAGCACATAGATCATCGACCCGATCAGCAGCGTCCGCTCCATGCCCAGCCGGCGGATGACACGGGAGGCGAAGAACATGGAGGGCACATTCGTAATCGATGCCAGGAACAGGGCGATCCCGGCATGGCCGGTCGATCCGCCGACCGACTGGAAGGCGATGACGAAATAGGTGCCGAAGGCCGCCATCGTCTGGTTAACCAGGAAGCTCCCGCCTAAGAAGGCCAGGAAAATGCGGTTGCCGAGCAGTTTTTTGATCCCCTGCGAGAAGGACTGGCTCATCATCCGGTTCTCCTCCGCCTGCTTGGGCAGTGTCAGGGCAATGGCTACCGCCACCGCATTCAGCAGCAGGAACGGCAGCCAGATGGTCGAGACGGAGAACCGGGACACATATTGTCCGCCCGCTATGGCCCCTACCGCCGCGCCTATGCTCATCATCATACGGATGCTGCCATAGGTCGCTCCAGCCTTGTTCGCCGCCACAATAGCGTAGGAATCGGCGATGGGTGCCTGTGTAGAAGAGAAGATCGTGGACAGGGTGTAGACCAGCATCAGCACGATGAAATACTCCGAGCGGTACAGCACGGCCAACACAGCCGGAACCGCCACGCTCAATATAAGCACCAGCCGCGCCTGGTTATATCTGTCGGAGATCATGCCCCATAAGGGCTGGACACAGATGGCGATCAGGGTTCCCGTAGCCATCAGCACGCCGATCTGGCTGACATCAAGCCCGTTCGATTTCAGCAGCAGCGACAGATAAGAACCGAAGGAGCCCCCGGCCAGACCCAGGAACAGATAGAACCCGCGCAGCTTTGTTATTTTTTCCATGGGAGTTGCAAGTCATCTCTCTTTCTTTTTAACAGAATACCCAACCTTCATAGCCGCTAGCTGCATTAAATAGAGCAGAACCTATAATAAGGCGGTGGACAAGTGGGCCAAATCAATAGAGCAACAAGGAGCAAGCCCTGTCTGAAGGATAAGCTCAATACAGGAAGAGCGGCCAATTCAGGCTTCGGCTGGACCTCCAGCAACTGGAGCGGCTACGCCATCTCCGGCAAAAAAGGCACCTACAGGCGGATATCCGCCGACTGGATTGTACCTTATATTAAACCGACGTCCAAGGCTACGTATTCCTCGGCCTGGATCGGCATTGACGGCTTCAAGAACAGCAGCCTGATCCAGACCGGAACCGGCCATGAGTCGGTGAATGGGAAGGTCCATTATTATGCCTGGTGGGAGATCCTGCCCGCCTCCGAGACGGTGATTCCTCTGCCGGTCTCCCCCGGCAACCATATGCGTGCATCCATTGTCAAGCTTAGCTCCGGTAAATGGTGCATCACCCTGCGCAATCTCAGTAAATGCTGGGTCTTCCGCACCGTGCAGCGCTACAACGGGCCGCAGACCTCAGCCGAATGGATCACGGAAGCGCCTCAGATCGGTTTCGATATCGCACGGCTGGCCAATATCTCTCCGGTACGCTTCTCCTGCTGCCGGGTGAACGGCCGCAATCCGCAGCTGAAGGCCGCTGACGGCGGTATTATGGTCCAGAACAACAAGCTGCTGGCCGTGCCTTCCCTCCCGCGCTGCGGCGATGCTTTTACAGTGACACGGATCAGCCGCAGCAGCCGGCCTGCCCCTTATTCCAAGCGCCCGATCCGCATCACTTCCTGACTGCACTTATGCGGCAAAACTCTCAGGTCCACTATATACATTCACATCATTTATAGCAACTGTTGTACGCAAAAAGAGCAGCGGCCTGAAGCCACTGCTCTTATTATCATATTCAGTGCTGCGCAGAACGCTTCCGGGCCTAGTCGGCTGGAATCGTATCTACCTTCACCAGGTTGGTGGAGCCGGAGCGGCCCAGCGGAATACCTGCAGTGATCACTACAAGATCGCCTGACTTCACGAGACCGGAAGCTTTACCACCGTTAAGAGCTGTTTCCAGCAATTCGTCAGTAGAATGAGCTTCAGGGCCGAATACAGGCGTTACGCCCCATACCAGCGCCAGTTGACGCATGGTTCTTTCCTGTGTGGTTACAGCAATAATCTGTGATTTAGGACGGTATTTGGAAACCACGCGTGCCGTGTGGCCGGTTACAGTCGAAGAAATAATCGCTTTGGCATTCAGATCCAGTGCAGAGATCGCTACGGATTGGCTGATTGCTTCGGTTACAGTTGTTTCTTGGGCAATCTGCTGCTTCATGAAGATCTCGCGGTGGTTGAGGGCGGATTCCGCCTTCTCAGCAATACGGGACATCGTCAGTACGGATTCAACCGGATATTTCCCGGCAGCGGTCTCGCCGGACAGCATGATCGCATCGGTTCCGTCAAAAATCGCGTTCGCCACGTCACTCGCTTCAGCGCGGGTAGGACGCGGGTTGCGCTGCATGGAATCCAGCATCTGGGTAGCTGTGATTACCGGCTTGCCGGCGATGTTGCACTTCTGGATCATCAGCTTCTGCGCCAGCGGCACTTCTTCAGCAGGAATCTCTACGCCAAGGTCGCCGCGGGCAACCATGAGGCCGTCGGACACAGCCAGGATCTCATCCAGGTTGTCAACGCCTTCCTGGTTCTCGATCTTGGAGATAATCTGGATGTGGGAAGCGTTGTGCTTCGCAAGCAGATCACGGATTTCCAGAACGTCGCTGGCTTTGCGGACGAAGGAAGCGGCAATAAAATCGATGTCCTGTCCGATCCCGAAAATGATATCGTTGGTGTCTTTTTCCGTAATCCCCGGCAGGGAGATGGAAACGCCCGGTACGTTAACGCCCTTCTTGCTCTTGATGGTTCCGCCGTTAACAATACGGGTCTTGATTTCGGTGCCTTGAATGTCAACAACGGTAAGGCCGATCAGGCCATCGTCGATCAGGATAGTCGATCCAACTTGAACATCGTTAGGCAGGTTGTCGTAAGTGATGGAGATACGGTTCTGGTCGCCCAGAATCTCTTCCGTAGTCAAGGTCAGATACTCGTCCTGAACCAGTTCAATCGGTTCTACTTCCAGCTTGCCTGTACGAATCTCAGGTCCCTTGGTGTCGAGCAGGATGGCAACGGTCTTGCCAAGCTCCTTGGACGCTTGACGGATGGTGTTAATCCGCGCGCCGTGCTCATCGAAATCGCCGTGGGAGAAGTTCAGACGGGCTACATTCATACCAGCCAAAATCAATTTTTTAATATTCTCCAACGATTCACTAGCAGGTCCGATCGTACATACAATTTTACTTTTCCGCATTAGGTTTTCCTCCGTTTTTTCGTTCTCTCTGTCTCGCTTTTTCCAACTACAAAATCTACTATAAGGATCGCTCTCTGTATAGGAACTTTATCACATGCAATCACATGCAACGTTCAGTTGCGCCCTTATGAATATTACTGCAAATTGAAGACAAAATCAATGTTAGCGGCTGTTTTTGCTGTAAATTAAAGTCGAATGACACAGGATTGACGTCAAAATAAAAATCATCCCGCAGCAAGCACAGGATGATTGAAATGTAAATGAAAGGTTATCAAATCTTGCCCGGCTCCCCGTTTGGAATAAGCTGGGATATGTCGGAAAGTGCAAATCTGCGTTCCCTGGCGGGTTCTGTCTGCCATAGAAAAATACGCAGTCTACTCTGTAGTCCGGACCTCTTCCAGATCTTCTTCCTGTTCCGCGAGCGACTCTGAGAATTCGCCGATCTTGCGGAACTTGAGGTAGCGGTCTTCCTTCAGCTCTGCCGCATCCATGGCCGACAGCTCCTCCAGATGGCGCCATACCGAATCCTTAACCGCTTCCGCCACCGCCTCGTAGTCCCGGTGCGCTCCGCCTCTGGGCTCCGTGATGATCTCCTCGATAACTTCCATCTCCAGCAGATCGGCAGCCGTGATCTTCATCGCCTCCGCCGCCTGCTCCGCCTTGCCGGCATCCTTCCATAGAATGGAAGCCGCACCGTTGGGGGTAATGGCGGAATAGATTGCATTCTCCAGCATCAGGACACGGTTGCCTACGGCCATAGCCAGGGCCCCGCCGCTGCCGCCTTCGCCGATAACGACGCAGACGACTGGTACGGACAATTGCGACATCTCGAACAGATTGCGGGCAATCGCTTCGGACTGTCCGCGCTCCTCTGCCGTATTCCCGGGGTAAGCTCCCTTGGTATCCACGAAGCTGATGATCGGACGGCCGAACTTCTCGGCCTGCTTCATCAGGCGCAGCGCCTTGCGGTAGCCCTCGGGATGGGGACTGCCGAAGAAGCGCTGAATGTTATCCTTCGTATCCTTGCCGCGCTGCTGTCCGATGACCGTTACCGGCCTTCCGTTCAGCTTGGCAATTCCGCCGACCACCGCGAGATCATCGCCGAACAGCCGGTCGCCGTGCAGCTCCAAGAAATCCGTGAAGATCAGCCCGATCAGATCCAGCGAGGTCGGACGGCCTTGATGCCGGGCCAGATGCATCTTCTGGGCCGGGGATATATTGGAATAAATCTCGTTCTCCAGCTCACGGTAGCGCTCCTCCAGCCGGACTACCTCATCGCTGAAATCTATGCCCTTCTCTTCACCGAACTGCTTCAGCTCGGCAATCTTCTTGCGCATTTCTACCAGAGGCATTTCAAAAGGCAACTCTCCCGCCAACCTAAAATCCCCCTTTCACATCATGCAGCTCCAGCAGCTTCGTAAGTGTGGAGCGCATTTCCTTGCGGTGCACAACCATATCCAGTTGCCCGTGCTCCAGATTGAACTCGGCCGTCTGGAAATCCTCCGGCAGCTTCTGGCGGATGGTCTGTTCAATAACAATCCGTCCGGCAAAGCCGAATATTGCTCCAGGCTCGGCAATAATGATGTCACCCAGGCTGGCAAAGCTCGCGGATACCCCGCCTGTCGTCGGATCTGTAATGACGGAGATATACAGCCCGCCTGCTTCACTGAACCGGGCCAGGGCTGCACTTGTCTTCGCCATCTGCATGAGGCTGAGGATGCTCTCCTGCATTCTGGCTCCGCCGGAGGTGGAGAAGATCAGCAGCGGAATTCTCCGCTCGGTCGCCTCTTCCACCGCCCGGGTAATCTTCTCGCCGACCACAGAGCCCATACTGCCGGTGAAGAACTCGAAGTTCATCACGGCCACAATCACCGGATGGCCGCCGATGCTGCCCTGTCCGGTGATTACCCCCTCAACCTGTCCGGTTTTGGCTTGCTGCTGCTCCAGCTTGGACGCGTAGCCGGGGAACTTCAGCGGATCGACAGAAGCCATCTCGCTGTCGAACTCAATGAACCCTTCCGGGTCCAGCGTCATCGCGATCCGCTCCGACGCATTCAGGCGCATATGATAGCCGCAGGACGGACATATTTTCAGATTCTTCTCCAGCTCCTTGCTGTACTGGATCGTGCCGCATTTGTTGCACTTGCTCATGAGTCCCTCGGGAATCTCACGCTTGGGGCGCTCGCCCTCTGCCGGTCCGCCGCTCCGCTCC
Organism: Paenibacillus sp. FSL K6-1096; assembly: GCF_037977055.1. Taxonomy (NCBI): domain Bacteria; kingdom Bacillati; phylum Bacillota; class Bacilli; order Caryophanales; family Paenibacillaceae; genus Paenibacillus; species Paenibacillus sp. FSL K6-1096. The sequence goes on along the minus strand of NZ_CP150274.1, from coordinate 5,906,082 downwards.
AGACGCTCTGAAGGAATAGTCGCGTACTTCCGTTTTTTTTGAAATAAATCTTTGAACAAGGGTCGCACCTCTTCAGCCGTTTATTTGCGTAAATAGCAGCTTGCCGCTGTCTTAAATGCTCTTAATGCTCTGCGTTGTATTCTCATGGATGCAGAATCAGATTCAGGACCTCCTGCACCTCTTCAAGCTCTCCCGAAGGAACCAGAATCTCATACTGCTGCTTGGACATATTAATGGGACGGCATTTAATCAGAAATCCTTCTTCCGTAAGCTTCCTCTGGATCATCTCCGCCACTTTGGCGGTCGGCGCTATATAGATTACCGTCCACATGCCCTGCAAGGCCTCCCTAATCTCAAATCCAGCCGTATCCTGAATATAATGGAATCATGATAACACAGTTTTCTTTTTTCCCGCAAGAAGCCCGGCATGAAGGAAGCGGGATCGGGAGGCCGCATGCGGCCGTAATCCGGACAGGAATTATTCCGTTCCGGTGACATGGGGATAGACCTTGGCCCCCTCATGCCGGTGGGCGATTCTGGCGGAAGCCGCGGCTGATATTCCGGCGACCAGATCATCCAGGAACACATGAATGCTTCCTTTATCATCATTCAATTTGCCGATAATGCCAAGCTTTATTTTGTCCAGGTAGCCAAATCCGGTCAGCCCGATCATCCCGTACACGCTGGTGATGCCGAGGGCCAGCGTCTCGTCCGCCCCGTAGAGCGATTCATCCGCTTCCATAACGGCCTGCAGGGGCTGGGGCAGCAGCTTGCGCTCCGCCAGCTCATCGAGGGCAATCCCCGTCATCAGCGTGTACTGCACCTCTCTTTTGCTCAGGACGGACTTGACGCTTATCAGGCATTCTTCCTTTGTCAGATCCGGATAATAGACCGATTGCAGTATATAGACGATCTCCGCAATCGACGCAAGCGTAACCCCCCGGCGCTCCAGCAGATCCTCTGCCATCTGATAGGACATGGCGTATTTCCCCTTTCCGCACGGGACCTTAAGTCCCGCTGTATAAGCTGAAACTATGAATGCTGCTTGGCAGATCCCCAAGCCCACTCTATCGGTTCACCTAATGTATGCAGAAAGATTAGAAAATGTGCCTATCCGGGACAAGTGCAATCTATCACTACCTGATTCTCACGGTGCCTGCGCCCAGCATAGCTTCAATCTCTGCGATCAGCTGCTCCGAAGGCTCGATCCGGTAGCTGTCGCTGAGCGCCAGCACCTTCTGGTTGCGCTCGTAGAACAGCAGCGTGGCTGCCGGTCCGGGATGGGTCTTCAGCAGCGCCTGAAGGTGCGGCAGCAGCCCCTTCAGCTCTGCGCCCGGCGTGATCTTGATGAACACACGCCGGCCCTGATCCGCCGAGCCGCCTGCGTGCTCGGCAGGGCTGTCCGGCCGCGCGTCTGACGCGGCCGGGGCCTTGGGCGCGGCCTGCACAGCGGCCGCGCCGGAAGCGCGCGCACCGGGCGGCTGGCCCGCCGGTGTGCGCGTGCCTGGTGCAGCGGCTGTGCCGGCTGCACCGCTGCCCCGGCCCGTGCCGGCGGGCCGGGAGTGCCCGGGGCTGCGGCGCTGCAGCAGGCCGCGCACGCTGTCCGGGGTGAGCGGAGCGACCTCCTCGGCCAGCAGCTTGAAGCCCTCGTCCTCCTGCTGCACCTTGGCGCGGAGGGCGAGCAGCGCGCCCTTCTCGATCAGGGCGCGGCTGCGTTTCCACACCTCGGGGAAGAGTACGACCTCGCAGCGCTCGATCTGGTCTTCCCAGACGACGAAGGCCATGGCCTTGCCCGCTTTGGTCGTGATCTCCTTCAGCGAGACCACCATGCCCGCCGTAACGGCCATGCTCTCATCCGCGGCTTCGCCCAGATCCATCAGCTTCTGCATCCCAGGCTCCTCCAGCAGCGCCGCGCGGTCATCCAGCGGATGGCCGGAGAGATACAGGCCGAGCAGCTCACGCTCCAGCTCCAGCTGCTGGGTCACACTGAATCTCGGGACATCCGGGTAGCGGATCTCCCAGTTCGGCGTCTCAATCAGGTCGTCGAACAGCTGAATCTGCAGCTCATCGCGCTCCTTGCGCCATTTGGCCGCCGCCTCCACCGTCTCGTCCAGCATCGCCAGGAGCTGGGCCCGGTGCCCGGGCAGCGCATCGAAGGCACCGGTCTGCAGCAGCGATTCAATCACGCGCTTGTTGCAGACGCGCAGGTCCACACGGCGGCAGAAATCCAGCAGGCTGTCGAACGGCCGCTCCTTGCGCACCGCCATAATATTCTCCACCGCCTGCGTGCCGACATTCTTCACGGCCCCCAGCCCAAAGCGGATATGGCCGCCGTCCTCGCGGACGACCGGCGTGAACAGCACGCCGCTCTCGTTCACATCCGGCGGCAGCACGCCGATGCCCGACCGGCGGCAGTCGAGGACATATTCCGCCACCTTGCGGTGGGACCCCATGACGGCGGTCAGCATCGCAGCCATGAACTGCACCGGATAATGCGCCTTAAGATAGGCTGTCTGGAAGGCGAGAACCCCGTAGGCCGCAGCATGGGCGCGCGGGAAGCCGTAGTTCGCGAAGCGGACAATCATGTCGTAGACGGCATTGGCATCTGCTTCCGTGTAGCCCTGCTTCAGGCTGCCCTCCACGAAGTGGCTGCGCTCCTTGTCCAGCGTCTCCCGCTTCTTCTTGGACACCGCACGGCGCAGCAGGTCGGCCTCGCCGAGCGAGAACCCGGCCATCAGGGAGGCGATCTGCATGATCTGCTCCTGATAGACGATGATGCCGTACGTATCGGCCAGAATCGGCTTCAGATCAGCATGGGGATAGACCACCTCGAACTCCCCGTGCTTGCCGCCGATGAACTTCGGAATGAATTCCATCGGGCCGGGACGGTACAGCGCCACCACGGAGACAATATCCTCGAAGCCGCTCGGCTTCAGCTCCTTCAGCACCCGCCGTACCCCTGCCGATTCCAGCTGGAACACGCCGGTCGTTTCCCCTGCACCCAGCATCCCGTAGGTGAGCGGGTCATGATCCGGGATGAAGCGGAAATCAGGCACGCTGCCGGTCATCTCCTTCACCCAGCCCAGGCAGCGTTCAATAATCGACAGGGTCCGCAGCCCCAGGAAGTCCATCTTCAGCAGGCCTACACTCTCCAGATGCTCCATGGAATACTGGGTGAGCGCCGTGCTCTCGTTGCCCGCCTGAAGCGGAACCGCATCGGTCAGCGGCCCCTTGGAGATAATTACGCCGGCTGCATGGGTCGAGGCATGGCGCGGCATCCCCTCCACCTTCATGGCCATGTCCAGCAGTCCCCGGGTCTTGGGGCTCGTCTCATAGAGCGCCTTCAGCTCCGGCGTGCTCTCCAGCGCCCGGGCAATGCTGATGCCGAGCTGGCCCGGAATCAGCTTCGCCGCCTTATCCACCTCGTTATACGGCAGATTCAGCACCCGGCCCACATCGCGCACAGCGGCCCTGGCTGCCATTGTCCCGAAGGTAATGATCTGAGCCACATGCTCCCGGCCGTACTTCTCGACCACATAGGCGATAACCTCATCGCGGCGTTCATCGCTGAAGTCAATATCAATATCGGGCATCGTAATCCGTTCAGGATTGAGGAAGCGCTCGAACAGCAGATTATATTTCAGCGGGTCCACATCGGTAATCTTCAGGGTATAGGCGGTAAGGCTGCCTGCCGAAGAGCCGCGGCCCGGCCCGGTCACGATTCCGCTGCGGTGACAGAACGCAATGAAGTCCCAGACAATCAGGAAATAATCGCTGAACCCCATGCTCTCAATCACGCCCAGCTCATAGGCCAGCCGGTGCTCGGCTTCCGCCCGCTGCTCCGGCGATGCCCAGAGCGGCGTATCCGCATAGCGCTGCTCAAGCCCGCTGCGGCACAGCTCGCGCAGATAGCCGGCGGCATCCAGTCCCTCCGGCAGCGGAGAATATTCCGGCAGAATATGCTGGCCGAAGGTCAGCTCCAGATTGCAGGCCTCGGCGATCCGCTGCGTGTTCTCTATGGCCTCGGGCACATGCGGGAACAAGGCGGCCATCTGCTCGCCGCTCTTGAAGAACAGCTGGTCCGTGCCGATCTTCAGCCGGTCCTCATCGTCCACCGATTTGCCGGTGCCGATACAGATCAGCACATCCTGGACCTCGGCATCCTCCTTGTCCATATAGTGGACGTCATTGGTCGCCACCAGCGGAATCCCGCATTCACCGGCCAGCGCAATCAGCTGCGGATTCACCCGCTTCTGCTCCGGCATCCCGTGATCCTGCAGCTCCAGATAGAAGTCCCCGCCAAAAATCTCCTTATACCGCAGCGCCGCCTTGCGCGCCTCATCGTCCCGTCCGTGCAGGAGATGCTGCGGGACCTCTCCGCCCAGGCAGGCGCTCAGGCAGATGATGCCCTCGGCATGGGCCGCCAGCGCTTCCATATCGATGCGCGGCTTGTAATGCTGGCCCTCCAGATGGCCGATGGTAATCAGCTTCATCAGGTTCCGGTAGCCGGTCATGTTCTTCGCCAGCAGAATCAGATGATAGATCGGCTGATCCTTGCGGCTGCCCCGCTCGCGGCGGGACCCGGCGGTCAGATAAGCCTCACAGCCGATAATCGGCTTGATGCCCTGCTCCCGGCACGCTTTATAGAAAGGAATGGCCCCGTACATCACACCATGATCGGTCAGCGCCAGCGATGTCATGCCGTATTCGCCGGCCCGGCGCACAAGATCCGTAATGCGCGCCGCCCCGTCCAGTAAACTGTATTCGCTGTGCACATGCAAATGCACGAAAGGGCTCATACCCCACACTTCCCTTCAGCTCCAAAATCAAAACATAAGATGAAACTATTTTATCATATTAGAGGGGGAGCCGCCCATAGAATGGAGTAAGAGCACAGGGACAGGCCGCAGCGATCTTGCCGCGCTGATCCAAGGAAGGAGCTTCCCATGAATATTTTCCTGAGCAAAGCGGTTCTCGATTTCTTCATTGCCTTCGGCATCGTGCTGGGCGGAGCCATGCTGGGCGGAATCGGCGCCGCCGTCTCGCTGCAGCCGCCGACCAATACGATGCTGGAGATTGCCGACCGGATCAAAATCTGGGCGCTGGCGGCCGCCGTCGGCGGCACGATCGACCCGATGCGCGTTATAGAGAGCAACATGCTGGGCGGAAATCTCTCCCCGGCCATCAAGCAGATTCTTTATCTGGTCTTCGCCTTTCTGGGCGCCCATATGGGCAGCGAGCTGGTCAAGTGGGTGTGCGGCAAGTAGAGCTCCCGGGCAAGCTGTCAGCGGACAGACGACTCCCTTCGGGTGCAGATTAACTCTTATAAGGCAAGGGGCGAAAAGATATATGCGACTGCCGCCGTTCCACCGCTACCGCCGTTTCTCGCAGATTGCCGCTGTTTTTGTGCTGGGGATGATCGCGGGGGGCGTGGTCTATAACGCGATTTATCATATGGCTTACAATGTGCTCTGGCTTAACAATCAGGATCTGCGCATCGAAATCGAGCAGTACAAGAGTGACATTCAGACACTTAAGAAATACACTAACACCTCCACCGTGATCCGTGAGATCAAGGTGCGCACCGAGGGCAGCAAGGCCAGGGAGGGCACAGCAGCTCTCGACCCGGTGACGGCCAAGGAGGTGCTCAGGAAGCTGGCAGCGGATCTGGAGCCGATGCGCGGGCGCAGCATGTTCGAGATCGACTCGGACGGCAAGCTGGCGCGCCTGCTCCTGGACAGCAAGATCTATATCGTCCGGGAGAAGGAATATACCGTCAGCATCCGCACGATGCTCGTGATGGAGGGCGTACTGCAAATTTGGGTCGAAATCAGCCCGTACAAGCGCAGCTAGAGCAGAAATCATGATACAATAATGGACACCAACACATACATTCTCAACTTGTGCACAGGAAACCGCATCCCGGCCGGTGCCGGGGTGTGAACTGTTCTCTCACAAAGGAGCTGCTGTCCATGATTATGCTCATCAAGTATCTGCTCTTTGTTCTGCTGGTTGTCTTCATGGTAAGTGCTGCCGTCTACAGCTACTCTTCCCGCAGAGCGGCTGACCCGCTGGTGAAGGGGACAAGACGTTCGGTCATGAATATGCTGCTCGGGGGAATGCTGGTCACCCTCTCCCTGATGTCCATGTTCATCTTCCGCGGCTCAACGCTGAATGTTGTCATTGAAGCCGTCTTCCTGCTGCTGGGCCTCTTCAATATCTTCTCTGGGCTGCGCAGCTACAGCTATTACAGCCGGGCCCGCAGCGGAAGCTGACAGCAAATAGACCAGCCCCTCCATCTCGTTGAGGAAAAGCTGGTCTATTTGCTTGTTGCGTGTATGATTAGCCGTGGTCAATCGATTGCAGCATCAGCACACCTTTGGCGACAATGGTGTCCAGGCGGCTGATCTCGATCTCCAGCTTGCAGGTGCGGCGGCTGATCTCCAGCAGCTTCGGCATGACGATAATGGAGTGCTCAATCTGCACCGGGCGGATGAAATAGGTGGACATGCTGTCCAGCACATAATCGTTTCCGGTAATGTCCTTGGCCGCCCTGAAGGCGGACAGGGTCATCAGCGTGGACAGAATTCCCTCCGAGATCGTCCCCAGATCCGTAGCCATCTGCGGCGTAATGAAGCCGTGGAAGAACAGTCTGCCCTCTTCGTCCCGCTCATCCGCGAAGCCGTTCCAGATCAGATGGTCGAACGTCTCGCCAAGCTGCGGCTGATTGCTGGCATCGCGCAGGCTCTGCAGCACCTCCCTGCGGGTGACCGAGCCTACCAGCTTGCGGTTGCGGTCCACGATCGGCAGGAAGTCGATCCCTTCCCACATCATGATCTGGGCCGCCGAAGCCAGCGAGGTCTGCAGCGCAGCGGTCACCGGGCTGCGGACCATGGCCTTCTCGATGCTCTGCGTGTCAGCCAGATCCTCCACATCGCGCCGCCCGATGATCCCGATCACCCGGTTCCATTCATCGGTCACCGGGAACCGCTGCTCACCGCTGGCCTGCGACAATTCCCGCAGCTCGCCTGCGGTGCTGGAGATTTTGAGCGAATAATGACGTTCCTTGCGTTCGACAATATCCTCCACCAGCATAATCTTCTTCTTGATCAGCCGGTCGAAGATCGCCCGGTTAATCATCGAAGCCACCGTGAAGGTATCATGCCTGGAGGAGATCACCGGCAGATCCAGCTCGTCCGCCAGCGCCTTCACCTCACGGCTGGTGCCGAAGCCCCCCGTTACCAGCACCCCTGCCCCCTGCTCCAGGGCAAGCGAGTGCACATCATCGCGGTTCCCGACAATCAGCAGACTGTCTGCGTCAATATACCGGATCATGGCATCGACCTTCATCGCGCCGATTACATATTTATGAAGATGCTTGTTCAGCCCCTCCGCTCCTCCCAGCACATGCCCCTCAACGATATCAACCACATCCCCGAAGGTTAGCTGGTCGGAGATATTGCGCGGCTTCTTCTCAACCCGGACCGTGCCGATCCGCTCCTTGGTAATGACGATACCCAGGTTCTCCGCTTCCTTCACCGCACGGTAAGCCGTGCCTTCGCTGACGGCCATTTCCCTGGCCAGCTTGCGCACGGAGATCTTGGTGCCCACCTTCAGGCCTTCAATGTGCTGCAGCAGTTGTTCGTGCTTCGTGATATTATCGCCCTGACCTTCCAACTGTTACACCCCCATACCCCGATCTGTACTACTCTGTGCTCATTATACATGCTGTCTGCACCGGAGTACAACAGGTGAGCCGTATCCTGTCCGAAGATATGACAGCCCTGGTCATTCATGAGTACAGCCGGGAATATGTATATAACACCTTCGGTGTTCCTCTTGAACTTGCCGTGGCTTGCTGTTACTTGCCATCAGCACAAATAACCCCCGGCCAGGCACCATGGCCAAGCCGGAGGTTATCCTCCTTCACGCCGGGACATTCATCCCTGGGAACGCTGCGATACTCCGCTGTCTTCGTTCCACTTGCCCTGCCACTGCGCAAGCTTGGCCTTGCGGACCGCATCCAGGCGCTTCTGCTTCTCCTCGTCCACACCCATAATGAAATGCAGGTGGGCGGCAATTACCAGGAACGCGAAGACGCACCAGGCCAGCCCGAAGCCCAGCACCCAGCCGGAGCTATGCTGAAACGACAGCTTCGGCAGCGCGTACAGCAGCATAGCCAGGGCTGCCAGCAGATAGACGGAATGCTTGAATTTGTTTCTTTTTCTCACTTTAGGACCGCTCCTTTGCTCTGGAAAGTTATGGATCAACTCTATATCTCTATTCTATGAGCCGGCTGCCAGATTTATGAGACAAGCAGCACATCATTTTTCAGCAGAACTGCTTCTGCCTTAAGATTCTAGCCAGCACGCCAGGGGTATGAGATGATAGATACCGTTGGAGGAGGGAATGAGCTTGAATCCCATTTATAACCAGAGCAAATACATCGCCCGCAAAAAAATATTTTCTGCGCTGGGCGGGAAGCTACATATTTTCAACGATTCGGGGGATTTACTGCTGTTCGCGGAGATGAAAGCCTTCCGGCTGAAAGAGGACATCACGCTGTATTCCGACGAGACAATGGGCAGGGAATTGCTGCGGATCAAAGCGCGTAAGATCCTGGATATCAGCTCAACATATGATGTGTATGATGTGGAGACCGGGGAAACGGTGGGTGCCCTCCGCCGCAAAGGCTTGAAGTCCCTCTACAAAGACCAATGGGGCATCCTGGACATTCATGATAACGAGATCGGTGCCATTAAAGAGGATAACGCCTTCCTCGCTATGCTGCGCCGCATCATTGTTATCCTTCCGCTGAAATATGTCCTGGAGATCGGGGGGCAGGTGATTCCGGCGTTCCGGAACAACGTCAACCCGTTTGTCACTAAAATCACCGCCGACTTCTCAGGCGACCGCCAGGGCCAGCTGGACCGCCGCCTGGGAATGGCCGCTGCCATTCTGCTCTGCCTGGTGGAGAGCAGGACGGATTAGCAGCCCCCTCCCCACAAACATATCCATTCTTATCTATCACAAAAGGGTGATCTCAGAGCCGCATGGCCCTGAGATCACCCTTTTGTGCGGAATGGGCAGCGGGTCCTGCCTCCTGCTTATTGTCCGCCGTACATCTGGGACAGGCTGTCAGTGATAATTTTGTTCACATCCTCAATGACCACGCTGAGGCGGCGCTCCGCATCGAACAGACGGCGGATCGCCAGATTGAGGTTCAGCACCTCAAACAGCTTCTCCATCTTCTCCATTTCCTCCTGCGCCGGCATGTCTCCGCTCATCATCCGCTGCTGCAGCTCCACCTGGCTCTGCCGGAAGTTGTCCAGCATCCGCTTGCTCTCCGGGTCTGCTTCAATCACCTTCATGGCACTCGTGATATCCGCCACCTCACTGCTGTCTTTAATCGCCCGCGCCAATTCATGCGCCTTGTCAATAACGTTCATTATAATTCCTCCTCAAGGTTAGGTTCGTCTCTTACCGCTTGTCTTCAGCGGGCATACGCCCGGTTGCCAGGCTGCTTCACAGGCTGTCTGCGCCCAATTTTCACAGCTGAACCCATCCCCTCCGGACGGGCCCGCCTCCTGCTGCGCCCCCGCCCCTGGCAGAAGCCCGCTGGTCTGCTCTCTGCCTGCTCGGATGATTCATCCGCCCGGCACGGCTTTTTGAAGAATAGGTCAATCACCAAGGGTCAGATGTCTCCATATGATGAATGATATGTAACCCTCAAGATTCATATTGCCGGCACCATGTTTGCCTACCGGAAGGAGAACCACGATGTCTAAGCTCAAGATCCCGGTCCAAAGTGTCCACTCGGGCATCCTGCAGGAAAACGCTGTGATGCTAGGCGACAAATCCATGAAGAGGCTCAAAATCCCGGCACACGGCACCATTCTGCTGACCTTCGGCTCTTTCCGGCAGGAGGTAACCGTCATACCGGTTCCCAAATCTGACAGCCTGCGTGTCAGTGAAGCACTCGCCCGGCGGCTCGGCATAAGACAGCGCCTGACGCTTAACGCTTCCTACAGCACAGGCAGCCGCACATTGCGGCTGGGGCCGATGATTGGAGTACTGGTGAGCCGTGACCATCCCGATCAGCCGGACCGCGTGTTCGGCCAGATTACGATGTTCTGCCGGGAGCTGACCAACGCCTGCCATGCCCAAGGAGCCTATGTCTATTTCTTTACCCCGGAAGCGCTGGAAACGCGCAGCACTGCCATCCAGGGCTGGGTATACGATGAGGGCTGGCGGAAGCTGAGTCTTCCTGTTGCCGATGTGATCAACAACCGCCTGACCACGCGAAAGGTAGAGAACAGACCTAGCGTACAGCATTTTCTGGCGGATGTAAAATCCCGCTACGGAACCCATTTTTTCAACGAGAAGTTTCTTGACAAAACAGAGGTATTCGAAGCCCTGGTTCAGGACCCTGCCCTGCAGCGGTATCTGCCGGAGTCCCATGCCTTAAGCGGCTTCGCCATATTGAAGAGAATGTGCGCAAGCTACCCCAGCGTATTCCTGAAGCCGGTGCGCGGCAGCCTGGGCAAGGGCATTCTGCGCATCTCCAAAGAAGAGGGCGGCTACCGCCTGCTGTCCACAACACCTATGGGCACACGGAGACAAAGCTATTCCAGCCTGGCGAAGCTGTTTCAGTCCATTGCCCCCAAGATGAAAACCACGCGCTACCAGATTCAGCAGGGTCTGTCTCTGCTGGAGATTGGACGGCGGCCGGTGGACTTCCGGGCCCTTGTGCAGAAGAACGGTACGGGAAAATGGGGCGTGACCTCGATTGTAGCCCGGACCGCCGGAAGCAATCACTTCGTCTCTAATCTGGCCCGCGGCGGCACGCTCAGTACCGTCCGTGAAGCCATCGGCAAAAGCAGCCTTCCCGCCGGGGTCAAGGAAAGCACCCAGGTTCAGCTTCCCCGCGCGGCGCTGGCCATCGCCAGAGGCGTGGAGACCTATATTCCTGCCCATTTCGGGGAGCTGGGCATCGACCTTGCCCTCGACCAGTCCGGCCGGATCTGGCTGCTGGAGGTCAACTCCAAGCCGTCCAAGAACGACAATACACCGCTGAACGACCAGAAAATCAGACCCTCTGTCAAGCAGATGATTCTATACTGCCGTTATCTGGCCGGGTTATAAGGAGGACATCATGAACGCAACAGCACTGGGGTTCCTTGGCATCATGACAGGCCGCCGCCACGGGATGCCTCCCCTCGCAGAGCCGGAGTTCTGCAGTCACCTGTGCCGGGCCGCCCCGCTGTATGGTCTGAAGGTCCTGATCTTCCATCCCGAAGGTGTGGCGGAGGATGGCTCCTATGTGGACGGCTATGAGTGGCGGGACGGACAGTGGGAGCCTGCACAGGCCCCGCCGCCGGACATTCTCTATAACCGCTGCTTCTACCGGACCGCCCGGGAGAAGAGAGCCGCCTCAATCGCTCTTGCGGCACTCTCCCGCTCCCTTCCCTGGTCCCGCGGGCTTCCCGACAAATGGAGCGTATACGAGATCCTCCGCCGCAGCCCTGCGGCAGCGGCGCTGCTGCCGGAGACGGTGCAGTACAGCGGCCGGGAGGCGCTGGGCAACATGCTGGCCTGGAGCGAGTACGGCGTCTTCCTGAAGCCCCGGGCCGGCTCCCACGGGAAGCGCACGCTGCACGCTGTGCTGCTCGGCAGCCGTGACGGCGGAGGCGTGAAGGTACGGGGCCGGGGCAGCAGCAACGAGCCCTTTCAATATGTATTCGGAACGCTGGATGAAGGCCTCGACTGGATTGACCGTTTCATCGGCCTCCGCCGCTATATCATACAGCCTTATCTTCAGCTCACCGGCCGCGGCGGGCAGCCGTTCGATGTGCGTGTGCTGATGCAGAAGAACGGCACCGGCGTCTGGACCTTAACCGGCATGGCGGTCCGGCTGGGCGCCCGCGGTTCGCTGACCTCCAATCTTCACGGCGGGGGCACCGCAGCCAGAGCCCGCCCGTTCCTGCTGGCTGAATACGGCAGGAGCGGAGAGGAGCTGCTGGAGGAGCTGACCCGGGCATCCGCACTGCTGCCGCCGCTGCTGGAGGCATCCTGCGGCAGACTCGGGGAGCTCGGCCTTGATTTCGGCATTGACGCCGGAGGACGAATCTATCTGCTGGAAGCTAACTCCAAGCCGGGGCGCACCGTGTTCCGGCTGACAGATGACCGCATAGCTGCCAGGCTTGCCGCCGAGAACCCGCTGGGCTATGCGCGCCATCTGCTGCTTACCGCAAGCCGCGACTACAAGCTGCCCCGCGGACAGCTCCGTTCACACGGGAGATTGATATCAATGGTTCCAAAGGAGGATTCATAAATGGGTCTCACTTTTTGCAATGTGCATTTCACCAAGCGGCCTGAGCGGGTGGTCTATGTCTCGGGAGAACTGATGAGAAGCCTGAAATTATCCGGCAAAAAAAATATACGCCTGCGCCTCGGCAAGGACGCGATCCCGGCAGCCATCAAGCCGATCAACCGCGCCGGCAAGCATCTTTTCCTCGCCTCGGGTGTGAAGAGCGCGATCAAGGTTCCGAAATCAGGCAGCGTCTATCTGCGGAACCTGCAGAATGATGAAGTCCAGCTCGGGCCGCTGGTCGGCGTGCTGTCTGACGGACCCGGCTCCTCTGCGCAGCCCTTCGGCTCGCGGACCGGCTTCATCAAGCAGCTGCTGCGCGAGGGCAGCAACAAATGCTATATCTTCGCCTTCATGCCGCGCGACATCGACTGGCAGCAGGAGCAGGTCAACGGCTATTTCCTGACGGCCGGCGGCAAGTTCGAGCGCAAGCTGGTGTCCCTGCCGGATGTGGTCTATAACCGCCTGCCCAGCCGCCGGGCCGAGACCTCGCCATACATCAATCAGCTCCGCGAGCGCTTCGGCCGCAAGAAGATTCCTTATTTCAACTGGAGCTTCTTCAATAAGTCAGATATTTACCGCCTGCTGGAGAATGACGGTGCGGCGAACCGGTTCGTGCCGGAGACACACAGCAATCCCGGCGCCGAGCAGATGCGGGATATGCTGGACCGCCACCACTTCGTCTACTATAAGCCTTCCGCAGGCAGCCTGGGACACGGCATCTACCGGCTGACCTACCTGCCGAAGAAAGGTTATTTCGCCCGCTACCGCAGGAACGGCAAGAATGTGCTGCTGCGCTTCAGCAGCTTCGACAGTCTGATGCGGATGCTGCGGGGCCGCCACGGGCAGAGCCTGCAGAACTATGTGGTGCAGCAGGGTATCCGCCTGATCGAGATCGACAACTGCCCGATTGATTTCCGCTTCCATATGCACAAGAACGGCAACAACCAGTGGGTCGTGGTCGGCATCGGCGCCAAAAAAGCCGGACGGGGCAGTGTCACCACCCACCTGAAGAACGGCGGAGCCTTGATGACGCCGCAGCAGGCTCTCGGCCGTGTCTTCGGCGCAAGGGCAGATGAGGTGCTGCAGCGGGCCAAGACGACTGCCGTCAAGCTGGCCGAATCCCTGGAGATCCAGCACCGCCATCTGCTGGGCGAGATCGGCTTCGATCTCGGCATTGACCAGGATGAGGACATCTGGATGTTCGAAGCCAATGCGAAGCCGGGACGCTCGATCTTCCGCCACCCCTCCCTGCGCGCTGAGGGCAAAGCCTCCATTGAGCACATCCTGGAGCATTGTCTGTATCTCAGCAAGTTCCGCAGGAGGGATGAATTGTGAACACCCGGATTCCAGACCCCAGCAAGCCAGTTATCGCCATCCTGACCATCAGTGACCGGCTGCAGCAGTTCCGCGGCAACCGCAATAACTTCCGTGACATTATCCGCACCGGCAAAGAAATGGGCTACCTTGTATATGTCGTCACGGTCCGCGACCTGAAGCTGGAGGAGCCGGTTGTGACCGGCTACGTGCCTTCCGCCAGCGGGAAGCTCTGGGTTGCGGTCCCTGTCCCGCGTCCGCAGGTCATCTATAACCGGATTCCGAACCGTGAGGAGGAAGAGAAAGCGCCGGTTGTCCGCAAAATTGCCGAGTGTCTGGAGCACCCCGACATCCAGCTGTACAATCCAAGCTTCTTCAATAAATGGAATCTGTTCGAATGGCTTAAGGAATCGAAGGCAACCGCCAAGCATGTGCCCAAAACCCGCCGTCTGCGCAGCGCAGCCACGCTTACGGCGATGCTGAAGCATCATGACAGCCTCTACCTCAAGCCGGAAAAGGGCAAGGCGGGCAAAGGCATCATGCGGCTGAAATACCGGCCGGATACGCTGCTTCCCTTCCGGCTGCAGATTCAGAGCGGCAAGAAGAACACGACCTACAAAGCCGCATCGGTGGAGCGCCTGTGGGCCCGGATCGGCCGGGCCAAAGGCACCTCGCGCTATATCGTGCAGCAAGCCATCGGGCTGGCCGGCTATCAGGGGCGCCCCTTCGATCTGCGCGTGCTGCTGCAGAAGAACGGGCGCGGTGCCTGGGCCGTTACCGGCATCGGCGCCCGGTTAGCCGGGGCCCGCAGCATCACCACGCATGTGCCGCGCGGCGGCAGCATAGAAGATCCCTCCACGATGCTGGAGGGAACCTTCGGGGCGGAGCAGGCCGCTGTGATCCTGAAGAATGTATCCACCACCGCCCTGCTGGTCGCCCGGCAGATCGAGCGGGCTTCAGGCTTCATGCTGGGCGAGATGTCGATGGATCTCGGCGTCGATGAACAGGGCGGGGTGTGGTTTTTTGAAGCCAACTCCCGCCCGATGAAGTTCGATGAGCCCGCCATCCGCAAGCTGTCGCTGGAGCGTATTTTCCAGTATGGGCTTCATCTGTCACGCCAGACCAAATAATCCAAGAACCCTTTAAAGGAGGGGATACCATGCTGATATCCTCGCTCTATGACAGTCACCCTGTACAGTGGGAATCCAGGCTGAAAGGGCTGCTCGCGTTCCTGAGAGAGCACGGGGACCGGCGGATCACACTGCACGGCTGCAAGCGGCTGGCCCGGCTGACTCCGGATCAGCTCGCCCGTCCGGGGACCTCCCTGCTCGTAGCCACCGTCAGGGGGCAGACCGGCCGCCAGCTCGCAGGCGTCAGCTTCGTCTCCGGCTTCGGCAGGGAAGCCTGCGTTGTCGCCGTTCATCCCCTGTACCGGAACCGGCACACCGGGACCACCCTGCTTAAGACACAGCTGGAGCGTCTCGGACAGCTGGAGTGCCAGGTGGCCTGCGACAATGCCGCCAGCCTGAAGATGTGCTTCAACAGCGGGCTGGCGGCCGTTGACCTGCTCACCGGTCCTACAGGCAAGCCTACCCTGCTGCTGCGCGCTCCCATGGCGGGGGGAAGCCCCGCCACTCTCCCGGAAGAAGGTGAATTCATGTGCCAGAGCCCGTCTTAGGCATCCTCACGCTCTATCTGAACAATGCCAGGCAGCTTGAAGAGAGAAGCGTCTACCGGCGGATGATTATCGAAGGCAGCCGGATCGGGCTGGACGTCTTCGTGTTCACCCCTGCCGATGTACACGCCAGCAAGGATCTGATCCATGCCATGGTCTACGACGTCAAAAGCGGAACCTGGACGCGCAAATGGCGCTCCTTCCCGAATATGATCTATGACCGCTGCCGGATTCAGCGCAGCCAGCGCTTCCAGCAACTGCTGCGCTTCCGCGCGCGCTACGGCCATCTGACATTCCTGAACCGCCCGCTGCGCAACAAATGGACGGTCCACCAGACCTTCTCCCAGAAGAGCCGGTTCCGGCCGCATCTGCCGGAGACCGTCCTCTACCAGTCCTCCGCCGATCTGCACCGGATGCTGAAGCTCAGCTCCGTCGTCTACGTGAAGCCGATCAACGGTACCGGCGGGCGCGGCATCCTGCGGATCGAGCGGCAGCGCGAAGGCAAATCCCTCTTCGATATCCAGGGCCGCCGCCAGAGCCGCCAGATTATCTCCCCCCGCAAGGTGTCGCTGAGCCGCCTGGAAACCATTGTCCGCCAGTGGTGTCTGGGCGGCAGGTTCCTGGTGCAGCAGGGCATCCCCATACGGCTGCCGAGCGGGCGCTTCCATGACTACCGGATGCTCGTGCAGAAGAACGGCCAGGGCGCCTGGGAGCTCACCGGCATGGCCGGCCGGGTGGGCGCGGCCCGCAGCGTCACCTCGAACCTTCATGGCGGCGGCCATGCCATGAAGGCGGAGACGCTGCTGAAGCAGTGGCTCGGCAGCGAAGAGCGGGCCGGCAAGGCCATGCGGACGGCCGAACGGCTGGGCCTCGATGCGGCCGCCTATCTCGAAGACAGCTTCGGCGCCCTCTGCGAGCTGGCGCTGGACCTCGCAATCGACCGCGAGGGCCGGATCTACGTGCTGGAGGTCAACCCCAAGCCCGCCCGCGAGGTCTTCGCCCGCTCCGGCGACGCCAGCACCTACCGCAAAGCCCTCACCCGCCCGCTGGAGTACGCGATGTGGGTGTATAAGAACAAGAACACCCCGAGCTCGTCGAAGGTGGTTGAGGAGTAATATAGACAGCCGTTCCCTGCATTTGCGGAGAACGGCTGATTTTTTCTGCAGAACAGATGTCACGTATATGAAAAACGAATACGATACACTACCATAGAAAGTACACAGGCCAAATGTATGCAGAAAGCCGAGCACTATGGGGGCTGCTGCGATAAAGGATGCTTCCCCTGCTCCGCAGCCAGTAACATTTTTACAGAAATACTGCTCGAAATGCAGCATTACTGCCCAATAAAATCCGCCTATGCTAAAATCCTGCACGAAATGCAACAAAGTCAGCGCTAACTTGCTCTCTTCACCGATAATTGTGCAAATAATGCAACAATGTCCTTCAGCAGGTAACTTTTAATAGAGAAATCCTGCAAAAAGTGCAACTTACGGCTCCATACACACACCTTTCACCTGTTAGGGTGATCCTGTTCTTTTATATGCTTATGTGTGAAGTAAATCCCTATGCCAACATTGTAAATCACATGAGCCAGGATGGCCGGAATCAGGGAACGTATCCCCTCGGCTTTTAAAAAACGCAACGGGAGGTAGGGAAAATTGAAAAAGACACTTTTGCTGCTGCTGATATCGTTGTTATTGGTTCTTGTATTCTGCAGCACTACTAAACGCTATCCAAACACTTATCTTATTCCAAACCATTATGTGGGCTGGGTGCAGATTATTTATAACCAAGAGGGGTTTAAAGCCATTGAAGTGGAACAGGGGAGAAACATTTATAAGATACCTGAATCCGGGGTATTAAAAACGTCCACTCCAGACGTTGAATACGGGGGAATTTTCGAAGAATTCTACTACTATGACGATCAAAATAAGCAGCAAAAATTAGATGTCGATCAAATGATCCACGGTCACTCAATAGGTAAGGGCGAATCCGTTAATAGTTCCGGGAAAATCGAGGGACCTACGGTGCTGAGCTTTTTTGTAGGAACAGAGGCTGAGCTTAAAAATCATCCTGATCCTGGTTATCCTGATGAAGTAATGAAATGAACGTTTGATGCAGCTTTCCAGGGTAGCTGTATTTTATACAATTAAAAACAGTGAAAAGGAAGGTTTTTCTCTTCTAACTGCAGTCTGTACAACTAAATCTGCCCAAATGTGGGAGAACCCAGGTGCAGGTGAAATTTTAATTGCAGAAATACAATTAGACGGATATTAAGCGGTAATTTAGACGATATAATTGTACAGAATGCACTTAGCCTCTTACTAAGAAGTGCACCTTAATCGGAGTTCAGCAAAGAACCGCTCCCCAAGCTACAGAAGGGCGGTTCTTATTAAGCGCGAATATTATAACCCGTCCACGTTTTATGGAGTCAGCTCCAGCTCCTTGCCGCTTGAATCCACAATGGAGATTTTCTCCGGAGGTTGCTCCAGACTTTTGCCGCTAACCAGCAATTTCCGTTCTCCCTCAACCTGGTACTTCCTGATATACACTCCTGAACCGATATCCTCGAATGTATACTTGTCAAAATCGCTCCAATTCAGGGATGCCTCCTTTTCGGATAAGCTCTTTAATTCCGTTAACGTAATCATTTCTCCCCCACCTTGTTCCTTGGTGCCCTGACAAGCTGTGCAGATGATGAAGATGAGTAATAGTGCCATTGTAAGCTTTAAGCCTTTGGATCTTAACATGTCCTCTCTCCTTTTGCCCCACAGACATTCAGACATTACACTGTTGCAAATTGGAATAAAACATTTCGATTGGTGATACGCATCGCTCCCAAATGATCAAGTGTAACTTGTAAACATTCATAAAGTTCACTGAACCTGCTGATTAGGATATCCAACTGGTCTTGAGTAAAGTAGGAGGCCACGTATAAAATGAGCGGTGCAGCGGTTTGTATGACAATATCATTCTGCAGTATATATTGGGCTGTTACATTAAAATGCTTGCTGAGGATATCGCGGCCATTCTCCATGTTGAAGTTCTTAACGGCTTCGTTAAAGAAAGACAATCTGTCGTCAAACTCCAGCATGAACTGCAACAGCTCTCTATAATTGTCCGCGCTTACAGTTGAAGCGTAAACCGTTCCATTCGGAACCAGTACCCGCTTGATCTCAGAGAAAATCTTACTGTGGTCCTGAAAATGATACAGCAAATGATTGGCGATCAACATATCAAATGAGTGATCTGGCCAAGGCATATTCTCTGCATCTACCATTTCATATTGAAAACTGTCTAGCGGATCATGAATGTTCCCTTTTGTCGTTTCTACCATTGCCCCTGAAGCATCAGTCAAGAAAATTTCCGTTCTGGGCGGAACTTCATTTAGCTTTTTTGCCCACAATATACCGGTTCCGCAACCAATCTCTGCGATTTTAAGACCATCGCTAAGCCGTAAATGATCAAATACCCACTCATGCCAATCTACCTTATGTTCACAGTACTGATACAGTTGTATTCTTGCATTCAAGCGATGTTCATTGGAATATTGATCTTCGGAAAATTTCAGGATCTGAGACAATAATTCATCCTTGTTCATTGATCTTCATCCACCACCCATGAGTATTTTGTTCACCGTATTCCATTTCCTACTCCTCCCCCAACCCATACCTCCCCTTCCAATGCTCCAGCCACTCCGAATACTCCATTCCCTTGATCTCCTTCAGCGTCTTCCCTTCAATTGAATACTCGCCGCCTGCCACGACAAGATTCTCAGTGGTGCTCAGAGGAGCCGAGCTGCCGCCGATGACCTTGTGATCAACGATCATCACATTGGCAGATATTTTGTATTCATCTGCGGGATATTGCTGCTCCAGGGGATGGTGGCTCACGATGAATTGATACGTTGTAATCTCCTTTCCAAAGTAAGTGCTGGCTTCCTGCTCCTGTACCGCCCAGAGCTGCATATCCTCCAGACTCTTCAGCCTGTCCGGCTCCAGGGTATATCTGGCCGTCTCGCCTTCAGAGGCAACGATGGTGTAGCCCAGCGTCTCAATATAATCGGCAGCGGTCTGCTCATCACTCTGTTCCCCAGCGACATTCTTATTATTGTTACAGCCTGCCAGTGCCAGCAGCACAACGCTTAGAACGATGGATATAGCTATGTTTGCGCTAAGTTTTCTCATATTGCTAATTCTATCATAAGATACTTTTTATGGAATATGAGAAATAAAGCTCCTGGCCTGAAAATCATAGCTCATTCATTATACACCTTGTATACCGAATTCACTTGATGTATACTCCAGTTAAAAGGAGCGGTGTCATGAGTAAAATGCAGAAAATCCTACTGTACACAGGCGTTGGTATCGTAAGTCTCGTTGGGCTTGCCGTCCTTGCGGTCTATGCCTTCGTAATCCAGAGACCGGCAACCGCTACGTCCGTCATCGCAGAAGTGAAGCCATACCAGTGGAACAAGGTCAAGCTTGGCGGGAACACCCTGTCCAGTGACGGGTCGGAGTATTTCATCTGGACCAAAAACGGTGAGAGCAACAACTGGATCATCTTTTTCTCCGGGGGCGGGGTTAGCTGGGATGCCAAGAGCGCCGCACACCCCATTAAGCTCATGAACCTGCTGAAGGGTACGGACACGGGCAACTATTTTCCCGACATTCCATTCTATATGCTCACGCTGCTGGGTGGGATAACAGATACGGGGAACCCGGACAATCCTTTTCATGGATGGAATGTGGTCTATCTCCCCTATTCGACCGGCGACTTTCATATCGGCAACCGTACGGTGGAGTATGCGCGGGAGGACGGCAGCAGGTTCACGATGCGGTATAACGGACGGAATAATGTGCAGAGCAGCCTCGATTGGATTTACGCCAATGTGGAGAAGCCGGGGAAGCTGCTGATTGCAGGCGAGAGCGCCGGCGGGTTCGGTTCCGCCTTCTGGGCTCCTGTGATTGCTGCACATTATAAGGATTCCGAGATCTACCAATATTCGGACAGCTCTTATCTGAGATCGGACAAATGGCCGGAGGTGGTGGAGCAGGAATGGCATGCAGATTTTGCAAAAAATTTCGGTTACGCTCCCGAAGCAGATCTGATCGGCTCCGCCTTCCGGGAGAATGAACGCCTGATGCCTGCGGGAACGGTGCTGCTGCAATCCTACTCGGTAGATGACGAGATTCTGATTCATTTTCAGAACAATATCAATGATTACACCGGGCCGCGGGATCAGAAGGTCATCCATACATGGTCAGAGGAAATGCGGCAATCGGTCGCTTCGCTGGCAGACACTGTACCTAACTACTACTATTATCTGACGGATTACGGGCTGGATGCTGCAAAAGGAACCACCGGCCACACCTTCGCCACCCGGGGAACCTTCTACCAGGCAGAGCAGGACGGCGTGAAGCTTATCAAGTGGCTGGGGGATGCGGTTAATCAGCACAAGCCGTATTCTGTAGGCAGCAGCTTCCTAAGGGGGGAACAGCCTTGAATCTGCGTGAGAAGCAGAAGCAAATGACGGGGCAGATTATCCGGGAGGCGGCGCTGGAGTTATTTTGCAGCCAGGGGATTGAGCGTACGGAGATGGCGCAGATTGCAGAGAAGGCAGGGGTCTCCCGCCGCACATTGTACCTTCATTATAATGACAAGGAAGAATTAGCCGCCCGCCTCTATGTCGAGAACCTGGAGCGGATGTTCGGACAGCTGCTGTTTGATTTCGACTTCAGTCAGCCTGTACAGTCCCTGGAGAGGATTCTGGAGCAATATCTGGCGCTTCGGGAGCAGGAGGAGGCTTTGATCTATTATGATGCTATTTTTGGAGTCTACTACAGTACACTAGCGAAGAATCCTGCGGAGCTGCCTGATTTCAAGCAAGCCATGGAGGTCTGGTACTCCCGGTTCCTAAGTCTTGAGATGCTATCTGTACCCCTGGACGACCAAAAAAAGTGGCTGGACACCCTGCACAAATCCACCCACCTCTATTTCATGTATCTGCAAAAAGCCGTGATCCTCACGCGCCAGCGGGGCGGTGTAGTTACAGAGGAGGACCGGGCTGCGGACCGGCAGTTCAAGGAGTTCATTCTGGCTGGGGTGCGGGCAACCTGATGTCCATCATTATCCCTTTTCCAGCCGCTCCGTCTTCCCTTCATTCCTTAGATAAAATCATAAACCACATTGCAGCCCACAATATTAACTGAATAACTGAGTAGATAACAGGAAAGAACAGCATCAATTCTAAATACCCCTGCTCAAAATGAAATTCAATAAACACGGGTTCGGCAGGCTCTGCACTGGCAATTTCTTTTATTTTAAAGAGAATGGCAATACTGGGAAGCAAACTGATCAATAGCCAAATCAGATTATACCTGAGCTTCTTCGTTTTCAGTGACCGGATACAGGTTGCATACAACAGAAAAATCGGAGCGCAATATGTCAATATCACTTCTGCTCTCTTTACTTCCTGCCACTCCACCGTTTTGATTTTCAAAAAAACAATAAATCCCAGATGAATAATAATGACGAGTGCAACCTGCGCTATTCCTTTTATTCTATAGTCTGTCTGCTTATTCAATTTAGGAAATCCTTGTTAGCTCAACTGCATCGTCGTAAGACAAGTATCATCATTCTTAAAAGTAGAGATGTCGGCCTGGGCTTCCTTGCCCTCGTGCGTGATCGTCATCCGGTAGTTCTGGTCGCGCGGGAGCCACAGGTCGATGAAGCCGTTAGGCTGGGACTTCACGGTCTGGTTCATAATCTCCTTGCCGTCTGCAGCTTCGACCTTTACTTCGAAGGTCTGGTCCGCCATCTCGCCCTGACAGCCGGTCAGACTGTGAATGGCGCACGGATGCGTCTTGTCCACATACGGGGCCACCGACAGGAAAAATTCATCCTCCGGCAGATCGTAGGTTACCTCGCTTGGACTGCCGCTGTCCACGATGAGCTGCGCCCAGGTAATGGAGGCCGACTCTGAGGTTAAGGTACGCGCGCTGTAATCCGCTACCATCTGCTTCAGATCCTGGCTGGCCATCTGGCTGCTGGCTGGTGTTCCGGCAACCTCTGCCGGTTCCTTTTCCCTGCTGCCCGCATACATATAGATTCCCACTGCGGCAATCACCGCACAGGTACCGGCCACAATTTTGTTATTCATTGACATCTGTCCTCTCCTTCACGGCTTAGCCCATTTCTTCACGCAACTCATGTTCCATAAATAGGATATCACGTTTCATTTCCTTCATACTAGCCCTGGAGAGCCGCCCATTCTCAAACATTAGTTGAATATAGTCGCGCTCCAGCTGAATCCCTGCCCGCGACAGCTCCTGCAGCGCCTCCTCAAACTCACGCTTCGCGGTGGAGATCGACTCCGGACGGGTTAACCGCAATCTCCCCCGCTCATAGCGCAGGATCAGGGAACTGACCACTTCAGGGTCCATCTCGCCGCTGTGCTGGAGCTCCCTAAGCTGATCCAGCACGTAAGCGAAATTGCCGGATTGCAGCTTATTCCATTCCTCCCGCCGCTCCTGCGCGCTTAAGCGCACCTGCTGGAAGGCACCGGTGATCTCTTCCCAGCTTTTAAATGGAATCAGGTCGTTCTTGTACTGCCTATCACGGGTGTAGATGAAGAGCTGCCGGTTCAGCCGGTTCAGATAGCGGTAAGCGGTATACGGGTTCACCTCGCGCTGCTTCAGCGCAAGCAGTGTGTATTCCCGCTGCCATTTCAGCGCAGTCACCCCGAGCAGCCGTTCCAGTTCTTCGGCCTCCTCATTCTTTTTGAGCAAGCGGATTCTTGCATTATAGGTGCCGGTCAGATGGCTGAGGGCCATCCGGGATTGATCTGTAGCCTGCTCATTCAGTCCCGCAACCACCTTGCGCAGAATTTCTATCTTGGCCTCCACCTCTTCCGCCTGCTGTTCAGCTTCATTCTCAGTCCCGAGCAGCAGCGGCAGCAGGAAGTTGGAAGCAAGCAAGGTCCACAGAATCACTCCCGCCGCCAGAAAAATAATCAGGTCCCGCGCCGGAAACAGCGAACCGTCATCCAGAACGAACGGCAGCGACATCGTACTCGCCAGCGTGATCGTTCCCCGGACCCCGGACAGCGTAAGTACCAGCGCCTTCCTGAACTCCAGCTTCCACGGTCCCCGCGGCTTCTCCCCGTCGGGTATATCCATAATCAGCGACCAGATCAGCCGCAGGGTGAGGACCGCAATGGTTAACAGCAGGGTATAGAGAATGACCTGCACATTCCCGATATCCGGGTTGTTCCAGACGGTCTGAATAATCTCCGGCAATTGCGTACCCAGCAGCAGGAAGACCAGACCGTTCAGGACGAAGATGATAACAGACCAGGTGCTTTTGGACACGACATTCAGCTTGGCCACTTCGGGATTCATCTGCTTATAACCGAAGGAATGGGCAAGCCCGGCACTGACTACCGCCAGAATGCCGTTGACACCAAGCTCCTCAGCCGCCATGAAAATAGCAAACGGGGTCAGAATCTCAATCAGCATATGTAGAGTAACGTTCTCCATCCCCAGTTTGCGCAGCCAGCGCACAAGCCCATATTTCAAGAAGGTAAGCACCAGGCCCAGCAGCACGCCGCCAAGGGATATAACAACAAAGCTCAGACTGGCTGTCCGAAAAGAAAATGCCCCAGTGACCATCGCAGCCACTGCAAATTGAAAGGATACCAGTCCGGAAGCATCGTTGATCAGCGATTCCCCTTCGAGAATCTGCATCGTCTGATGCGGGATTTTGACCTTTTGCTCCAGTGCGCCGACCGCAATCGCATCGGTTGGCGCCAGTGCAGCCGCCAGTGCAAACGCAGCCGCCAGGGGCAGCACGGGCAGCAGCCAATGCAGGAAGTATCCGAGCACACCGACGGTTAGAAAGACCAGTCCCAGGGCCAGCAGCAGGATCGGCTTTTTCAGCTTCCATAGGGCCACTTTATCAGCATGTCTGCCGTCATTGAACAACAGCGGGGCGATGAATAACAGCAGGAACAGCTCCGGGTTCAACTCCAGTTCAAAGTGCAACGGCAGTAAGGTCAAAGCCATCCCCAGCACAATCTGAATAATCGGTACGGAGAGCGACGGAATGAACCGGTTCACCAGATTCGACAACGAGACCGCCGCCAGCATCAGCAAAATATACTCAAATATCTCCAAATGTTACAACCTCCATCTCTGCACTCACCAAGGTGCTGCAATTAAATTACAGTATGTATGTAAACTCAGTATAAACGAAATGAACTCAAATATCTCCTTGCATGATCGTATTGCCGATCCTCAGCGCACCGGCGTATAATTAACTCAGACGAAGAACGTCCCACGCCATTGCCGGCAGAGGGACGTTCTTTTTTTGCTTCTATTAAGAAGGAGGAAATAGGATATGGATTTTGAAAAAGAGCATCAGCTGCTGTTGGAGCGGCACTTAACGGCCCGGACAGGGGAGCGCAGAGGACGATTGTCCAGGGGGCATCAGTATGCTGAGAAGCTGCTGCTGCAAAATGTCTGGTGGCCGTTATTCGGCAACTTGGATGACCTGCACCCGGAATATGAGGTCTACGATTGGAACCGTAAATCCCAATTTCTTGATTTTGCTTTTCTCCCGCCATACGGGAAGTTCGGCCTGGAATGCGATGGCTATCAGAGCCATGTGAAGGATATGGACCGGGAGCGGTTCAGCTATTCGCTGAACAGGGATACTTACCTGAGCGGGCTCGGCTGGAGGATTATTCATTTCTCCTTCGATGATGTGAAGCATCGTCCTGACATTTGCCGTATGCTGCTGCAGATGGTCATTGCCCCGGCAATGCTGCGGAGTCCGTCCGGGCCCTCGCTTTCACCGCTGGAGAGAGAGATGGTTAGACTCGCCTTGGCCCAAAAGAAGGGGCTGCGTCCCAAAGATCTGATGCTTCAGTACAACGTTAGCTTCCGGACGGCCCGCAAACAGCTGCAGGCGCTGGTCCGTAAAGGGCTGCTGCGCCCGGTAGTGAATAATGCGTATGTTTGTTACTATGAGCCTGTGCAGGGGTTACCGGATTTGTTACTGTAGCCAAGTTGCTGGAGCCCTTCCAGGCCCGGCAATCTGTAATCAGGCAAGCCCGCAATGTTGCAATTTTTGCAACTCAGGCTGTTGGAAATTTGGCGTTGAGGGAAATTCCTGCATAAATTGCAACAATCATCTCACACAGACGGTTAAAGTGGAAAGAATCCTGCCTTTTGTGCAACATTTCCAGGTTACAGCCCCATATAGCGGGGTGAATGTTGCATTATGTGCAGGATTTCCATGCTACTGTGCAAGATCCATCAGATAGGCACACCAACAACCCGCTTATTTCATAAGCGGGTTAACCTCCAGCTCCATTTGTCCCAGCACCCCGTCCACCGTGGCGCTTTGCGTGTATAGCCCGTCCAGCAGCATCTGGATCTTCGTATCAATCTGCTGCCAGTTCTTATGCCCCGGTGCAATCCGGGCGCTCCCGATCTGGTCGAGCACGGCCAGCTGGATGCTCTCGGGTGAAGGCTCGGAAGCCGCCCGCAGGAAGACATCCGATTCCAGGACCGACTTGCGCGACGGGACAAAATATTGCGCGGTAACACGCATAGCCTCCGCACTGGTAATGAACTTCAGCAGCTCGGCGGCTTCGGCCGGATGCCTGGTCTCGAATACGGACACTCCCGCATAGCCGAGCGAGGTTCCTGTCCCCTTAATGCCTGCCGGCATCGGGGCGATATCCCAGGCGAAATCAGTGACCGCCCGTGCCTTCGAGGTATAACTGTAGCGGTCTGTATACATGCCGATCCGCCCGCTGTCGAAGGTCAGCTCATCCCCGGGAAGCGGGTGCACCTTGTCCTTGAACATCATATCACTGTAGAGCTGGAGCGCCTCCTTCCCTTCGGGCGAATTCAGCGCAAATGACGCGCCGCTGCTGTCGAACAGCTCGGCGCCGTGCGACCAGAACAGCGGCAGCAGAGCGTCCGACCAGTTGTTCCAGTCGCGGACCAGCTTCACACCGTAGATCCCGCGCTGCCGGTCGGTGAGACTCCGCGCAGCCTTGAGAAATTCATCGTAGTTCCATTTTCCTTCCTTATATAGCTCCGTTGGTGTCTTCAGGCCTTTCTCCAGGAACAGGTCCTTATTGTAATAGATCAGCACCGGAGGCGTGGAGAACGGGATGCCGTACAGCCGGTCCTCCCGCTTGAAGATATCGAGCGTGGAAGGATAGATATCCTCGTAATGGTATTCGGGGTCCTCCTTCACCTCAGCGGCAATATCCACCAGCTGTCCCGATTCCAGCAGCTGAGGAATCATCCGTTCCGCCAGCCAGCCGGCATCCGGCGCGGTACGGGAGGCGAGCATAATCGACAGCTTCTGCTGGTAATCGGCGAAAGGAATCGTCATAATCTCCACCTCGATTCCGGGGTGAAGCTGCTCGAATTCATCCACCAGCCCCTCAACCATCGCCTTCTGCGCATCATTGCCCCAGAGGCTGAACTTCAGCTTCACGCGCTCCTGTACAGCACCCGCCTCATGGCCTGCACTTCCTTGGCCGTCTGTCCCGTCAGCCGCTCCGCTTCCTGCACCAGACGTGCAGCCTGAGATCAATAACAGCGCTGCCATAAGGCCTAACAGCCTTGTCCGTATCATTCTTCCTCCTCCTGCCGCACCCCGGCGGGGCCGGCATCGTTCATCGCTTCCCAGTTCATCGGCAGCCGCAGCGAGACCGTTAGCCCGCGCTCTGCCGTATTATCCAATGTCAGGCCGTAAGGCTCCCCATAGAGCAGCCGGAGCCGCTGATGGACGTTACGTAGCGCCAGCCCCTTCTGAATCCGGCCAAAGCCTCCCTGATCAGCATCCGCAGCGGGCCGGGGAGCACTGACATATAGCTGCTGCTCAAGCTCCAGCAGCCGTGCGCTGCTGATGCCAAGACCATCATCCTTGACCGCCAGGATCAGATCCTCCTCGTCCACAGAAGCGGTCAGGACAAGGTGCAGCGTCTCCTGTCCCATAGCATGCTCAATCACATTCTCAATCAGCGGCTGCAGAATTAGCTTCGGAACCACACAGTAATCGAAGGAAGAATCGATATGAATCATGGCCTGCAGCTTGTCGCCCAGGCGCACGCCCTGAATACGCAGGTAAGCCTCCACAAATTTCACCTCATCCAGCACATGCACCATCTGCTCCCGGTGGCCTACCGTATAACGCAGCAGCTTGCCGAGACTGGTCACCACACCGGAGAGCTCCCGGGTATTGCCCTGAAGGGCCAGCATGTTCACCATTTCCAGTGTATTGTACAGAAAATGCGGATGAATCTGGCTCTGCAGCGCCAGCAGCTCAGCCTCCCGCTCCTTCAGCCGGGTCTCATACACCTCTTTGACCAGCCGGTCGATCTCGCCGATCATCGTATTGAACCCTTCGGTCAGCTGCCCGATCTCATCGCTGGTGGTCACCGTCGCCCGTTCGAGGAACAGCCCCCGCTTCACCTGCCTCATCTTCGACTGAAGATGGGCAATGGGCTTAATCAGCCGGTTCGACAGCAGGATCGCCGCCGCATACGCCGCCGCCAGGGCCACAATCGAGACCATCAGCGTAGAGTTGGTTAACTCACGGGCGTCCTCGCGGAGCTGCGTGCGCGGAATCAGTGAGGTCACCTTCAGCCCCGTATACGAAGATTCCGCCGAAGCTGTAATATAGGATTCCTGCGAATCGGGAAGCTTGTCTGCTTCAGAGTACAGGACCGCCTGATCCTTGTCCGTAATCTGCAGCAGGCCGCTTCCGCCGGAACGCAGTGTGGACACAATCGAACCGAAGCCGCGCGGCGTCAGATCCACTTTTACGATCCCCAGCTTAGCATTGGTATACGGCTCACGGATTACCCTGGCTGCGGAGATCATTCCCTGCTTCCCCTCAGTATAATAAGCGGCGGTATGCGGCGGAAGGATGGTCAGGCCTCCGTCCTCCCGTTCTACAGGCTCCATCCAGTCCGCCATGCTGCCGTCCCACCGTTTCCGTACACTCTGGTCCAGATTGCTGAAGATTCCGCCGTCATTCGTGAACACCAGAATGCTCTCAATCTCCCCCCGGTCAAAAGCCAGCGAAGAGATGAACAGGTTCATCTTCAGCGTCTCATCCGTGCTCAGATAGGTGCTGCCCGGGTCTGCGCCCCTGTGCTTGCGGAGAATCTGCATCATATCCTCATCGTACAGCGGCGTAAGGGTAAGGCGGTCCAGCTCCTTAATATAGCGCTCCAGATTAACATTAATCTGGTTCACGACCTGATTGGACAGCTCCACCGTACTGCGTTCGACGCCGGCGGTATATTTGCGGTAGCTGATCGTACCGATAATTAGAAACGGAATCGTGATCAGCAGAAAAAATAAAACAATAAACTTCGTGCGCAGCGGCACATAGAATGATTTTGGATTCGACCCTTTTCTGAACAGCATGCGAAACAGCCTCCCTGACTCTGGTTCCCTACACCAACATAGCATAATTTGCGGATGAAGTCAGAGCCGCTTCGCATGAGTATTCACCAGCGGAAGGGCAGCCGCTCAGCGCCTGCGGTTCAGCTACGCTCCAGCTCTTCCGCCCATATCTCCGTCTGTCTCCAGAAATCAGCAGCGCTCAGCGTACCGCTGTGAATCATATAAGCATAATCCAGCAGATTCGGCAGGCAGGGCAGATCCAGCAGATAGCGGCTGAACGCATGTGCGGCAATCTCCGAGGTTCGGGTCACACTGGCCCGGATGCGCAACGGACCGAGGGAGAGGCTGCTGATATCATCCAGCCGCTTGTTGGTATACCCCAGCTCCGTGAACTCCAGATCGTGGAACAGCTCGTGAGCCAGATGAATGTCTGTGACCTCCTTCAGGCTGAAGGAACGGCCCGGAAGCAATACGCCGGCACATTGCCGCAGCTCCTCCATGGATGACTGATACAGCGTAATGATGCGCTCCTTGGCCGACAGCTCAATCTGGGCGCGGAAGCGGATCTGCCCGATGCTGCCCTTCCGCTCATTGAGCTGGACACGGATGCCGCGGTCCCGGCAGATGGCCCCGACATCGGTGCCATACCGGGCCTTGAACGCCAGTGCCTGCTCCCTGCCGATTGCAAGCGGGCGCTCCACATAATAACGCCGTTTGCTGTGCGGTATCCGGTGAAACAGCAGATCGTTCTTCAATTCGGCATACGCCAGTATATCCTCGCCCGGCAGCGTACATTCAGCTGTCTTCATCATCCTGAGCACCTCCTACTGGTAGACGACAGCGAGCAGCTCGCTGTTGTCCTCGAGCAACTGGGTCTCCACCTCAAGAATGGAGAACAGCTGCTCCTTGGTCTGCATCCCGGTCAGATCCAGCATTTTTTCCTTGTAGAAGACAAACGTCTTCGGGATCGTCGCATTGGCGTCCGAATAGATCGTATTCTCCTCCAGGAACGAGACGAACCGGTCCGTCATATTCTTCTTCTGAAAAGCCAGATGGTACGCATTCGTCTTCTTGAAGCGCACCACCCCCTCGCGGTCCAGCACGCTGACATGGCTCAGCTTCTTCTTCACCAGCCCGAATAGCGACTTCTTGATCTCGCTGGACTCGAACAGATACCATCTGCCGGAGGCTGCCTTCAGCTCCGTCGTGTCCGCCGGCTGCCCAAGCGCATCCGCTGCTGTCAGCTTCAGCTCATTCACCGGCACCTCGCGGCTGGCCAGATCCTTGAAGCGCAGCTCGGTGGAGCCGGTGGCAATCGCGCGCAGAATATTCCGCTGGGAGTCGATCTCGATCGTGACATCGACGGTGGATTCGTTCGCACCGTACTGGACAATTTTCTCCACAATCTCCGCCCGGATCAGCTTGATGTCATGCTCTGTGGCCCCCACTACCGTCTTCTCGATCTGCTCGCGGACCATCGCCATCCCGACACCAATCGTAGAGATATACGGCGCATTGTTCGCAATCTGGTGCTTGAAGCCCTCCTTCGCCGCCATGGCGGGAACCAGAACCGCACCGCTGCCGCCGCCGCCCACCAGTGTAATGAAGCTCGTGTCCAGCTCATAGTCGCCGATCATCTGGTTCACCACGGCCATCACCTTGCGGATGGCAATATCCATGGCGGCCCGGGCCGCCTCCTCCGCAGACATCCCGAGATGGGCACCCAGCGCCTGCCAGGCGATCCGCGTGCTCTCCATATTCCCGCGGGCATAATCCGTCTCCGGCACATGGTTCAGCAGATTCGCCGCTCCCGCCAGGGTCAGCGCATATTCATGCCCTCCGGCACTACGGACCGTAACATAATCCGGATCTCCATCACGCGGACGGACAAGGCCGATAGACGGCTGCTCCAGATTCTCCTTGCCGGTGAAGCATTCGTATTCCAGACCGGCAATATGTGCGCTGCGCGGGCCGACATCCGTAATCTTGCCCCCGCCGATCTGGATCATGCTGCCCCCGGCAACCGCCAGTGTCCGCACATCCAGCGAGCGCAGATAGGTTTTGTGTCCGCCTACCTGGGCGTTCTCAATCATGACTTTACCGTTCTTGATCACGGAAATATCTACACTCGTGCCTCCGACCTCGAAGAAAATACCGTCCGAGATCTTCTCATACATCAGGGCGCCGGCCACTCCGGCCGCCAGCCCTGACAGCATAGTCAGGATCGGACGCTTGCGCACCTCATCGATGCTCATGACCCCGCCGTCGCAGCGCATAATCATCAGCTGAGAGGTAATCCCCGCCTCCTTGACTGCCTGCTCGGTCATGTTGGCGGTCTCCATCATTTTGGGAATCAGACTTGCATTAACTACCGCTGTCCGGGTCCGGGTCTTCAGCCCGTAGAGCTGGGAGATCTCGTGGCCGCCAGTGGCATACACCCCCCGGCTGCGCGCTGCTTCCATCACTCTCAGCTCATTGGCCGGATCATCGACGCTGTAGGCCTCCGAGGCGACAATGACCTCCGCCCCCTGGGCCAGCAGCTGGTCAATTGCATCGTCAATGGCTTCTGCTGTAAGCTCCTTGGAGTCAATGAACTTGTGATACGTGGTCAGGTATTTACCCGCCGCCAGCTCGATATTTGCCACATTGGTCTCCGAGCGGGCACTGCGGGCATCCATCCCCGTCCCCATCCCTACGATGCCGACACGGGCAACATCCCCTTCGAGCAGGGCATTGGTGGCCTGGGTCGTGCCGTGGGCGATGAACTTGATATCGCCGGGAAGAATACCGTTCTCGCTCATGATCCGCTGGATAATCTGGACAATCCCGCTGGCTACTCCGCGTTCATCGTGGTGCGTGGTGGGCATTTTGACTTTGGACAGCACCTCGAAGGTCTCATTATCTATCGCTACGGCATCCGTGAAGGTTCCTCCGACATCGATGCCGATTCTGATTTGTTTATTGCTCATAGCAGGTTCTCCTCTCCGTGAAGCTTATGTCTGCAGGCTCGCTTGCCGCTGCCTAAAAAGCGATCATCCCCGCAATAATCATCGAGATCATTACCGCAACAAACATCCATGGCAGTGTCTTGCGAAGCGTTTCAATAATATCCGTCTTGGTGTAATCGGCGATCCAGACATTGTGCGAGTTGGTCGGATCACTGACCGCCTGCAGATTGCTTACGATACGCAGGGCCAGCATCGCGGCAACAGGCGCCATGCCTCCGGCCACGATCAACGCCGCGATACCGCTGCCGAGTCCCCATACATTAAGCGGTCCACGGTAGATTGCCAGCGGAGACAGCAGGGTGAAGACAAGAATATACATCAGCGGACTGGTTGGAATGATGCCTTCGATCAGCGGCTGGATTAACGCGGCCACCTGTGGCGCGGTAACGGCACTGAGCAGCATCCCGATGCCGATCATCAGGCCGAGCGCACCGGCTACATCCTGAATCCCTTCAACGAGCGCACTCGACAACACATGGAAAGGACGCTTCGGCGTGGCCAGCAGCAGGGTAACCAGCGCCCCCATGAAGACCGCAGACACAATATCCACCTTCAGGAAAAACACCAGCAGCACCGGAACAAGCGGGCTGATCAGCGCAACCGCTCTTACATTCTTGCTGTCCTGAGCCTGGAATTCCGGCTTAATCGGCATCGCCCAGGCACGGCGGACCTTGCCGTCTTTGCGGGTATAGTAGACGATCATAATCAAGGCAATGACAATCAGCGGAACAGCACAGACGAGGGAATAGGAAGCAATGGTGTTCGTCGGCACCTTAAGCACATCCGTGTAAATCGCCCAGGTGGAGACGTTGAACACTACGCCGACCGCGTTGGCCAGCAGTACCACCAGACCGCTTACGAAGGGCTTAAGCCCGGCCGTCAGCATAATAGGAATCGCGATCGTTCCGACCAGAATGACCATGCCCAGACCGTTGGCAGCGGAGAAGATGACAGAGGCAGCGAGGAAAAAGATAATGGCGATTGCCAGCGGCTTATCACCCGCCAGCTCAGCGGCCTTGCGGATAATCGTCTTCGTAATGCCGACCTTGCTGAGAATCTGGCCGAACCAGGCGCCGAAGATCAGTCCGGCAATTGCGGTGGACAGCTTCATAGCCCCGCCGGCAAGCACTCCCTTCGTGATGGTGAAGGTGTCCGGGTTATCAGACAGTAGCGGGATGCCTGCAATCGCTGCCAGCAGAATCGCCATCATCGGCAGCGCGAGCAGCGTGGTCAGCTTGCGGGTCATCATCAGGCCCACAAACACAATGAATACAAGTAAAATCCCGATAATTTGCACGGTTTCCAAACCAATTCCTCCTAATGTTTTGTTGAATATACGTTGTTATAAGAATTATTCTTAAATCTATTAGAACTTTGATGAGGTACAAGCATTTAATTGCAGCCAATGGTAGATGCTAACACCCAACAGCAGATAGATGTATTTCCTACAGTTAAAAGACTTCGAAAACCCGGATTTCTCAGGATAGCTGTACTTTGTACAATTAAAATTAACGATATGTCCGATTTTACGATATATGGGGATTTTTAACTGTATGGAATACAATTAAACTCCACACAACTTAATAACTGGCCGCTTTAGTTGCACATATTACAGTTATGGCGCGCGCGTTACAGTTCCAGATAAGCGCCATGTGCTGTAAGTGTCTCCTGCAGTTTCTTATAGTCCACCTGCTGCACTGGAACTCCTGCTTGCACTGCCAGCGCCGCCGCCGTACCGCCCGCCTGCCCGATTGCGCCTACGGTCGGTGTTGTCCGCACAGCCGCCTGGGCTTCAAACGTGGCTGAGAGGCATCGGCCAACTACAATCAGATTGTCGATCTCACTCGTGATCAGGCAGCGGTAAGGAATACCGTACATCGCCCCCCACTCCAGATGATCCGTTGCCGTGCCCTCGCCGTCCGGGCTGTGGATATCAATCGGGTAGCCGGAATGGGCAATCACATCCTCGAAGGGCTTCACCGACAGAATATCCTGCGCAGTCAGGGTATACACGCCCTTGATCTGGCGGGAACCGCGTACGCCGATGGACGGGCCTGTGGAGACAACCACAGCATCTTCAAATCCGGGAATATATTTTTTCAGAAAAAGCTCCAGCTCCCGGCACTGCTTGCGGCCCTCAATCTCGGCCTCGCTGAGGCTCCACGGGTCTGTGCTGTCCTTGCCGAGAATCCGCGTAGTATTCATAATAATCTCACCGGGATTGCTCGTCTCGAAGAACAGGACATCCTCTCTCGGAATGCTGATCTCGCCGCGCTCCTTCGCTTCGCGGAACTGCTTGTCGAAGCCGACGACCGATAATCTGGCCGCAGAGTCCATAACCGTGATATCCAGATTCATGCGGGGAAAGTCCTCACGGTGCTCACGGATATACGCCTTAATTTTCTCCGTGTCCACTCCTCTCATCTTCATCTTCAGCGTCATCGGCTGCGACTGCTCATCAGACTCGCGCCCTTTGGTGAACGGAACGCCGGACCAGGCTGCCAGATCGCCATCCCCTGTAGCATCGATGAACACATCCGCCGAAATCGTGCTAAGCCCCGCCTTGTTGCACAAGGTAAGCGACTTAATTCGTCTGTCTGATACCTCCGCCCCGGCGAGCATGGTATGGTACAGCACCTCGCCTCCGCTCTCCTGCAGCATCAGATCCAGCTCGTACTTCATGGCTTCGGCATCGAACGGCGTCACCGAATAGGTGTAGTTCGTCGCGTCCGGGATATGCCCGGGAGATTTGCCGAGTGCCCGGAGCCGCTGAATCAGCTCGTCGGTGATTCCCTGAATAGCCTGCTTATCCCCTGCGTGAAAAGTCATCATCGGCCCCACGCCCGCAGCGGTCAGGGTTCCGCCGAGGAAGCCCCCCGCCTCAATGATCAGCGTCCGGGCACCTGCCCGTGCTGCCGCCATGGCCGCAATGGAGCCGGAGACTCCTCCGCCTGCTACAACGACTTCATATTTCCGCATCCTTGCTCCTCCTCTTCCTTTTAAAGTTAACGGTTACATTATTGCTGCTCCCTGTACTGCGTGGGAGTGCTGCCGGTATGGTCCTTGAATACCGCCATGAAATGCTTGGAGCTTAGGTAGCCCGACAATTTGGCAACCTCGTAGATTTTGAGATTCGTCTCCTTCAGCAGCTGCTTGGCCCGCTTCATCCGGCACTGTAAGACGTAATCCGTGAAGTTCTGGCCGGTCTCCGACTTGAACAGCACCGACAGGTACTGGTGATTCAGATGCACCTGCTCGGCCATATACTGAAGCGATATCTCCTGATCCAGCCGCAGTGCGACCAGCTCCTTCACTTTACGGATCAGTTGCCTGCCTTTCTGGTCTGCTTCGCCTTCCTCCGGCTGGCCCGGCTGCCCGCCCCCGGTTCCGTGCTTGCGCTTGAATTCCCCCAGCGCCTGGGCCAGCTCCGTGCGGTCCACCGGCTTCAGCAGATAATCGCTGATCCCGTATTTGATCGCCTGCTTCGCATATTCAAAGTCGGCGAACCCGCTTAAGATCAGGATGTACATGTCGGGGTACTGGTCCCGAATCCGCCGGATCATCTCCAGGCCGTTCATTTCATTCATCCGTATATCGGTAATCAGAACATCGGGCTTCACGCTCTTGAGCGCCTCCAGCGCAAGCCTTCCGTTCTCAGCCTCCCCTATGACCTGATAGCCGCCGATAACCTGCTCAATTAAATGCTTAAGGCCCGAACGGATCAGGGCTTCATCCTCCACCAGAAACAGCTTGTGCAAGCCGATCCCCTCCAAATACAGTATTCCGGCCACCGTACCGCTCCGCAAGCTCCTGAGATCAACCTCTTGTGAAACGCTTACAGTACCAGTATAAAATTGCGGGCACCTGCAAAGAAACGGTACCCATTCGAGAAAAGGTATGAAATTTCGAGAACTATCCGTACCCTCCGCTTAAGACATCAAACCGGATGCCCTTAACGCCTCTAATAAGGCGGAAATGACATCCGGATCTGCTTGCCTGGTATATTTATCCTGCGCTTCAGGCTGCCTGATTACAGCTCAGCTGCAACGCTGTTATCATACAGCGCAATCAATTCATCGAACGATGAGATAATGACATCCGAGCCCTTCAGCTCCTCCTGCCGCCCGAAGCCGGCGTAGCCGCAGCCGATAACGGTCTGCCCGTTGCCTTTGCCTGCCTGCACATCCGAGGAGCGGTCTCCGACCATCCAGGCGCTGCTGATGTTGTGATTGTCCAGCAGAAGGCGGAGTAATTCTGTCTTGGTTGCCGTCCCTTGGCCGCCCGCGCTATACAGGCCCTCGAACAGGTCCTTGAGCTCATGAACGACCACGATGCTGTGGATGTAGTCCTCCAGCCCGTTGCTGGCGACGAACAGCTTCACTCCGCGCTGATGCAGCGCACGCAGCGTCTCTACTACTTTAGGGTACAACAGGGTTCCCCCTGCTTCCAGTCCTTCAATCTCCAGCTGCAGCAGCAGCTCATCCGCCCGGCGGTGCACCGCCTCGTCCGCTTCAGGCATCACATTCTTCCAGATATCAGCCAGCAGCATCCCCAGACTGCCCAGAATGCGCTCCTCCGGCGGCGTAGGACCGGAATGCAGCCCTTCCTCCCGCAGAATATCGAACATTCTATGATAGGCGGGCAGCAGCAGGCTCTCCGTCTGGAACAGCGTACCATCCATATCAAATACAATCGCTTCCGGCCGGTTCAGCCGGGGCAGCGGGCTGTTCTCCGCTTGTGTCTGTGCTTCGTTGCTCATGAGGTGACCATCCCTTCCAGTATTGTTCTGCATACAACGCCCTTAATGATATAGGAAGCCGCTGGGATTGTCTACGAACCGGCCTTCCGGCCGGACAGACAAAAAAGAACCGGAGCACGAACACTGTTGAAGTGTCTGTGACCCGGCCTCCGCCAATCAAAACTTAGATTTTGTCGAAACTTGCGATCAGTTCATCGAGAACATCTTTGCTGACCATTTTGCCTTTGAAGCTGATCAGGTTCTCAGCGCTGCCGGAGAAAATGCAGGTTGGTTCATATTTTCTGAGAATGATCTTTTCGCCGTCCACAAAAATTTCCAGCGGATCTTTTATGTCAATTCCCATTGTTCTGCGCAGTTCAATCGGAATCACAATACGTCCCAGTTCATCGACTTTTCTTACTATTCCTGTTGCCTTCATCATTATGCATCCTCCCTTGAAATCACCCATGAACAGCTCTTGGTGTTAAAAAACTATTAAAGCTTCTAAAAAGTAGAAATGTAATCTCTATAATAGCATTGTAAAGTGCTATTTCTTTCCTGTCAATTTTATTTCTACATCTTTTGATATTAATCGACAAAGAATTCGACAAAGTTTAGAGTTTTTTCGACAAATTAATAAATTCGTGTTTGTTTATAACTATTTTATTCAATTAAGTCCAGAAATTTCACTAAGTCCGAAAATTTTTTTGTAAGTCCATTTCTACGGTCTGGAGCGCACGGTTAACGGCCTTCACTTGACAGTAAAGTTATACTGGCTATATATTTCAATCAGCAAATAAAATTGGAGTGTTTCCATGAGCGAAGAAGCAGACAAAGAGCAGGCCATCTACAAGGTTATGGACTATATGACCAGCGTGCAGCAGAAATCACAGGCATTCATCGACCACATCACGAGGAAAGAAGATACGCTGTCACAGAATCAGATTATGCTGATGTTCCTGCTGCAGCTTACCGGCTCCCTCAACATTACGGATATTTCAGAACGGCTGATGATTACCCCGGGTGCCGCATCCTTCATGTGCGATAAGCTGGAGGCTCTGGAGTATGTAGAGCGAAGCCGAACGAAGGAAGACCGGAGAGTGGTCAATATCGCCCTTACCGCCCAAGGCAGGCAGCGCATCCTCTCCTTATTCGACACCTATGCAGTAGCTGATCTGGACAAAATGTCCTCGACCCTGCAAACGATCGACAACCTGATAAGCGGGATTACCCGTTCGTGACCACAATGTATCATTCAGACTGGACTGCATCTCCTTGAGGGGGTGCAGTTTTTTGTTGTTTGGGAATGATGATTTACGTAAGCCCGTGGATAAGTGCTATTTACGAGTGAGGAGACAAGTACGTACGTGGAAAACCGAATTCAATGGGCGGAGGCGGGGTAAGTGAACCGGATGTATGCGAAAAACCGATTACATTCCGCGCCACGACTGCAACCGGGCCAATTGTATGTGAAAAACCGATTACATTCCGCGCCGCGACTGCAACTGGGCCATTTGTATGTCAAAAACCGAATACATTCCGCACCACGACTGCAACTGGGCCATTTGTATGTGAAAAACCGAATACATTCCGCTCCACGACTGCGACCGGGCCAATTGTATGCGAAAAACCGAATACATTCCGCTCCACGACTGCAACCGGGCCATTTGTATGTCAAAAACCGAATACATTCCGCTTCACGACTGCAACTGGGCCATTTGTATGTCAAAAACCGAATACATTCCGCGCCGCACTTAAGATGATTTTAGGACAAGTAATCTATCACCCAAAGGTGACTTTTTATTAAAAGTCTTTTATTCGCCTTATATTTCGTTTACTATATATTATAGTTACTAAAATAAATATGAACTGGCGGTGATTTCTTCCATGACTACACTGAATCCGCTCCAGGCAGACGGGAAGCCGCTGAAGGTCTACGGCTCTCAGACCTGCCGGGGGGACCTTACGGCTGCCAGCGTCGAGGTGCTTGGACATCTGCATGTCCGCGGGAAGCTGGCGGCAGCGCGGCTGAAGCTCCGGGGAGAATGCTCGGTAGCGCAGTCCTGCAATGCGCAGGAGCTGTACTGCTTCGGGAGTCTGCGTACCGGAAGCCTTAAGGCTGTAAGGGTAGTGTCTAACGGGTATTTGTCGGTAGCCCGCTCAGCACACGCGGATGAATTCCGGGCTGACGGCGCTGTGCGAATCGACCGGCTGTCCTGTGCGGTATCGATCCGTATTCAGCTGGGTGCCTGGTGCAAGATCAGACACATGACCTGCGATGGCGAAATTACTGTAGCCCCTTCTTCCAGGCTGCTGAATCTTCCGATGCGCCCATTCCAGACGCTGCGTTGCGGGACCATTGAAGGGGCCGGTATCACCCTGTACAGGACCCGGGCAGACCTCGTATGCGGGCATGATGTTACGATAGGGCCGGGCTGTATCATCGGGGAGATCCGTTACCGGGATCATCTGACCCTTCATCCTCAATCACAAGTAGGCAGAATCACACAAATGAACCAAACTGGAGGTACATAAAATGAGATCATCTTCTGGCCCATTGCTTTACCTGCGCAATTATCTGTCCAAAGCGTTCGTTATCCTGTTTGCCCTGCCCGTGCTGGGCACATGGCTGGTTGGCAGCCTGGTATGTGCCATCATCGCGCCTATTGCCGGCCTCCTGCGGACCTTCGGCTTCAGCGCGATAGGGATGAGGCTCACCCCGTCCTATTCTGTCCCGGAGCTCCTCAGCCTGCCATATGGCTTGGTAGTAGGGTTCCTGCTGGCCTGGTCCTTCTATCACACCCGCCGTCTGCTGCGCAGGTGCATTACTTTCATTAACACATAAAGGGGATTCCAGCAGCCTCAATCAGGCGCTGAAATCCCCCTGTAATCGCAATAACCCCACCGGGTTATTCTCTATGAATGAAGCTCGAAGAGCCGTGCGGTCCGGCCAGCCGGCAGCGAGACGCTCAAGCTGCCAGCCGCAGAATCCCAGCTCCAGGCCGTTCCGTAAGCTCCGGCAGGATAAGCGCAGCGGACCTCTGCCGCCTGTCCCTGAAGCTCGGGCAATGGCAGCTTGACCTCTGCGGCGTCTCCAGCGATCCGCCACACCGCAATATAGCGCATGTCTCCGTGGCGGAGCCCGAGGCTGATCCAGTCTCCCCCGCTGTCAGGCAGGCCGAGCGGCCAGAAGGCGAAGGCTTGCGGAATCCGGGAACGGATGGACTTGTAGTAATCCAGCGCCTCCTTCACCAGTGCCCGGCGCCCCGGCGTCAGCTCGGCCAGATGGCCGCTCTGGTGGACCCGGAGCAGCAGCGCATTGACCATGTTGAAGATGACCTCTTCATCATCGCCCTCGCGCAGCGGATACGACCAGACGGCTGCCTGCTCCGGGGTCAGCGCAGCCGGAGCGCCTGCGGCAATGGCCGCATACTTCACATAATCCTCCTGGTCGCTGGTGGACTGGATGCTGTGGCGGCTCAGCATGGCGTAGT
This sequence comes from Paenibacillus sp. FSL K6-1096, assembly GCF_037977055.1. Taxonomy (NCBI): domain Bacteria; kingdom Bacillati; phylum Bacillota; class Bacilli; order Caryophanales; family Paenibacillaceae; genus Paenibacillus; species Paenibacillus sp. FSL K6-1096. Next base: position 5,866,038 of record NZ_CP150274.1, on the reverse strand, counting down.
CCATCCGCATTCCGCCGCTGGAGCAGTTCTCGATCACCAGCTGCGGATAACGGGCGAAAATGCTGTCCAGCCACGCCAGATAGGCCCGGTTATGCTGCAGCAGGCCGTCCCCGAAGCTGTCCGCTCCCGTCTCCGTACCGGTTCCGGCATTGATGTTGTAGTCCATCTTGATATACCCGACGCCGTATTCCTCGACCAGCCGGGCGATCACCCCATCGGCATGCTTCCGCACCGCCGGGCTGCGGTAATCGAGCTGATAGCGGCTGCGGTCCTTCACCCGCTTCCCGTGGCGCATGAAGAACCAGCTGTCGTCGGTCTCTGCCAGCTTCGGGCTGTTGATTCCCATCACCTCCAGCTCCAGCCATAAGCCGGGAATCATCCCTTGGCTGCGGATGTAATCCAGCACAAACTTAATGCCCTCCGGGAAGCGCTCGGCGGACGGCTCCCACTCGCCTACGCCGTCCCACCACTCACCGGGGGCATACCAGCCGGCATCGATGCAGAAGTATTCACAGCCGACCCCGGCAGCGGCATCGATCAGCGGCAAGAGCTTCTCCGTCGTCGGGCTGCCCCACAGGCAGTTCATATAGTCATTAAAAATAATCCGCAGCAGCTCATTATCCTCATTCGGCCTGCGGATGATCCGCCGGTACGCCGTCAGCTGCTCAGCCGCAGCCTGGAAGCCGCCTTGCACCGCCCCTGCGGCCACCGGTACAGAAGTGAAGGCTTCGCCGGGTGCGAGCTTCAGCCACCATTGGTTGTCATGCTCGTTAGGCCCTCCGGCCAGCAGGGTGAGCTGGTCGTATTGATCGGTCAGCTCCCAGTGCCAGGAGCCGTTATGCTCGATCTGCCAGAACAGGCTGGCCCCGCTCTCCTTGTTCTCCAGCACCGCCATCGGTAGCAGCTCTGCCGCCGACCAGGAGCCGGTATTGCTGGCGGCAATCCGCTTCGAGCCCCGGTCGGCCAGATGGGACATGCCCAGCTCCGGCAGGCTGTACGCCTTCCATTGCAGCTCGCTTTGCCAGCCGCTGTGGGCCAGGCTCAGCTCTATTTTGCCGCTGCGGTCTCCGCTGCCCTCCTTATCCACTCCGGTCAGGGCAAACGAGGAGATGTACTCCACCCCCGCTTCCGCAGTGCCTTCATTGTGCAGGACAGTCCAGGAGCGCACCACCTGCACCCCGTTATAGAACTGATAATGCTGGACCGCCTTCATACCTGTAAGCGGATCTGCAAGGGCAATCTCCAGCTTGCGCCCCAGCGGATTGAACGTATCCTCGTGGCCGTCATATACCATGCGCAGCCCCGGATAAGAGGCGCGGTGCGTCCGCCCGTGATATTCGGCCCGGTCCTCGCCGGTCATTTGCAGCTCCAGCAGCCGGAAGCCGGCCTTGTTCTTCTCCTCAATGCTTCCCGCCTCAAGCGGCGCAGCGCCGAAATGCAGCAGCCGCACATCCTGCTGCCCTGTCACTTCAATGGTAAGATAAAGCCCGTTCTCGGCAACTTCTATAAGCTTGCTGTCCATGTATCCTGCAGCCTCCTTAATACAGGAACGGCCCCCTCAGTAATTACACCGCGGTGGCCGTTCAAGTTCATCCTGATGCTTTTATTGTGCGGACCCGAACTGAATCCAGGCCTTCTGAATTTCATCGATCGCTTGGTCCTTGGTCTTGCTGCCGCCGATATAAGCCTGCATCAATTCACCGAATTTCTGGTGGAACGTATCCAGCGAATAGTTCACGGACAGGTCGCCGGATTTCTCGGTCTTCAGGATTTCCTCCATCTCCTTAGGCATTTGCAGGTCAGGCATCGGCGCATCCTTGATCGGCGGAATCACCTTGGCTACGTTGGAGAACCAGCTTTTGCCGTAATCAGAGGTATACAGCCAGTTGAAGAATTTGATCGTCTCCTTAGCTACAGCCGAATCCTTGTTGATGCGCAGCGCCTGGTCAGCACCCGTAATGATCTGGGACTGCTCCGGCTTGTCGCTGACCGGATAACCGGCGATGCCGAGATCGAAGTCAGGGGTGATCTTCTTGATGGCCTCTTCATCCCAGGCACCCTTGCCGGTCATGAAGGCGGTTTTGCCGAGGGCGAAGTCACTGACTTCCGCATTGCTGTCGCGTTCCAGCGGCTTGTCTGTACCATGCTTCACGGTCGTATCAATGAAGTTGAAGAAATTATCGTTCAGCACGGGATGATCCTTGAAGGTGGTCTTGCCGGCGATGAAGTCGGCTACCAGGGTCTTGGCGTCTGTACCTGCATCGGTGGCTGCCGCATCAACGAAGTGCTGGAAGATATGCTTCCATACCCACCACTCCTTGTAGGCATTGGCGAACGGTGTAATTCCCTTGGCTTCCAGCTTAGTGATCGCATCATCCAGCTCGGCGGTTGTCTTCGGAACCTCGGTAATGCCGGCATCCGTCAGCAGCTTCTTGTTGTACATCAGGACGAACAGGTTGCCCTTGACCGGAAGCCCGAGCACTTTGCCATCCGAGGAGCTCATATTGGAGCGGACGGCATCGGTCATCGCAGCGGCCAGCGGTTCATTCGTCAGGTCGGCGCTGTATTCGGCAAAAGTATCAATATCGCCGCCCGCAGTCGTCTGGAACACATCCGGGGTGCTGCCGGCCGCAATCTTGGATTTCAGTACCGTATTGTAATCCGCCTGCATAATTTCCAGATTGATCGTTACGTTGGGCTTCACCTTCTTGTATTCGGCGATGTAAGCATTGAAGGCATCGGTGTATTCGGGAGATGCGGTGAACATATTAATCGTGACAGGCTTCGAGGAATCGGCAGTGCTGTTGCCGGCCCCATTTGTTCCACCTGTGTTGTTAGCGGCATTGTTGGTGTTATTTCCGCCGCAGCCCGCCAGCAGTCCCCCTGCCAGCAGCAGACTCGCAGATACGGCCATGAATCGTTTTAACATGGATGTTGCCCCCTTTTTCCTCATACATCTTGTGGTCTTGCTCATCATTCTAAAGAAAAAGAAAAAGGATAAGAAGGTACATAAGTGAACTTATAGGGGTAAAAAAGTGTGCTGATGTAACCGTTTCACTTTTCTCCCCCCTCCAGCTGCTGCCGGAACTCGGAAGGTGAGCAATCATAATAATTGCGGAACGCCTTGCTGAAATAGTTCTTGTCCTTATACCCCAGCATCTCGGAAATATCCTGAATTTTGAGGGCGGGATCACGCAGCAGGGCTGCCGCCTTGTCCATCCTTACCTTCTGCACATACTCGTGGATGCCGTACCCGTATTGCCCCTTGAACAGCTTCATCAGATATTCCCGGCTCAGGAAATATTGCTCCGTGAAGTTTGATATCTTAATATCTTCAAAGTAATGGTTGTCAATGTACGCTTTAATATTCTCCAGTACGCTGCTGCGGTCTCCCGACAGCTTACGGCTGATTCCGCCCGCGTAACCGTCAAAGATATCATTAAGCAGCGCCGTAAACTGCCCGAAGGAAGCGAAGTCACCGGAGATGCCCAGAGCTTGGAGGGCGCTGTCCTTCCCGCTAGAGCTCTGCGGCGGCAGCGCGTCAAGCTGGGCAGCAATCTCGCTGAGCTGCAGCAGGAATACCCGCAGCGCCCGGTCCGCCTCCCCAAGCGTAAAGACTTCAGCCTGCTGCCAGCTCCCGGTGAAATCATTCAGAATGCTGCGCGCATGATTCACATTCCCGCTCTCCAGCGCACTGCGGATCTGCGGCATCCGCCCGGTCAGCGAGGGATTGTCCCGGAGTACAGGCTGCACCGCGCCGCCCTGCACAATCTGGCCGTTCTTCAGGCTGAGCAGATCCAGGTTATCCAACGCCGCCTTGGCCTGCTCATAGGATGCCGCAAGGCCAAGCGGATCATTGCAGGGTCCGCCCAGCCCGCCCGCGCAGGCGATGCCGAACAGCTCCTTCAAGGTGGAGGCCGCTCTTTTCATATGGTGCAGCGACAGGAAAGCCGCCTCTTCCTCGTACCCGTCCTTCATCGTGAACACGGCAATGAATTCCCGGTCCCCCTGGGGGCTGGCGAAGCTGAACGCCCCGAACTGCCCGTCGCTGTGCTCGTTCATCACATTGGTAACGGCAAAATGCAGCAGATCACGGTCCCCGTGGAACCGCTCCTTTCGGACCTGCTCCAGATTGAGCATCCGCAGCGTACCGGCAGCGAAGTGGCTGGCCCCTCCGTCTGCGCCGATCAGCGGCAGGAAGGCTTCATTCGTCTGCGGCTTGAAGCTCCGGTCAAGGATGGACAGGTACATCTTCTCCTTCAGCTTCGGCAGCGACATGTTCAGCGTAATATTGCGGTTGATGAACTCACTCTCCCGCTTACGCTTGGCATCCAGCACGCCGGTAGCCTTGCGCAGGGCATGGTTAAGGTCCGTGCGGTTCACCGGCTTCAGCAGGTAATCCACCACCTTGGAGCGGATCGCCTGGCGCGTATACTCGAAATCATTGTAGCCGCTGATGACAATCATCAGCAGCTCCGGGAATTCCTGCTCGGCGATCTGCAGCAGCTCGGCCCCGCTCAGCTCGGGCATTTTCATATCCACCAGCACCAGATCGAACTTCTCCCGGCGCAGCATCGCAAGACCTGACTTCCCGTCCGTCGCCTCCAGCACCTCGCTGACCCCGATACTCTCCCAGTCTCCCAGAATCTGGATCGCTTCGCGCAGCGGCTCCTCATCGTCAATTATCAATACTCTATACATGTGATCCTCCCCGCGGCAGCCGCATCTCCATTTGTGTTCCCTGTTCACTGCTGTGGATCATCAGGCCCGCCTGCTCCCCGTACAGCAGCTTCAGCCGGGTGTTCAGATTCTTCAAGCCGATGCTCCCGGTTCCATCCTCCCCGTCTGTATCCAGGCCGCGGTCCTCCCACTGAACCTCCAGCGAGCCCATGACCTGCTCCAGCCGCCCGGCCCGGATGCCCGGCCCGTCATCCACCACTGAAATGATACTGTGTGTATCCGTAACATGTGCTTCGATGCGGATAGTCACCGTAGTGGAGACCTTCTCCAGCGCGTGCTTGATGCAGTTCTCGACCAGCGTCTGGATCGACAGCTTGGGAATTCTAAGGTCCATCAGCCCTTCCTCCCAGTCATAGACGACCTGCATCCGGCTGCCGAACCGGGCCTGCTGCAGCGCCAGATAACGCCCGATATGCCGCAGCTCCTCCCTGGCCTGCACGACATCCTTGCCGCTGATACAGTATCGCAGGGTTAACGCCAGATTGTCCACCATCTCAACGATATCATCATTGTGGTTCTTCAGCGCCTTGGTCGAGATCGCCTGGAGCGCATTGTACAGGAAGTGGGGGTTAATTTCCGCCTCCAGCGCTTTGAGGACAGCGTTCTTCTCCACAATTTTCATCTTGTAGCGTTCATTGATCAGCTCATTGGTCCGTTCGACCATTTTGTTGAAATGGCGGGACAGATAGGCGATCTCATCCTTGCCGGATACCGCAGCCTGGGCGTCGAAGCTCCCCGAGCTGAACCGCTTCATCTGCAGCGACAGATTCTTCAGCGGATCGGTGATCCGGTTCGAGATGACGCTGACCAGCACGACCGAGACAATCAGGAACAGCAGGCCAAGCGCCACACTCAGGGTACGCGTCGTCGTGGCCGCTTCGTAGATCTGGGTATACGGAATCGGCTTGACGAGCTTCCAGCCTTCTTTTTGGCTGATGTCGTAGATCACGAGGTACTTCTGCCCGTTGCCGGACCAGGTCACCCGCCCCTTGTGCTCCGGTGTCAGCAGCTCCGTCAGCCCCGCCTCCCTGCTCTCCCGGAAGAACGGCATATCATCCACGACAAAAGGCTCCTCATCCGGGCTGATATACATCAGATGCTCTCCGCTGCTGAACGGAATATCCTTCATAATCTCACCGGTCACCGAGGAATTCAGGTACAGCGACAATACCGCCTGCGGCTCCCGGGAGACGATGGAGCGGATCAGCCGGTGATAGCCCATGAAGACCTTGTCCGGGTTGACCGGGTAATCGGCACTGCTGCCGGGTGCAAGTCTTTTTTCCGCAAAAGATTGATATGAACGATTATACGGACTCGCCAGCGCCCGCTGATACCACGGCAGATCAGTAATGGGCGGATGTGAGGACACCCGCACGGTGATATTGTAGTTCTCCTTGGTTACATAGTAATACTTCTGCTCCTTGATGATATACAGGTACACCGACTCCAGATCATTGCGGGAGAAATACAGATTCTTCAGATAATCCTCCACATACATCCGCGAGCTGTAGTCCTCCGATTCGTGCAGCAGGGCATAATTGAACTCGTCGTAAGAGATCTGGGGCAATGAGAGCTGCTCAATACCGCTCAGGTAGCTCTCCAGATTCCGCCCGACCAGCAGCAGATTGTTGCTTGTGCTGGCGATGCTGTTATCCACCGATTCCCGCTGTAGCATGCGGTAAGAGATGTATGTAAGCGAGCTGACCACCAGGATGATAATAATCGTAAACAACAGGATCAGCTTGTTCGCCAGCCGCCGGGAGATCCGCTCCAGTAAAGGCTCAGCGAGCTTCAACCACACTTTTTTCATGATGTTCCCCTTCTTCCTGCCGCCGGTTTCTGTCCACTGGACAGCCGCTGCACACCGTTCACCTTTTTACCCTTAACTGTCCTCTTAAATCCATTTTGGCGGTCAGGGGGCTGCTCTATAATTACACCATATAGACTAACCGGAATGGTTAAGCGTGGCAAGCCGGGCCTGATTCTTCCACGCAGATAACTCCAGAAGAGGTGCATCCATGTTAAAAACACTCGGCAGACAATGGCGCGAAAGACTCGAATTCGGAATCTTTACACTCCCGGTTCTGATCTGTATTGCTGTAGCCTTCTACATCCCCTTTGCCATGACGATCCGCTATTCCATGACGAAGTGGAACGGGATTGCCAAGCATCCCAAATTCATCGGGCTGGACAATTTCCGCCAGATCTTCTCGGGCGATACGAACTTCTCCAATGCCGCCTGGTTCACGATTAAATATGCGATTCTCTATATCGTAATCATCAACGTACTGGCGATTCTGCTGGCGGTGCTGCTGGACATGAAGCTGAAGAGCACCTCCTGGCTGCGGGCGGCCTTCTTCATCCCTTATATCCTCAGCCTTGTGATTGTCGGCTTCATCTGGAAATTCATCTTCATGCAGGGCTTCAATTCCCTCGGAGAGAGCACCGGGTGGAGCATATTCGGCCTGAGCTGGCTTGGAACACCGGGGCTGGCGTTCATCTCGATCCTTGGCGTGTCCATCTGGCAGTCGATCGGGTTCTATCTGGTGATCTACATCGCCGGGCTGCAATCGGTGCCGGAGGATCTCAAGGAAGCGGCCACCGTTGACGGTGCCGGTCCGCTGAGACGGTTCTTCAGTGTGACGCTGCCGCTGCTGGCTCCATCGATCACGATTTCGGTGTTCATGGCTCTGACCAACTCGATTAAGGTATTCGACGTAATCCTGTCGCTGACCGGCGGCGGCCCCGGCGGAACTACTTATAGTATCGCTTATGATATCTACCGGGATACGTTCCAGAATAACCTGTACGGCTACGGCACAGCCAAAGCGCTGATTCTGTTCCTGGCAGTGCTAGTCGTAACCATCATCCAGCTGACAGTCTTCAAACGCAGAGAGGTAGAGGCCTAATGACAACTAAACCTAACAAGGCAGGCAAGATCATACTCGAAGTGGTGCTCGTGCTCTTGTCTCTGCTGTTCCTGTATCCGTTATTCCTGGCAGTGATCAACTCCCTGAAAAGCTTCGGCGAGGTTATGACCGACGTTATCGCCCTCCCGAAGCACATCAACTTCAGTAACTACGCCTATGTCTGGGAGTTCATCAACTATCCGCGCTTGTTCCTGAACAACTTCATCATTACCGGGGTCGGCCTGCTCGGCATCGTATTCATCTCGTCCATTGCCGCCTATAAGCTGGCCCGGACCAAAACCAGATGGAGCGGCGTCCTCTACTTCCTGTGCATTATGCCGATGCTGATCCCGTTCCAGTCGATCATGCTGACGGTGCTGCAGACGGCCAAAAGCCTGAACATGTCGGAGAGCACCTGGGGACTGGGCCTCTTGTATTGGGGCTTCGGCGCTCCGCTCGCGGTGTTCATCTATCACGGCTTCGTGAAGGGCATTCCGGCTGAGATTGACGAGAGCGCGACGATCGACGGCGCTTCCGGCTTCCGCCTGTTCTTCAGTGTGATCTTTCCGCTGCTGAAATCGGTCACCACCACGATTGTGATCATCGACGTGATGTGGATCTGGAATGACTTCCTGCTCCCGCTGCTGATGGTCAACGGCTCACCAAGCACCAAGACGCTGACGCTGGCGGCCTACACCTTCGTCGGCCAGTATACGTCGGATTGGCAGTATGCGATGACGGCGATGGTAATGGCAGTGCTTCCTTCGATCATCGTGTTCATCTTCCTGCAGAAGTATATTGTTAAGGGCGTCGTGGCGGGGGCGGTTAAGGGCTGATTCGATCCTGCTCCTCTACTCTGCCCGCTTCCGGACGGCAAGAAGGCACAGCCTAAGCGAACTCGCTTGGGGCCGTGCCTTCTTTTTATGAGGTGGATTTTGGGTATAATCGTTCACACAAACTTTTTGCGTCCCCCCCTGGGGAGACACGGACTCACATGCGCTTATTTCGCCGATAGCACCACTTTTGGCACCCTCCGCGGACTCAGTTGCGCTTATTCCGCACACTCTGGCCATAAACGAGGGGGAATCCGAAGAATAAGGTCCACTGAGTCCGCAAATACGGCAAATTCAGTCCTTTCAGACCGAATAAGGGCCTCACAGTCCGCGCATCCACCATCAGCTCACGGGAAGGCCAATTCCTCTCCCCACATCCGCAACCTTTCCAGCAGCTACTGCTCTACCGTCTAACCCCCACCCGGTACACCGGCGTTGCAGTTACACTGTGGAACACCGCCACCGCTTCGCCCTCGAACACCTTCTCCACCGCCATGGCGGCGTCATCGGCCAGCTTGACAGCACCGGTGCGGCGCGGCGTGGTCTCCAGCACGATCTCACCCCGGCGCAGCACCTCGCGGAACCGTAACAACCCGATCTCCCACGGCAAGCCGTTGTAGAAGTGATCGTGAAACAGCTTGCCGCCAGCAAAAGCGTAGCCCACATTGCCTGTATAATCAATGCTCAGCAGTACTTCTTCCGTGCCTTCCAGCACAGTCTCCGGCAGTTCTAGCACCACCTTATGATCATGAATCCGCCGCACCGTAACACCGATCTCTTGGGCCGGAACCTGGACATCATACACCTGGAACCAGCCCTCGCGCCGCCCGCTGACGGCTGCATCCGCCTGGACCGGATGCCACTGCGGGGCCGCCGCAGCTCCGCCCGTATATTCCCGGAACGTGAAGGCATGCTGCCCCGGGCTGATGAATTCGATTCCGTCCGGAGTCTGCACCGGTGGAACAGGTGAGAACAACACCCGGTTCTGTCCGTTCTCCTCCAGCTCCCACAGCTCCGAGGCTTCCCTGGCGCTCACCGCATAGATCCGCACTTCTCTGGCGCCCTCGCGCTTGATGACAATCATGGACGATACATCATGCGGAAGCACGAACGTGTAGCCGCCATCCTGCACTACGTCTCCGGCATCAGCAACAACGTCCAATATGCCGCCCTCCGCCGCGAGCTGGAACTCACCGTCCACCCCTTCCGGCATGGAGAAGAAGTAGGTAGCTGCTTCATCCGTTTCGACTGCCGTGACAGGCTGTGCCGTAGCATACTTAAGATTCAGTCCGTCCAGATCGAAGTTGAACGGCAGCAGGAAGGATGCCTTGGACTGAACCGTCAGGCTGCTCCGCTGCGGGAAGCTAATGACCTCCGCACCCAGCTTAACACCAAACACAACCTCTTCATGTGTATCCATCTGCACATGGTCCTGATAATTATTGACGAACAGGAAGCCCGACCTGCCATTAGTGCGGACTGCATAACGCAGTGAATGCGCATCCTCCGGCGTGATCGCCTCAGCCCCGGCCGGAAGCACCGTTGCCAGCGGAGCCAGCCGGTCAGCGAACCGGCGCAGGAAATAATGCAGCGGGCGGAGCAGGCCGTTCGATTCGCGGATCTGCCCGAACTCGCCGATCGGCGCCTGGAAGTCATAGGTCAGCTTGGGGGTGGTGCTCTCGTTCAGATATCCGGTGCTGCCCACCGGATTCGTTCCGCCGTGGAACATATAATAGCCGATGAAGTTGCAGCCCCCGGCCAGCTTCATTAAGCTCATAGCGATGACGCTCTCCGGCTCCACCTGGAAGCGGGACAGGTACCAGGTCTGCATCCCGCCGCCCATCTCACAGCAGGCGAACGGGTATTTCGTCCGTGGATACGGCGGATTGAATTCACCGCCCGGCGCCTGATCGTCATGGAAGTTCACGAAGACATACTCCGGCGTAGGCTTCTGGGTCTGGTTCGGGTCACTGATGCTCCAGGGCGTATACGCATATCCGCCATACAGCGGCAGCACCTCATCCTCCAGGAACGGTGCGGCTCCCCAGCCTGTGCTCGTATATATCGGAGCTATCAGCCCGGCATCTGACGCGTACTGCTTGAGCAGACGCATATGCTCTGAGCCTTCAGCACCGCTTACCCCGCCGCTAAGATACTCATCGCCCTGCTTGGCGGTCTCCTCCCACAGTGCAGCGGCGGCATTCAGCTCATTCTCCAGCTGGATGCCGATGACCGGCCCGCCGTCCTTGAACATCAGGCCGCGGGCCTGATGCCCGATCTCCCCGAACAGGCGCTGAACAAGCCGCAGATAGCCTGCATCATTGGAGCGGACATCGAACTCGCGCCCGAACAGCCAGTCCGGCAGCCCGCCGTTGCGGACCTCACCGTGGCAGAACGGCCCGACACGCAGAATAACATAGAGTCCGTTATTCCGGCACAGCTTAACGAACCGCCGCAGATCGCGGTTGCCCGTCCAGTCCATCTCCCCTTCCCGCTCTTCATGGTGATTCCAGAAGATATAGGTAGCAATTACATTGATGCCCGACAGCTTCATTTTGCGGATTTCCGTCTCCCAGTCTGCTTCGGGATAACGGGAATAATGGAATTCGCCGCAGATCGCGACATAAGGCTTGCCGTTAAGCTCCATATAATAATTGGTGAAGCTGATCTCATCTCCTTGGGGGCTGGTTCCGCCCAGACGAAGCGAAGAGGGATAGATATTCTTGGGGGACACTTGAGCCTGAATCGTATAATTCATGAGAAGGTCTCCTTTGCCGTTAGGATATGATCCATATACAACCTGTACCTATGATTTCACAAAAACTGCCCCAAAGCCAATGCTTTGGAGCAGTCTGGAAGCTTATGCTGTATGCTTACTTCTGCGCAGCCAGGAACGCATCGATTTGCTTCTGCATTTCCGTCTGTACTTTATCGAGTCCGGCAGATTTCAATTGCTTCAACAGTTCCGCCTGGCCTTTGTCGATATCCTCAATCAAGCCGTATTCCAGCGGAATTGCATAGCGCAGCATAACGTTGCCGATGTTAGCCACTTCGTTCTTCACCGGTGTGGAGTCGAAGACAAAGGTCTCCAGCGGGAAGTGGTAGATGCTGGACTGCCATTTGTCGAACATCGCATTTGCTTCCTCAGGATATGCAGCATCCTGACGGTTCAGCGGGGAGTTCCAGCCCCAGTTCGAGAAGCCTGTGTAGTTCGCGGCAGCAGGACCGGCAGTGAACTTCTTGTCGCCTTCCGGATTGTAGTTGCTTCCGGCAATCCCGTACATAGTCAAATCGTGAATTTCCTTGTCATTCTGCAGCAGGTCGATCAGCATCAGTGCACGCTCAGGGTTCTTCGAGCTGGCATGGACGGACATCCCGTTCTGTGTAGAGATTGCAGCAATTTTCTTCTTGTCCGGTGTCAGATCGGCAATGCCGAGCTCAATTTCCGGTTTGTCACGGCGCATTTCGGACAGGTTAGCGGCTACCGTACCCAGGTTGTGGGCATAAGAGGATACCTTACCTGCCTTGACATCCTGCCATACGTCATTTTTGTTGCTGACTACGTTCTTCGACCATGCGCCGTTATCGGCCAGGTCTTTGTAGTATTTCAGCAGGGTTGTGAACTCTGGAGTGTCATAGATATTGAAGACTTTGCCGGAAGCATCTTCGAGCTTGTACGCCAGCGGCAGCAGGCTGCGGTCGACCAGCTTGAAGTTGTTGTTCTGCTCCAGCAGCGTCTGATCCAGCTCATGGAACTTCCAGCCGTCTGCCGGTTTCGCTCCAAAAGCGGTGATGCCTTTCTCATCCTTAGCAATCGTTTTCAGATATGTGGCGTAGGTCTCAGGGCTGTTGATTTCAGGCAGATTGTATTTCTTGCGCAGATCCTCGCGGTACAGCACCACTTTATCGGTTACCTCAACATTGTTGTTCGGTACCATGAAGAGCTTGCCGTCTACCTTAGCCTGCTCCCAGTTCACCTTCGGCATCACTTCCCAGGTCTTCGGCATGTATTTTTGCAGCATATCATCGGTCAATTCCAAGAAGCCGCCTTTAAGCGCCTGATCGTTATAGAAGGCCCAGTTCGCAGAATACACAAGGTCAAAATCCTCATTGGCCGCGAACTTCAGCGGGTACTTCTGAGTCCAGTCAGACCAGTCCAGGAATTCAGTTTCCACGGTTGCATTGATTTTTTCTTTCAGCTTGGCATTCAGCTCGCCGAAGACCTTATCGTAATCGCCGGGCTGCGGTCCGAGCAGAATCATTTTGAGCTTCACTTCCTTGGAAGTGTCAGGAGCGCCGGAGTTCGTGGCTGCCCCTTCGGATGCTGCCGGAGCCTTGGTGGCTTCAGCTGCTGTATTACCGTTATTGTTACCGCCGCAGGCGCTGAGAACCGTCCCCAGTGTCATCATTGCTGCAAGCGTAGCTGTCAGTTTCTTTTTCTTATTCATCATGACCTGTATTTCCCCCTTAAGATAATAGTTGCTTGATTGTTATATTGATAACCAGGTTGCCCTGTGATCATCCCTTAACGGCACCAATCGTAAGACCTGTAACAAAATACTTCTGAATGAATGGATACGCCAGCAGGATCGGCCCGGTGGCCACAATCGTCATCGCCATCTTCAGGCTCTCGGTCGGCAGATCGGTGTTGACCACCGCGCCGGAGGCCATCATCGCCTTGCGCATACCGTCCATATTGCCGAGCATCTTATAGAGATAGTACTGCAGCGGCATCAGGTCGGACTTGGAGATGAAGAGCAGCGCATTATACCAGTCATTCCAGTAGGCCAGGGCAATGAAGAGACCAATGGTCGCCAGCGCCGGCTTGGACAGCGGCACAATCAGCTGCATGAAGATGCGGAAATCGCCGGCTCCGTCAATTTTGGCGGATTCTGTAATTGCATCCGGGATGCTGCTCATGAACGACTTCATGACGATGATGTAGAACACGTTCATCAGCATCGGCAGGATCAGCACCAGGAGGGTATCCTTCAGATGCAGGTAGTTGACGATCATCAGATACCACGGCACCAGACCGCCGCTGAACAGTGTGGTGAAGAAGAAGAAGAACGAGAAGCTGCTGCGCCATTTGAAATCTCTGCGGGACAGCACGTAGGCGGTCATCGAGGTCAGGAACAGTCCGACCAGCGTACCAATTGCGGTGACGGAGATCGTAATCCCATAGGCCTTGAGCATCTCCTCCGGGTATTTGAACAGCAGGCTGTAAGCTTCCGTAGAGAAGGCTGTCGGGAAGATCTGGAATCCCTTCTCGATGATCGTACTCTCGTCACTTAGGGAAGAGGAGATCACCAGAAGGAACGGGAAGACACAGAAGACTGCCAGTATAGTAAGGGTTACGTACCCGACGATGGACAGGATCATCTTGTCCCGGTTAACCGGCTTTTTGCGCATTTCCGGTGAGTGAATATTTGCAGTTGTTGAACTCATGGGGCATTACCTCCTTTTCCTAGAATAGGGCACGGTCCTTATCGTATCTGCGTACTGCATAGTTGGCGAGCATGATGGTCGCGAAGCCAAGCAGTGACTGGTAGAAGCCGGCTGCCGCAGACATGCCAATCTCATTGGAGGTGGTCAGTGAGCGGAAGACGAAGGTGTCGATAACGTCGGTGGACGAGAACAGCAGGCCGTTGTTGCCGACCATATTGTAGAACATCCCGAAATCGCCGCGGAAGATATTTCCGATAGCCAAGAGGACCAGAATGATGACGGTCGGCATCAGGTTCGGAATCGTGATTTTCATAATCCGCTGGAAAATATTCGCCCCGTCGATTTCCGCCGCTTCGTACATCTCGGTGTCAATACTGGTGATCGCGGCCAGGTACATGATCGTTCCGTAGCCCAGTGTCTTCCAGGCGGAGACGATGACCAGAATGAACGGCCAGTAGGCTGCCGTATTATAGATATCAACCGGTTGCATCCCCAGTCCCTTCAGCAGCACGTTGATGGTACCGACATCGAAGTTGAACAGGTTATACGCAATTGCGCCGACAACAACCCAGGAGATGAAGTAAGGCAGGAACAATACGGTCTGGGTCAGCTTGCGGAACCATTTGCCGGCGACCTCGAACAGCAGGATAGCGGCGAAGATCTGCAACACATTATTAACCACGATAAAGGCAATGTTATATAGAGCCGTATTTCGCGTCACGCGCCAGGCGTCACCCGAATCAAAGAAGAATTTGAAGTTGGCCCATCCGTTCCAGGGGCTGCCGAACACCCCTCCGTTGTAGTCGTATTGCTTAAATGCCAGAATAATCCCCGACATCGGTATATAAGCAAAGAGCAGGAAGAACAATACAGCCGGTGTCAGCATAAGCAGCAAGGATCTGTATTTCTTCACATCATCCCAGAAGCCATGTTGTTTCTGTTTCATCTTGAATCCCCTTTCCTTTTGTTCCGTTTCTCTATAGTTTTATTATAAATAAGCGTACTCACGGTGAGGATTAGGGCTATCAACTAAAAGTAATACTTTTGCAACGATTCGGTTTAGTTATATCCTCTCCAAAAAACAAAAAAACGTTGCCTCTGATTTGAAAAACCAGTGCTGGCAACGTTTGGTAACCTGTTCAGATCTTCTGCTTCTTGCGGTACTCTCCCGGCGTCATGCCGGTAATCTGCTTGAACTGCCGGTTGAAATAGATGATATTCTTATAGCCCATACGCTCGGCAATCTCATAGATCTTGAGTGTCGGATCGCTGAGCAGCTCGAAGACTCTCGCTGTCTTGCGTTCATTGACGTATTCGCTGAAGGGCAGCCCGCTCTCCTCCTTGAACAGGAAGCCGAGATAATTCGGGGTGAAGTCGAAATGGGCCGCGACCTCCTTCAGCGTAATCTTCTTCTCCAGGTTCTCCTCGACGTAGTTCATAATCTCATCGATCAGCTTGCGCTTCTGGCGCTGCCGCTTCACGTACAGCAGCTCGGATAACTCGAAGAACCGCCGCCTCATCCAGGACAGGATATCGTGAATGGTCTCGAACTGGAACAGGATATCCGGCTGATGGGACTCCCACTGCAGCAGCTCGTACAGATTCTCATTCTGCTGCTGCAGGTCGGCATGGAGCTTAGAGGTGATGCGGATAATCAGCTCATAGACATCCTTCTTGCCCGCATTGCGGAACAGCGCCAGCAGATGGTCGTCAATCGCCACCAGATCGTACTGGATGATCGCCTCCAGCAGCTGGTCCACCGTCTGCTCGGTCCAAGCCCCCGGCGTTCCCTGCTGGGACTCCAGGCTGTCGCGGATCAGCCGATTCTTCCCGAGCAGCCACTTCGCGCTGAGCGCAGCCGTGGCCTGCTGGTAGGACTCGTGCAGGCCCGCCTCATCCTGGGCATAACGCCCCACCCCGATGGTTAGCGTGCAGGGGGATTCCTTGGCCATGCTGCGGATCAGCTCATCAAGCAGGCTCAGGAAGCTGTCCGGCGCAAGGCTGCAGAGAATGACAAACCGGTGATGATGGAGCGGGATCAGCGTACCCAGCTTGGCAGACTCAACGAAGTCCTTGATCAGGCCGGCCATCTGCCGTGTCTTGACCCGCGCCTCCTCCTCGGACAGATCGCGCAGCTTCCATTCCAGATCATCGATCTCGGCGATGGCGACTACCGCCCCCTTCTGCAGCAGCGGATTCAGCGCACTGCGCAGATGCGGCTCCGCCGGCTCAGGGGAAGTATCCTCGAACCAGCGCAGGATCAGCTCCTTGTTCACCAGGGACAGCGCCTCGCTGAAAGAACGGCTCTGCTCCCGTTCCTGCTCCAGTGCAGCGGCCAGGGACCCGATCATGTCATAGAGGTCCTTGTCCTCCACCGGCTTCAGCAGATAACCGGAGGCGTTGATCTGAATCGCCTCCTTCGCATAGCTGAAATCCTCGTGGCCGCTGATGAATACAATTTTGACCTTCGGATTAATCACCTTAGCCCGGCGGGCGAACTCCGTTCCCGTCATAATCGGCATCCGTATATCCGAGAGGATCAGATCCACCCGTTCCTGCTCCATAATCTTCAGCGCGTTGAAGCCGCTGTTCGCCGTTCCTACAACGGCGAGGTCCAGAGGACTCGCCAGCACTCTGCGCCGCAGCCATTCCAGATCGACAGCCTCGTCGTCCACCAATAATACATTGATACTCATGACTATCTTTTTCCTCCCGTGTGTATATGATGCTTCTTCCTCTAGCTCTCTTCGTGATCCTGGACTCCAGCGGGCAGCAGCAGTCTGACGGTTGTACCTCCTCCGTAGATGCTGGCAATGGTGACGCCGAAGGCATCGCCGTATCTGAGCTTGATCCGCTCATCGACGTTCTTCACTCCGTATCCGCCCGACTGGCTCGGTCCCTGCATCATCCGCTTGACCACCTCAGGCCTCATCCCGATGCCGTTGTCAATCACCTTCAGCTCAATGTTGCTCCCCACCCGCCTACCGGTTAACCGGATGGCAATCGTCTCGCCGAACCAGGCATGCTTGAACACATTCTCCACAAAAGGCTGCAGCACCAGCTTAATCACCTGCATCTGCAGGATCTCCTCATCCACATCCACATACAGCTTGAAGGTATCAGCATATTTGACCCGCTGGATCTCCAGATAGGTCGCCACCTGCTCCAGCTCCTTTTGCAGCTCGATGTACACATTCCCCTGGTTCAGTGTCAGGCGGTAGAAGCGCGACAGCCCCTGGACCATTTCCGTGACTTTGCCGATTTCGCCCAGATTCGCCAGGCTGCTTATCGTAGAGAGCGTATTGTAGAGAAAATGGGGGTTGATCTGGGCCTGCAGCGCCTCCAGCTCTGCCTGCTTCTTCTGGATGCCCTGCACATAGACGCTGTTGATCAGCCCCTGGATATTGGAGGCCATATCATTGAAGGAATCCGCGATCTGCACGAATTCGTCATTGCCGGAGAAGCGGATGCGCTTCTGGAAATTCCCGTCCTGGAAGGAGCGCACCAGGCCGACGATCCGGCTCATTTTGCGCCCGGAGATCCGGGCAACCAGATAGCCGATCAGAGTCATAACCAGGAAGCTTAAGGAGCAGACCGCAATGATTACCCTGCGCAGCCGTCCGGCATCCTGGGTCAGATATTTATCCGGAACCATTGCTTCAATCACGAAGTCACTGCCCGGAATCTGCTCATGCAGGCTGAGGACATTCTCATGCGTGTTATTATACTCGGCGCTTCCGCGCTGGAACAGAATATCGCCCGTTGTCTCCTCTACCAGCCGCAGCGTAATACCTTCCTCCAGCGGGAAGGTGTCGAAGCCGCCGAACAGGTCCTCCAGCGATACGGTAATCCGCACGTAGCCGATCAGGGTCCGGTAATCGCTGAAGCTGACGAGCGTGCGCACATGGGAGAGATTGCCGAGCTTGCGGTCTGTATCAATCTGCAGCCACAGGTTGTCGCGCTTGGAATCCTTCAGCGACTGGTACCATTCACTGCTCTCAATATCCTCAATGGGAAGAATGTAATAGTCGCTGTCCTTGATCGGCTCATCCAGATTATCGCCGGACACAATATTGATATCCGTGTTCGGCGTGTAGAGCATGAAGCGGATTTTGTTCCCGAACAGCTGCAGCGGCGCGGTAATCTGCGGGACAATCTCATCGATCATCGCCAGATAGATCTCGAACGGAGTCCCCTTCAGACTCAGCGCCCGCTGGAACGGCTGACTGCCGAACAGGTTGTCCGACATCCGCTGGATTTCATCCATCTGGTAGCGGATATTGTTCCTGGACTGCTCCATCCCGGTACGGATGTTGGACTCGGCCATCTCCGTCCGGGAGTCGGTCAGCATCGAATAGGAAATGTATCCGATGAATACATCGGTGAGGAGCACCAGCGCCAGGTAGGGAATCATCATTTTATAGGTAAAAGGCATGTACTTCTTCAGCTTGGGCATCATTCGCGGAACATCCTCTGCATCAATTTCGTTATGTCTATATTATCGTTCCACTGACGGTGAATCATTAACCGGGGCTAGTGTCTCACCGTATCTATTGTAGAGCAGATCAGCCGCACGCGGTTAGTACAATGCTAATAATGAATAGCACAAAATGAATAATCCCGCGCCGAACGCCAAACAGCCCTGGGGGCATGAACTGTCCCCGGGCTGTATTCTTGAACCTTCACCATATCCACATGCGCTTCAGGGCTTCTCGCTGACCACTCCGCCGGGCGAGATCTTGGCATTATAGGAGAGCTGGTTCAGCTTCCTGACCGTCTCTTTATTATAGGCGTCGCCCATGAAATTAGGCTGTCCGCCAATAATTTTGACCGGAGTAATGCTGCTTGTCACCCCTGACTTCCCGATCGTGAAGTGAACCAGCATGGTATGCAGGGTCTTGTCCCCGCCCCGTGTGGAGCGGTTGAAGACGAAATTCCCCAGCGAATAATAAATCGGCTTATGCTTGTAATATTCAATTCCCATAAGGCAGTGGCTGTGCGCCCCGAGAATAATATCCGCTCCGCTGTCAATCATCTGCCGGGCCAGCTTGCGGGCATACGCCTCTGGGTAATCCTTGAATTCCTGATTCCAGTGCATGTAGACAATGGTATAATCGTTCTCCTTGGCAGACTTCTTAATCGCGCTCAGCAGCGGCTCATCCTTGTAGGCGGAGGCTGCGCCCGGGCTGTTCTTGCCGGCGTACCAGGAAGGGTCAGACAGCACCCGGCTGGCGCCCAGAATGGCGATCCGCTTGCCCTTAACGGTCTTGGTGTACGGCTTAAAGGCCTCTTCGGCATTGGACCCGGCACCGGTATGCCCGATCTTGTTCCGGTCGAGATGCGTCAGCGTATCCAGCATGGCGGTCCGTCCATAGTCGAGGATGTGATTGTTCGCCAGGGTGACCCCGTCAATCCCCGCATAACTCAGTCCGGCCAGCGCCGCCGGCTTCGAGCGGAAGACAAACGTCTTGCCTGCCGCCTCCCCGCGCACCGAGACCGGCGTCTCCAGATTGGCGAAGGCCAAGTCCGCCTTCTTCATCACCGGTGCCACCTTCTGAAAAGGGAAATTCACACCGTATTTGGCGATCTGCTCCCCGACAAAGCCGTCCAGCAGGATATCCCCGGCAAACGCGAGGCGAATCTCCTCCTGCGGGGCAGCCCCTTGCCCGCTGACTCCCGCAGCCGGGACAAGCAGGAGCAGAATCATGAGTATAACAGCATATCTGCGCAAGTGTTCTCTATCTCCTTTTTTGGGCATCCCCGTGAGGTTGTCTCCTTGTTTCTTCTGTCCTGAAGCTATTCTACTACACCCGAAGGAAACAACCAAATGATAGGATAATACTCTGCTAGACTTCCACCTTCTTGAGCACCGCCCGGAAGCAGTTCAGACCGCCCCACTGCTCCGTATGCACAGCGTCTGGCGGAAGATTGAAATCGGTCTCGCCCCAATACCGGAATCCGGCCTGCAGCAGAATCTCATTCATCTGCGGCAGATTCACGGTAGGATAATCGAAGGTCAGAATCAGCAGGCCCTCTCCGTTCAGTGTCCGGTGGAACTCGCGGACAGCCAGCACCGTGTCCTGCACAGACAGATGCTCCAGCACCGAAATGCAGAAGATCGTGTCGAAGCTCTCATCCTCATACGGCAGCTTACTCAGATTCGCCTGGGCCAGATGCAGACGGGGCACCGGCACTGCCTCCACCTGGCGGACCGCTTCTGCACCGATGTCCTCGGCTACATTCTGCAGAATGGCCTCCCGCGACAGAATCCGGGCATCCAGATCGCAGGCATAGACCTCAGCGCTCTGCCCGGCCAGATAGAACTTGAGCGGATGGGAAATTCCGCAGGCTGCATCCAGCACAACATCATGCGGTGAAATGAAGTGGGTACACCATTCATATTCATAAGGTCGGCTCCACCAGGCCTCCGGCAATTGATACACCAGCTGCTCACGGCGTGCATCGCTCTTCACAAAGAAACGGGAGACATAAGGATGTGTCGGCATGGCCAGGACTCCTTTATTAAGGGGATTTCGGTAGTGAGAGTATATTCAGGAATCCGGTTTTCATGCTATAACCTGACATCGGCGCATGAAACACAATTGCTGCTGAAAGCGCAGAACAGGTGCCGCCCGTTCCCGGACAGCACCTGTTCTGGATGATCTATTCTACTTACACGTAATAGCTCAGCAGCTTGGCATCCACGCCATGCCTTGCCAGTAACCCGTCCAGCAGCTTGGACCAGTCCGGGTCCACGGTGCATAATTCGGGCCGGGCCTCGAACCAGGCCACCGACCGCTTCACCCCTTCAGCGAAGGGGACCGTAGCCTGATAGTCAGGAACAAGCCGCTTAATCTTGCTGTTGTCGAACACACTGCTGACCGCCTGGTCCCCGATCAGCCCGTCCGCTGTCCCGGGCGGTGTATGCGCGGCGATGAAATCGGTGGACATATGCACCACCTTCGGCTCCCGGCCTGCGGCCTCCCCGATTGCTGCATAGATCTGGTTCCAGTTCAGCACCTCATCCGAGGTGATGTGTACCGCCTCCCCAATCACCTCCGGGTGGCCCAGCAGCCCGACGAAGCCCTTGGCGAAGTCGGTATTATGTGTCAGCGTCCACAGGGAAGTGCCATCACCATGAATAACGAGCGGCTGGCCCTTGCGGATACGCTCAATCAGAGACCATGGATGGCTCCAGCTGGTCAGCGCTGCCGGAATCGCCGTATCCCCGTAGGTATGGGAAGGGCGGACAATCGTCACCGGGAAGCCGCTGGTCTTATAGGCTTCCAGAAGCAGCTGCTCCGAGGCAATTTTGTCCCGGGAATATTGCCAGTACGGGTTCACCAGCGGCGTCTCTTCTGTAATCAGATAATGGCGCTGCGGCTTCTGGTAAGCAGACGCCGAGCTGATATAGATATACTGCCGGGTCTTTCCGGCGAACAGCTCAATATCGGTCTGCACATGCTCCGGTGTGAAGGCAATCCAGTCCACCACCACATCGAAGTCATAGCCCTTAAGTGCCTCTGCCGCCTGCTCCTTGTCACGGATGTTCCCCTGAATCACCTGCGCGCCTTCCGGCACCAGACTGCTGCGTTCTCCCCGGTTGAACAGATACAGTTCTATTCCCCGTTCCACTGCCAGCCGCGATACCGCCTGGCTGATAAGCCCCGTTCCTCCGATAAATAGAACCTTCATCTGCTTCCTCCCTCTCCATATGCGAATGATTCAAATCATAGATTAAGCGATAATATCCTCAATTCGTGCCAGTACATCCTCACTAAGCTCCAGGCCGGAGGCCTGCACATTCTGCTCCACCTGCTCGGGACTGCTGGCCCCGACCAGGGCACTGGCCACATTCGGCTGGCGCAGAATCCAAGCCAGCGCCAGATTGCCGACAGAGATATCCAGCTCCGCAGCCAGCTTGCCCAGCTCCTGGACCTTGGTAATCTTCTCCTCTGTAATCCCTTTGCGCATCCAGTCGATTCTTGCCGCCCGGCTATCCTCAGGAATGTCGCTGACGGAGCTGTATTTGCCGGTCAGCAGGCCTTGGGCCAGCGGAGAGAATACAACCTGACCGATTCCCTTGCGCACGCCCAGGGGAATAATCTCCTTCTCGATGTAGCGTTCAAACATATTGTATACCGGCTGATTAACCACGATATGATCCAGCAGGTAACGGTCAGCAACGGCAAGCGCTTCGGTCATCTGTGCCGCCGTCCACTCGCTTACCCCTACATAGAGCACCTTGCCCTGGCGGACCAGATCATCCAGCGCCCGCAAAGTCTCTTCAAGCGGAGTCTCAGGATCGTACCGGTGGCAATAGAGCAGATCCACATATTCTGCACCAAGCCGCTTCAGGCTGGCATGACATTGTTCCGTGATATGCTTGCGGGACAGTCCCCGGTCATTAGGACCATCGCCCATCACACCGAATACCTTGGTCGCCAGGACATAGGATTCACGCGGATAGTGGCTTAAGGTTGCCCCCAGCACCTGCTCCGCCGCCCCTTTTTCATACACATTAGCCGTATCAAAAAAATTAACGCCCAGCGAGTAAGCGGTTTCAATCGCCTTAACCGCATGGTCCTGCTCCACATAACCCCCATACGTCAGCCAGCTTCCCAAGCTGATCTCGCTGACCTTCAGTCCTGTTCCACCCAATCTGCGGTACTTCATGAATCCGTTGCTCCTCTCTGAATCCGGCCCGTAACCGGTTACTTCAACCCTCTCCATTCTAGTACATTTTGTCAATAAGAGAAAGAATCAGTTGGAGGGGCAGATAATCTAAATACATATCGAATCCAGATGCCCCTCCAATACCCGGATGATCCGCTCCCGGTCCAGCCGCTTAGGCTCCAGCAGCGCGTGCAGCGCCAGTCCGTCCAGTATGGCATACAGCCGCTCGGCTTCAAGCTCCTTATCCAGGTTCTCCTTCAGCAGAGCGTTCGCGTCCAGATATTCTATCAGGCGGATGGCCAGAGGGTGGATACCATCCCCAAGCTCTGTGCCCGATGCCCCCGGAGTCTTGAGGTGGAAGGTGAAGGCGAGCCAGATCTCCATCTCCGCCATGCTGCCCTCGTCTGTAGGAAGGAGCTCCAGAAGAACCTTGGAGACCTTCTCTCTCGGGGGAAGCTCCTGCTGCATAATGTCTATGCACCTTACAGTAACCCGCTCCTTCACGAGATTCATGGCAAAATCCAGCAATTCATGCTGGGTAGAGAAATAATGGCGCAGCGCCCCCAGAGACACTCCCGCCTCGGCAGCAATATTACGCACCGTAGCCCCTTGGATTCCATGCCGCACTATGACACGCCAGGTGGCTTCGGCAATATGTGATTTTCGTTCGGAATGATCTACAATTTTTGGCATGATCCTATTCTAGCACAACCCTGCCGCGAAGCAATGTTTTTTGCAATACACTTGTATTATTTAAAATCCGCTGCTATACTTCGACTAGACTATTATTACAATCGACTATAAAAAGGGGTGCGATATGAATCTGGTTGCATGGGCAATTGTTACCTGTGAGGTGTTGTTCTGGGTGGTCATTCTTGCCGGCTTTACAGCACGCTATATCTTCAAACGGCCTACACTGGGGCTGATTCTCCTGGCGATGACTCCAGTGCTGGATATCATTCTGCTGGCCGTCTCCGGCGTAGATCTCGCCCGGGGCGCTACCGCTACACTTGCACATGCGCTGGCAGCCGTGTACATCTCGGTCTCCCTGATCTTTGGCAAAAGCATGATCGCCTGGGCAGACGAACGCTTCCGCTACTATGTTACGAAGCAAGGGGCGAAGCCGGTGAAACGGTATGGCCTGGACTATGCGAGGCATTATCTCAAAGGCTGGGTGAGGCATCTGCTCTCTTTTGCCCTCGGTGCAGGTATTCTCTATGGACTGATCGTCTGGATTGGCGATCCCGCACGTACTGAAGCGCTATCCGGCACACTGAGAATCTGGTCGATTGTTGTCGGCATTGATCTGGTCATCACCGTTACTTACTTCATCTGGCCCCGCCAGGCCAAAAGTACGGGCTAAAGGCCCGCTTATTCCCCAGCTCTAATATTCTTAACGGTCCGCGGTTCCAGCGAGTACTGCTCATACCTTCTCTCTCCGCCTTCACCTGTTGGGGCTTGGGCCAGTAATCCTACCCGGATCGTGTCTTCCACAGGCAACGTGAAGAAGCGCATCATGTCGAACCTGACTCCATCTGTAGAATAATGAAAAGCAAAGGCGTTACCCGACCGGGCCGCCTGAAGCCATACCTCATTGCCGTCAATGTTACAGCCGTTCGCGTCATCTGAGGTCTGGTTCGTGACCACGCTGACCACGGCATGAGTATTGAAATCGGTCAGCTCAAAGCAGGCCTTGGCCCAGACGCTAAGGTCCTGCATCACCATAATGGAAGAGGAATCATACGTATCCCTGAAGTCATGGCTGACCTTCACGCGCAGCACGAAATCTCCGGTCACCTCTGTATAGAAGAAGGGAGCATTCGTCAGACTCTCAGGAGTCAGCCCCTCCTCGGCAATGGCCCCGTTGTTGCAGAAAAAGTCGCTTTTCGGCGGCGCACTCATAATAACCGCGTTCTCCTCAAACCTGATGTCTCCCTCATTCATCCACTTGTAAGCCGCAAAATCAGTCTTCGTCATGTTAGAATCCTCCTAATTTTTGGATCATACCTATGAATTGTAAACGTATTCCCCATACTATAGCAAATTGGCAAACTACCCCAGAACCATATTTTAACAGAGTCCCAAAAAAGCAGGTTGACTTAAACCATAGTTTAAGTCGTATGCTATATCAGTCGACACCATACACTTTGGAGGTCTCCAGATGAAGTATTATTCCATTGGCGAAGCTGCGGCCCGGTTAGGGGTTCCGGAATCCACCATACGTTATTATGAGAAGCAGGGGCTGCTGCCCCGGATGGAGCGCGATGAGGCAGGCAGGCGGATTTTCACGGAGGATTATCTCGCTTTCCTTAAGATCATCCTCTATCTGAAAAACACACAAATGCCCATCAGCCGGATCAGACAATATGTGGACTGGATGGCAGAAGGGGACAGCACCATTGCGCTGCGGCTGGCCATGTTTCAAGAACATAAGCAGGCGGTATTAGACCAGATTGCACTCATGACCGAATCCTTGCAGGGGATAGACAAGAAAATAGAGCGGTATACGAATTATTTGAAAACTAATCGAAAAGAGGTTTTATCATGAAGCTCTCAGCAAACACCATTCTGATTACAGGCGGAGGCTCCGGCATTGGACTGGCGATGGCCGAACGGTTCATCCAGATGGGGAATACGGTCATCATTACCGGACGGCGTGAAGAGGTGCTGCAGGCTGCAAAGGAGAAATTCCCGGAGCTGATTACCCGAGTGTGTGATTTAAAGGCAGAGTCTGAACGTCTCGGCTTATTCGACTGGGTAACCGCAAGCTATCCCGGAGTGAATGTTCTGGTGAACAATGCCGGAATTCAGCAGCGGTTCAATGTGCAGACAGCGGATGTGAAGCATCACTGGGCTGATTACAATCAGGAAATCACCACGAATCTTGAAGCTCCGCTTCATCTGGCGATGCTGTTTGCTCCATACTTCGCAAGCCAGGAAGCCGCATCCATCCTTAATGTGACCTCAGGTCTGGCCTTTACTCCGTTTGCCATTGCCCCCATTTATTCTGCCACGAAGGCGGCCCTACACTCCTTCACCATGAGTCTGAGGCTCCAGCTCTCCGCGACCTCTGTTGAAGTGATCGAGGTTGCGCCCCCGGCAGTGAATACGGACCTCGGCGGAACAGGACTGCATGTGCATGGCGAGCCGTTAGATGCGTTCACGGATGGAATCTTCCAGGGACTCACTGAGGGCCTCCAGGAGATCGGATACGGCAGCTCGGTGGAACGGCTGCGCATGTCGCGCGACCGGATTGATGAATACGCGGCCCAGATGTATGAAGCAACGAAGAGCTATATTGAATAAAATGTGGGTGTAGACACACCAAACAGACCGGCTTAGGCTAGCCGGTCTGTTTGTCTGCGTACGGATATATGGAGAGGCTCTGCTTACATCAGCTTCTTAATCTTCTCTATCGGTAACTCCACCGCTTTGGACACCTCTTCCGGAGTGAATCCGTGAAGCAGTAGCTTGCGGATAATCTCCGCCTGGCCTTTTTCTACTCCTTGCTCAATTCCCCGTTCTATGCCTTGTTCTATGCCTTTCTCAATTCCCTGTTCTATGCCTTCAGCTATACCTTCTTCGTATCCCCAACGCTTCCAGGCCGGCATCAATTCCATAATCGCTTCACCCTCCTCCGGATATTGTATCATTAACTCTTTTATAATCTCTTCATCCTGGGCCCGGTCCGGCTGGAAATATAAATCTGCCACTGACATCACAAGCGCCAGCCGTCCTTGATCGAGCCGTGTCTTCAGCTTCATGAACATACGCAGGAACTCCCGGCGCACATCTCTCGCTTCTCTTGTAGTATAACCCATCTTGGCCAGTAACGCAGCAGCTACCGCATTATCCGAATCAATAAAGCGGCGCCAGTTCTGATTGCGCAGTTCGACCTTGAGAAACTGAAAGCGCAGGATCTGGTGCTCAGGAATCACCATCTCCAAGGTGTCCTGCTCTTCCCTGATCTCATCTGAAGTGAAGATCGCAATGGGAATAATCAGCTTATGCTCTTTGCGGTAGCGCTCAAACAGACGGCTGAAGTAAATAAACATCCGTTCATGAAACCGTGAATCCCTATACGACTGCGGCTCCAGATGAATCAGAATATAACCGTCCAATCCTTTGTAGCGGATTTCCAGCAGCAGATCCAGCTCCCGCGCTTCCTCGCCAACAATATCGACCAGCAGCTCCTGCATCAGAAACCGGGTCTCACTGTAGTCCAGCATCGAATCAAGCTCAGGGAAAAACAACTCAATAAATTCCTGAAAGAACGTCTCCAGCAGCTTCTTAAAAGCCTCATCATGCGGTAAGGGTATTTTAGTCGCCTCCTGTTATATCCTGCTTGTTTCTTGTGATTATATTCCATTTTAATGGATTATTATATAACAAAAGGCACACATGTTCGCATTATCTTAATCTATTTATCCTACTCCTGACCCGTTTCAACAAGTTTATCCATGAGCCGGATGATCATCACTACGGCTTCAGCGCGGGAAGCGGATTCCTTCGGTTTGAAGGCGCCATTGCCTGTCCCTGAGATAATCCCCGCATTAGCGAAGGCATTAATTGGCTCTTCCGCCCAGCTTGCCGGGAGGTCAGAGAATCGTGCTGGTGTGCCGGGAACATAGCTCGTAAGACGCGCCAGCATAGTCACAGCTTCCGCACGGGTGATCTCCTGCTTGGGGTGGAAGGAACCATCGGCATAGCCCTGAATCACTCCATGTTGTTGAAGCGCTGCAAGTGCCATCGAAGCCCAATGCCCCTGCGTATCGGAGAATCCGGTCCCCTGTGAGCCGGTCAGGCCGAAAGCTTTTGTGAGCATTACGGCAAACTCCGCACGTGTTACTTTGGCTTCAGGATGGAATGAACCATCCGCGTAGCCCGTTATCATCCCCATCCGGGCTGCACGCTCAATGAACGATGCACTCCACAGAACTGCGGGTACATCCTTAAATGAAACCATAGCAGCCGTCCGGCCTGTTGCAACGATAGATTTTAGCGCATCTAAGTCCAATCCGTCTTTCAGCACAGGTCTGGTTAAGGTTGGCTTCACAGGAGCGGCAGTTATAGCCGGTGACGGTGTCGGCGTTGCTGTTGGTGACAGTGTTGGTTTTGGCGTTGCTGCCGGTGTTACTGCCGGCTTTGGTGCTGGCGTTGTTTCCGGTGTTCCTACCGCTTGTGGCGTTGACGTCGGCGTTACCACCGGTACCGTTCCGCCCTCAACGACGATGAGAATCGCAACGGTTAAGCCGCCGAAGGAAGCCGTGACCGTTACCCCGTCCCCCGCTGCAACCCCCGTAATGATCCCCTTTTCCGACACCGAGGCGACCGCAGGATCTGAAGATGTCCAATGGACCTGATCCGTAACCACTGTATTTACTCCATTGTCATATACCGCCGAAATCACGGAAGCTGCTTGCTTGTTCACCTGTAAGGTGTGTGTGCCAGGCTCGGCAATCAGCTTCAGCAGCTTAGGGGGTGTACCTTCTGCCTGAACCGTTACTGTTAGCTTCACCGGCGGCAGGTTGCCGTAATTCGCCTGGATCGTCGCCTCGCCCACTTCAACGGCATGAATGATGCCCTCGGCATCTACTGTAGCTACCTGCTCATTAGAAGATGTCCATACCGCTTGATTCGTAACATCGGCAGTGGAGTTATCACTATAGGTTGCTGTAAGCACCGTCGCGTGCTTATCGCCGGCATTCAGCTTCAATTCGGCCGGAGCTACAGCCACGGAAGTGAGCGTCCGCTCATCCTTTTTCACAATCGTATAGTTGTCAATGAATTCTGCACTCTCTGTAGTGCGGGCTTGGATGATAATCTGATCATGGCTCACCTGAATGGCTGAATAGACCGGAACATCCTCGTCAAACATGAAATCAAGATACTCATATTTGCTTCCATCGTAGAACTTCCAGCCGGACGCCCCGCCGTCCAGATAGACCGTTCCTTGCTCTCCGCTTGGCAGCGGCTTGCCTTTGCTCATAGGATAAGTCCGCGCATATACATGGTCATGGCCTTCCAGCACCAGATCAACCTTCAATTCTTCGAGAATAGGGGCAAAATAAGTCTGTGTGTATTCAATCAGATTACCGCGTCCGTCTTCGGTATGATAGGCAGGTTTGTGGAACATGACAATCTTCCATTTTTTATTACTGCTTATTAGATCCTCCCGCAGCCACTCCGCTTGTTTGCCCATCGTTACTTCGTCCGCTTCAGAATTCAGCACCACGAAATGCACTTCTCCCGAATCGAACGAATAAGCATACTCCTTCTGGATCTCAGGCCCATTAAGAGGAAGCCCCAAGCCTTTGGCGAAAATGTACTTTCCTCCCCCTTTGACATCATGATTGCCCATGGCATACGCTGAAGGAACAGAGGAGGCGTAGACCGACGAAGCTTCCCGGAACTGGTTCCATTCATTCAAAACCGCTCCGTCATCGACCATATCACCGCCATGCATAATGAACTGGGTATCGGGATAATTGGTGAACGCATTCTTGATCAATTGCTGATAGGTCTCCAGCCCATTGTCCCCTTTGGTATGTGAATCGGTTACAAATACAAAAGAAACAGGCTTGTCCGGCGCAGCCTCCACCGTCTTATAACTGT
Organism: Paenibacillus sp. FSL K6-1096; assembly: GCF_037977055.1. Taxonomy (NCBI): domain Bacteria; kingdom Bacillati; phylum Bacillota; class Bacilli; order Caryophanales; family Paenibacillaceae; genus Paenibacillus; species Paenibacillus sp. FSL K6-1096. Next base: position 5,836,817 of record NZ_CP150274.1, on the reverse strand, counting down.
ACCAATCGCTCCAATGGCCTTCGTAGCCGACTCTGTAATGATACCCTGTACCCGGCTCAAGCCCCGTCACCAATGCGTTGTGGAACTTAATTTCGCCCATAGGTCCGCCTGCAGCCTCAGGGATGACCTCCACGTCAGAGAACGCACGCTGTACGGCTGCTTTTGCAGGAGCATTCGTCAGGTCACTGTCCACCCAATCACTATCCTTCATATACTGGATGTAAGCTTCTTGAACACTCGGCGCGCTCTGCCACCCGACACTCATCATTGTCTTCATATCCTCGGTAACAAAGGTCTGCACATATTGCGGATCTTCCCCGCCAAACGGAGCTACAACATTCATACGGATACTCTCGCTGGTACCACCATCCTTGACCGCCTGCACGCTCCAAGTGCCAATGGCAAGGTTAGTCAGGGACGTACGAATCTCTCCCTTGGCATCCGTTAAGCCCATTCCTGTGGTAAGATCATCCTGCTCCACATCCACGGATGAGATGTACCCCGCCTTGCTGCCATCCGGCAAATACACCTTGGTGAATTCGGAGGCACTGCCTGCTGTGGCGAACATCTGCGCGTTTTTCTCAACAGTAAGCAGTATTGCAGACGATGAATCGGCTTTGGCATATACTTTGGCCCCGTCGGCGGTTACACGCACATAAGTCTGAGGACCGCTGGTATCGGTAAAATCAATCCCGGCTCCCTCCACCGGCGCTCCTGCGCGGGAGGTAACCGTGATGATACTCTGAGTGAGCAAGCCTGATCCCTTGATGCTGATCTTGTAAGGAAACCCTATCTTAAACGTAAGAGGGGAGGCTAAGGAACGAACTGGCGTCCCGCTTCCATACCCGAAGCTGCCATCCACCATCTCTATATATTTGGCCGTCTCGCCGCGCTCCATTTTCGCAGACCGGTTCACCTCAAAATCAATACTTGCCAGAGCCTCCGCCTGATCCCCTTGCAGTCCCTCTGCACTGACTTCAACATAGCCGCCTGTATTATCGAGAGTCGTCTTCACCTGGCTCAAGCCGGAGCGGGCAGTAACTACATTTGCCTGTAGTGTCGCTGGATCGAACTTGATTCTGGCCTGGAAGCTCTTGACTTCGCCCACGTCCGTCGCCTTCAGCTTCAGCCGGTAGGTGTCATTACTGACAGCCTCCTCCGGGGCTTCCAAGCTAAATCTGGCCCCATGCTCAATCTGAAAAGCATATTCTGACGCTGCCGGATTACCAGCCCTATCCTTCACTTCTGCCAGCACTTGATGATACCCTCCAGCCAGCGGAAGCTCCGGGTGATAAATAATCTGCTTGAGATTCAGATCATAGGCATAAGCTGACGGTGCCGCAGCCTGACCATCCACCGTTAACCGGATCGAATCCGGATCAATGCCCGACTTGGCATCCTCCGCAGACAGAATAATGTCAGTGACAGGAGCGCTCAACATTTGATTAGGAGCTGGTGCCGCTGGACTTAACACAGGCACATCCATATCCTCATTAATCGGCTCATCATAGATCAGCCTGACGTCATCAATCCAAATCGAGCCTTTATTCTTTTTGCTCATTTGTCTTTCTTTCATTTGGAAGTAGAAGGCCAGCGTACCCGGCATAGTCAGGTCAGACCCAATATCAGCCTCAACATACTTCCAGCCGCTCCAGTCGATCCCGGTCTCTTCACTCCTGATTTCATACGTTTTCGATTTGCCCGTGGAAGACACGTAGAATTTGGAGGTCAGACCATGCCCTTCCTGATTGGCGTATACCCACATCCCGATTCTCTTGGGGGTTCTATCCGAGAGCGGCAGCTGAGTGGCCGGACCAACGGCAACCTGAGACGGGTTATCGGTTATGCCAATGAAGTCATAATCAATCCGCAGGGACTTCGCTCCGCTATGTACGTATTTCGGATTGGTCTCCAGCGCCAGACTGCCGCTGTGAATGCGGGCACTGTCGAAGGTCAGGTCCGTTAAGCTCACCTGTTCAAAATCCTCTACCTTCACAACACCGCTTGGCTCCGCCGCAGCCCCAAAAGCAGCCGGTAACGGAGCCAGGGCAGGTGTAAAGACGGGAAGCAGAATCGCCATAGCCAAAATCCCGCTCCATACTTTTTTTACAAATGGATGATTATTCACGAACTTTCACGCTCCTTGTTGTCGGTTCTAGTAGACAGCATAACGGCGTAATATGTTCGTAGAATCATCACAATGTAAGCATATTAAATTTTATTGTATTAGACAGCAATCCCCTTCAAATAAGGAGAAAAGACCAAAAGCAAAAAGAAAAGCGTATGGTTCGCGGAGGACGAGCATGTAAGAGAAGGTGTCAGCAAAGAGAAGCTGGCTAATCTGAAGCCCGCTATCCTGTCATTTCCTCTGATTTTATAGTTATTATTGGTCATTTCAGAAAAATGACTGAAACCGTTCCAAAAGTGTTCATAGTAGATGTAAGAATTTATACCGCCTGCATGCCGGCACATTGTATTCGGTTTTTCGCATACCTTCAGAAAATCAAAAAAGCCCGCCAACCCATTAAGGTTGAGGGGCTTTTGAATCGTATCTGCACGATTTAGAACACCCGCTTCTTATCCTTCTCCTCGATCAAGATCTGCACCGACTCCTTGAAGCGGATGGCATGAATGATCTCCCGCTCGCGGAGGAACTTCAAGCTGTCCTGCAGATCCACATCATCCGTCATGTCGATGAGCCACTGGTATGTAGCCCGGGCCTTCTCTTCGGCCGCAATGTCCTCATACAGATCCGCGATCGGATCGCCCTTGGCCTGGATGTAGGATGCGGTCCATGGTACGCCGGCTGAGTTCTGATAGTACAGGGCATGATCCCGCTGCGCATAGTTCGGCCCTAACCCTGCGGCTTCCAGCTCCTCTACCGAGGCGTCCTTGGTCAGCTTATAGATCATCGTGGCAATCATCTCGAGATGTGCGAATTCCTCAGTGGAGATATCCGTAAGAACACCGATTACCTTGTCCGGTATGGCATACCGCTGGTTCATATAGCGCAGCGCAGCCGCCAGTTCCCCGTCCGCCCCCCCGTATTGCTCCATAAGATAACGGGCCATGCGCACGTCACATTTGCCGACACGCACGGGGTATTGCAGCTTTTTCTCATAGATCCACATTCGTGAACTTCCCCCTCCTCAGGCTTGATTCTTCCCGGCTTCCTGCCAACCTAGACCTGCCACGGCCAAGGACTCTCGCTCCATTGCCATGGACATTTGGAATACGCACGGCCGAAGTTCTGCAGAGGTCCGTACAGCTCCTGGAACTGGTTCGCCAGCTTAGTGCGCTCATAGGTCAACTGATTGAACTGCTCAATTGACTTCAGATCCTCAGGATGGGTGTCCAGGAACAGGTTCAGCTCAACCAGTGCAAAATCAAGCACCTGCAGCTGCTCAAGCATCTCATAGTAGCGGGGTTCGCAAGGATTAGCGTCCATAGCCTACTTCCCTCCTTTGAACTTGGATTCATAAGGGCTGTACAGCGACGGCCACAATGTTCCGTGCTTCAGCGCTTCCGGCAGGGAGAATTGCGGCAGATTCGGCGGCTGAAACGTAACGAATTGGTTCGGCGGCACAACATACGTCTTGAACGGCACCGGCGGACAAGGATCAAACGGTCCCCTGTATGGTGTCCATACGCGCTCCTGGGAGTTCAATGATCATTCCTCCTCAATCAAATTGACGGCATTCCCTCGTAACTAACTTATGACGGGCCAAGGGGGGAAAAGAACAGCTATAATAAAAAACAGGGCCCCGGGGAGCCCTGTTGCCGGCTCCCGGATTACCCTGCCTGTATTAGATCATACATATATCGGGGGTATATCTTCCTCTATTCCTTGTCTTCTTCCCCGTCCTGTTCTTCCTCTTCCGGCGTTTCCGGAGTGGCCTTATGAATATTGATCCGCGTAATCCGCAGCCGGGTGGATTCCTCGACCTCGAAGGTAACATCGCCAACGACTACCTGCTTGCCCTTGGTCGGATTGCCCTCCAGCTCCTTGAACAGCCAGCCGCCGATGGAGTCGACCTCATCGTCCTCGATCACGACGCCGGTCAGATCGTTGACATCCTCAATCAGCATCCGGCCTTCCACGGAGATATAGTCCCCGTTGCGCTCAACGCTGGGACGCTCATCCTCGAATTCGTCATGCAGATCGCCGACGATCTCTTCCAGAATCTCCTCCGCTGTGAGCAGCCCTGCAGTCCCGCCGTATTCATCGACGACAAGAGTAAGCTGTGCCTTGTTCTTCTGCATCAGCCGCAGCGCATGGCTAATCTCCATGGATTCGGGTACATTCAGAATCGGCCGGACCAGAGAGGCCAGATCATTCTGCTGCTCCAGCGGCGCAAACAACAGGTCGGTGATATGGATGAAGCCGATAATCCGGTCCTTGTCCTCGAAGGCCACCGGATAACGGGAGTGCTTCGTTTCGGTAATAATCCGCATGTTCTCTTCCAGCGGGAGATTGCTGTACAGTACATCCATATCCGTCCGCGGAAGCATCACTTCACGGGCCAGCAGGTCGGAGAACTCGAAGATATTGTCCATCAGCTTCATTTCATCCTGGTCAATGACCCCGCTCTTCGCACTCTGGTTCATCAGAATGCGGATCTCCTCTTCGGAATGGGCCGCCTCGGCTTCGCTGGCCGGTTCGACACCGAACAGCCGGAGCAGAGCGTTGGCCGAAGCATTCAGCACCCAGATGAAGGGCAGGAACAGATTGTAGAAGAACATCAGCGGAGCCGACAGCAGCAGGGCCGAGCCTTCAGTCTTCTGGATGGCCAGCGATTTCGGGGCCAGCTCCCCGAGCACAATATGTAAGAAGGTAATAATCGAGAAGCCGATCACCACAGACACTGTAGAGATCAAGGTATGGTCTGTGACGCCAAACTTATACATCAGCGGCTCCACCAGCAGCTCGGATATCGCGGGTTCCCCGATCCAGCCAAGTCCAAGGGAGGCCAGGGTAATCCCGAATTGCGTAGCCGACAGATAGGCATCCAGCTTCTTGTTGACCTTCAGCGCATAGCCGGCCATTTTGTTGCCTTCGCTGACCAGCTGGGTCAGACGGGAATGCCTGACCTTAACCAGCGAGAACTCCGCCGCTACGAAGATTCCATTCAATAATACGAGCACCAGAACGAGCAACAGATTAAGCACTAAGCTTCCTATCTCGAATTCCGTATGCACCACTATAATAACGCCTCTTTTCTACAGAGTGATCGCCTTTCTGGATTTGAAATCAACCTCAGGGTAGTACATATCAGCCACCAGCAGATTAGGCCCGCAGCAGCCGGCTGCATCACAGTGGCAGTTCACCTTCTGATTCAGAGGATGCTTCGTCTGCCACTCGGCAAAAATATCATCCAGCCGGGCGCTGCCAATATTGCCGAATGCTGAAATATCCGCGAAGTCCGTCACGAACACATCGCCCGTAAACAGATTCACATTCACCCGGTTTCTTCCGTCCGGGTCATTGCGCAGCGTCACATTCTTCTCGCTGCGCAGTCTGCGCAGCAGCTTCTGATCCTCCTCCAGGAAGCTGCAGGCGAAGAACGGCAGGGTGCCGAACAGCATCCACATCTGCGGGTCGCGGTGATCCAGCAGAGAATGAATAGCAGCGGCCATCTCCGGCAGCGACAGCACCGGCAGCTTCGAGGCGAAGCTGGAGGCGTACATCGGGTGAACCTCATGCCGCCTTGCGCCCATGTCACCGATCAGCTTGTGAATCTGCGGGAGCTTGGTATGCGTGCGGTAGTTGATCATCGATTCGGCGGAGATCAGCATCCCGTCACTGCTGAGCCGGCGGGAATTCTCCAGCATCGTGTCATACAGCCGGTAAGCCGCTTCCTTCGAGACCGGATGTCCGCTGTTCGCGAAGCCCACCTCATGGAAGTCATCTCCGTTCACATAATTGAAGGAGATATGCATGACATCCAGGTAAGGGAGCAACTTCTCGTAACGTGAATACGGCATCGTCAGATTGGAATTGATCTGGGAGCGGATGCCCCGCTCCCGTGCATATTTCAGCAGCGGCACGATGGTGTTCTCCACCGTTCCCGCACGGAACATAGGCTCACCGCCGGTGATGCTGATCGTCTGCAGATGCTCTACCTCCTCCAGACGGTTCAGCATAGCAGTCAGCGGCAGCAGTTCTCCCTCTTTCATGGTCAGGCTGTCGCCTACAGCACAATGCTCGCAGCGCATATTGCACAGATTCGTAACCGTCATCTCCACACTGGTCAGCACATGCCGTCCGTACTGGCGGAGTGAGGTGATCGGGTCCCAGGGATCATACTCCGGCGACAGCTCCTTTAAGGGAATTATTGCTGATGATGGCTCTAGTATGCTCATTTCTTAATGCTCCTTCTAATGCTTATTCCTTATTATTAACCCAAAGTAATTCAAAAAGAACGATAACTTATGCTATATCATACCACGACTGCCGGAAAACTGCTGAGACACGCCCGGCTCAAGCGTCCAATTTATCCACACGGTGCAAAAAAACAGCCAGGCGGAGAATACAGCCTCCGCAGCAGCCTCTGCAGATGCTCCTTCTCTCTCCTCGCTGCCCCTCACTTTCCTGTACTCTTCACAGCCGCCTCATCCCCGTCGCTTACCCCGGCAATCACCACAGACAGAGCTTTCCTGAGATCCAGCTCGTAAGGGGTAAGCTCCTCCCCTTCCGGCCCGTTCAGCACTCTGACCACAGGCCTGTGCGGCATAGCAGGGTCAATCCTTACCACAACGCCGCTCTCGCCGGTACTCAGCTTGACCGTAAGCCCCAGCGGATAGATGGCCACACGGTCTCTGAACAGCTCCAGCTGCTTCTGCTCATATAGAGTCCCGGAGCCGACATACAGCGCCTCAACCGCCTGATGGGGCAGCATCGCTTTTTTGTAGATCCGGTTGGAGGTCATGGCGTCATAGGAGTCCGCTACCCCGAGCCATTTCGCATATTCATGGATCTGCTGGCCGGTCAGTCCGCGCGGATACCCCGAGCCGTCTATGCGTTCGTGATGCTGCAGCGCGCAGTGGGCCGCCAGCAGCGGAATATTCGGCTCATCCTTAAGAATCTTGTAGCCGATCTCGGTATGGGCCTGCATGATGCGGAACTCCTCATCACTGAGCATACCGGGCTTCTGGACAATTTTGACGGGAATCTGTGTCTTGCCGATGTCATGCAGGAGCGCGCCCAGGCCGATCGTCCGGAGCTCTTCCCTGCTGTACCCGTGGGCAATACCCAGCACCAGCGTATACAGGCATACATTCAGGGAATGGACGTACAGGTAGTTGTCTGCCGTATGCATATCAAGCAGCATGATCATCGGGTCCTCCTGCGAGGACATATCTTCGAGAATCGAATCCATGATTTTGGAGAATTTCTTGTCCAGATGGTAGAAGCCTTTGGTTATCCCGGAAGCGCCAGACATTTGCTGGAACTGGCCCCGGATCACCTTGAGCGCCTGATTGCGCGTCTCGTCCTGCAGCATACCGGGAATAACGATATCCTCCGTGGCCGCGTCCTCAATATAGATGTAGCCGATATCGATCTTGGCGAGCCGCCGGATCAAGGCATCAGTCAGCTCTACCCCGTCAGCGAGGAGAACCAGCCCTTCATCATTATATATTTTTTTACCCAGCTTCATTCCCGCCTGAAGCCGATTCACGGATACTAGACGCACCTTGATTCACTCCTGCCTTTAACGGTAAAATTGCTATTCTGTTTCGGAATCCTCGGGTCCAGGCACTATGCTATACCGTTACCTTGAGCGACCGGGCAAGCGTGTGATGTCAGGAGCGGTTCCTTCCCCGGAACTTCGGAGGCTTAACGCATAATAAACAGCCAGAAGACGGCTGCAAGAATGAAGCGGTAGATGGCGAAGTGTGTAGGTCTGATCTTCTGGATCATCCGCATGAACAGAACGACAACCACATAGGCCACAATGAAGGAAATAATGAAGCCGACGACAAAATATCCGATCGTCTCCGTCGTGAAATTGCGGTAGGAATCAAGCAGCTCATAGCCTGAGGCCGCACACATAATCGGAATGGCGATGAGGAAGGAGAAGTCCGCCGAAGCCTTGTAGCTGACACCGCTCAGCATCCCCCCGGAGATGGTCGAACCGGAGCGGGAGAATCCGGGCCAGAGAACAGAGATAATCTGATAGAGTCCGATCGCCAGCGCCTGCCCGTAGGACAGGTCATCCAGCTCATGCGCGGTGATGCGGATCTTGCGCTTGTTCACCCATTCCGCAACAATCATCAGAATCCCCCCGGCCACCAGCGCCCAGAGCACGGTGGATGCCCCGAACAGGCTTTTGATGAAATCACGGGCGAAAAAAGCTACAGCAAGCGCAGGCACGATACCCAGCAGCACATGAATCAGATTCAGGCGCGATGCCGGCATAACGCCGCTGCTTCTGCGGCTGCGTCCGATGCCAAGCAGATTCAGCACCCGCTGGCGGTACACCAGGGCAATCGCCAGAATCGCCCCAAGCTGGATCACAATCTCATAGGTCTTCATGATCGAATCCTGCTCACTGAAGCCCAGCAGCTTGGTCGTCAGAATCATGTGTCCCGTTGACGACACCGGGATGAATTCGGTTATTCCTTCTACGATGGCAAGAATGATTGCCGTAATCATATCCATAATACTTCCTCCTGATCTGGTCAATGAAACATGGATAACAACAACGATTACTGTTATTTAACTGAATATTACAGGATGATCAGGGGGATCGTCTCTCCCAGCGGAGCGCTTCACACTCATCCAGGCTGCCCGGGCGCTGAAGCTCCATCCGCAGCAGGTCGCGCAGGAAATGAGGCAGCAGATACACAGGGTCCCGGCCGTCCGCCAGGCTCTCATAGCCGGTACGGAAGGTGAACATATCCAGCGTACCCACACTGTAAACCTTAGAATCCTCCAGCTGCTCGCCGCCCGCAAAAATGGCAATACCGTTATCATACGGCATCACCCTGGGATCGTACAAGATGTTTAATCCGTCCACGGCCAGTGTGCCCAGCATCTCTCCCCGGAAGCCGTAGCCGTAGATGATCTTGTTGCGGTATTCAGCCAGCAGGCTCTGCTCCAGCGCGATGCGGATATCCTTACCGGTGAGCTGGACGATACACGGATTGATCGGCGAAGGACATAAGGCGTGCAGCATGCCTGCCGTGATCTTGCCCTCCGGCAGCGGCCCCAGCAGCTGGCCCGAATTGACCAGCGAGATCGGAGTTCCGGTGAACCGCCGGACGGCCTGGGCCAGCAGGTTGGCAAACGGGGACTCCCCCTGCAGGTCCAGCGGCAGCATCCGGTCACTAATAGCGACGGTCTCCTCCAGCGCCTCCCGGCCCCGCGTCAGATGAATCGCTGCGGCCCGGCTAATCGTCTCCTCCTGCAGCAAAGGGTCAACTTCCGTGCATCCCCCTTCAGCCAGGCGGAAGGCGGCTCCCGGATGCTCCCGCTCGAATACGAGCCGTCCGGCGTAACGGCCGAACTTGCCGGCTCCGCATACCGCCGTTCCCGCAATGATCTGCGGCTGCTCCAGCATATGATGGGTGTGGCCGCCCAGAATGGCGTGCACCCCTTCCAGATGCTCCGCCAGCTTCTGATCCGCAGGAAGCCCCAGATGAGACAGAATAATCAGGAGATCCACCTGCGGGGCCAGAAGCTCGCACTGCTCGCGCAGCGCCTCCTCAGGGTCCAGTACATCCCAGCCCAGCAGGGAATAGAAGGAGGTAAACGCCGCCGTAGCGCCAGTCAGCCCGATGCGGATTCCGTCCTTCTCCAGGATGGCATGACGCTGCATCCAGTGCGGAGGCTCTCCTGTTGCCGCATCGAGGAAATTGCAGCATACAACCGGGCACTGAAGGCCGGTAAATACAGCCGACAGCATCTCCTTGGAGAAGGTCAGCCCTTCGTTGTTGCCGATCGTGACGGCATCGTATCCGGTCAGATTCATGATATCGATATTGGCCTGGCCCATCGTGCCTTCAGTCTCTACTGCTGCGCGGTCCATATGGTCGCCGATATCCAGCAGCAGCACCGGCTCATCTCCCGCCGCAGCCTTCATCGCGAATATCTCGGCGGCGGCGGGGCTCATCATTTCAAAGTGACTATGTATATCATTGGTATGGATAATGGTTAACCGCTCTGGCCCAGACTTCATTAGCTCGCTTCCCTCCCACTTGTACAGCCGTTTATAGTGTAAGCGGCAGGCTTGTGCTGTTCTAGAGTTAGCATAACATTTTCAGAACCAATATGGTATATTGGAATCATTATAGCTTGTCCACCGATAAGTCCTGAAGGGGGAAATAATCATGCAAATATCTGTCCGTCTGTTCGCCGGTCTGGCCGAAGTCATGGGGGCCTCTGCCCTCACCTTCGACGCACCTGAATCCC